>JBILEW010000133.1:0-8248 GCA_044351885.1 Bdellovibrionota bacterium
CCCCTACTTCTCAGTAAGATTCCAAACATCATCCCAGCGCTGCCCACTCGACTCGAGTAGTGCGATACGTTCGAGATAGATCGTGTGCAGCTTACAGGCTGGCAAACGGGCAAGCATCTTTCGAGCCTCTTCGAGCTGATTACTGTCGAGAAGCTGCAACACCGAATTCCACGTCCCCAGCTCATCGGGATCGGAATCGACCAGCGGTTCGTACACGCTCAGGCACTCGGTACGACCTACCACTCGAATCTTTCCTATCTTTCTGCAGGGGATCTCAGAAGGCAATCGCTCGAAGGTATTTTCAGACACCATGATCTTGGTACCGAAGAACTTGTTGGCACCCTCCAGGCGCGATGCGACGTTAGCCACATCACCGATCACCGTATAGTTGAATCGCTCTCGCGATCCGAAGTTGCCGACACTCAAGAACCCAGTATTTAATCCTATTCGAAGCGCCGGTTGGACCCCGAAGCGCTTGCGAAACGAATCCTGAAGCTCGCGGATCCGCCTCTGACACTCGACCGCACTCCTGACAGCCAAGGTAGGATGCTCTGCTACGCTTACCGGAGCGTTCCAAAAGGCCACGATCGCATCCCCGATATATTTGTCCACCGTGCCCTGATGTTCGAGGATTATCGTGGTCATCTCGGAGAGAAATTCGTTGAGGAAAAGTCCCATGACCTGCGCATCGAGCGATTCCGACATCTTGGTGAAACCTTCGATGTCGCAGAAGAACACCGTGAGTTCCTTGCGCTCTCCACCGAGCGAGAGGGCCGAAGAGTCCTCAATGATGCGGGTAATCAACTGTGGGCTGAGGTAAAACTGGAAGGCGTTCCTCAGGAAGCGACTGTCACGTCCCTCCAGTTGATACTGATACGCAAACGCAGCGCCCATGGCCCCACAGGAGCAGAGCAGCGGGACCATTAGCGGAACCCAGAAACCCTGCCCAGCCGCAAAAAATGTCGCCGCGAAGAGAAAGCTGGGAACCCCCAAAGCAAAGCACGCTTGTTTGATCGGGGTGGTGACGAAGAGAGTGCCAAAGGTCCCTATCACGAGGAACAGCGCCACGAAAAGAAGATTGACCGAGAGAGAGGTCTCGCGAATGAACGTATTGTGCAGAGCATTGTCGAGAGCGTTGGCGTGGTACTCCACCCCAGGAAAGCTTCGCGAGAGGGGGATCGGACGGAGATCCAACAGTCCTGGAGCATCCATACCCACGAAAACATAGCTATCCTTGAACTCTGCTGGCGGAATAATAGGGGTTTTACCCTCCGAGAGCGCCTGAAAACTACGAAGAATGCCGTAGTGAGAATACGTCCGGTAGGTACGCGCAGGGCCTGAAAATTTTATCGTGAACTCGCCTCTCGAATTCAAGCGCGTCACGTCAAGCTCGCGAGCGGGATCTACCGCCCTGAGCAAAGCGAAAGGCAGCGACAGTATCGGGGCTTCTCCTACCCTAGCACCCGGGAGCATATGTCGAAAAACTCCGTCACTGTCGTTCGGAATCGTCACGTTTCCAACAGCATGTGCTGCCTCGATGAACTCTCCGATCGGCAACGCGATATCCGGCACCTTCGTAGACACGAGCCTCTCGAATCCAAGGGGCTGGCCAGTGCCGTAAAGCTTCTGTTGCCGTTGCATGAACAGTGACAGATCGGGATTGTTCACGGTGAATTTCGCAGACCGGATCGCTCCTGCTAAGACCACCGGCATCGTACCCGCAAAGCTATCTGCAAAGGCCCGGTCGTCATGCACCGAAAAATGGGATCGCTCTGAATAAAGGATATCGAATGCGACCCCTTTGGCACCGGCTACTTTCAAAAACTCGACGATCGGAACGTAGAGCTCTCTGGGCCACGGCCACGAGCTATTCTCCTCGGCTGCCATGCGCTCGAGCGACGATTGATCGATCGTTATCACTTTGATCGACGGATCAGCGGACTTGGGATCGGCGATGTACCTCAATCTCCAATCCCAGCTTCGCGTCTCGAGCTCCGAAAGGAGCTGCGCCCGGAGCAACAAAGCTGCGAGGAGTAAAAATAGGGCAGAGAGCCCTATTCCACCGAGCAGCTTTCTCCTAGTTTTAGTAGAAAAGCGTTGGACCGTCACAGTTCTCTATCTTATGGCGAGACCTGCTGTTACGACACCCCCCATCCGCTCTCACGATCCTACTTGTGAGAACCTCTCAAGAAGTGGTGGCTGATTCTTATCGCCATGAATACCAACACAGAGCACAACAAGAGCAGGAAGAGTGCTAAGGAAGCTCTGAATCGCAAACTTTATCGGCTCCGCTGACCAAGTGGGGGGCTCCCAGTCTACCGGCGACAGAGGAGGGACCAAATGACTGGCGATCTCGGACAACGCTGCGGTACGGAAGCGCTCGAGATCGCCCGCATGGGCATGCCGGGAAGTGGTCGTGCCACGAGTGGCACAGTAGCTGCCCGCGCAACACCAGATGCTAACGCCTACTGACCACGCAGATGACCATCTGGACTATTTAGATGTTTGAGATAACTCGGGAATCAATTAATTTTCCTATCAATCAACGCATCAAGCTCGAGCCGCGCACGGCTCAATTCGTGGATATTGGAAAGGTAATTTTAATCGATGCACCGCCATTGGGTGCACCGCCATAGACGATCGTGCCTTTGATTTCCGTCTGTACCACGGTTTCCACGAACTTCAAGCCGAAACTTGGAGAGTCCTGGAGTTTGAAATCCGGCGGGAATCCAGGTCCGTCATCGACCACCTCGAGTGTGGCCGTGTCGCCAGCATTTATCAAGGTGAGCGTAATTGCCTTGGCACCATGCTTGACGGAGTTACACACGAGTTCATTGATGATTGTGGCCAGTGATGTGCAGCTCTTGACCGAGATCTCCAGATCGTCGCAGCTCCACTGAAACCTTCCCGACCCGACTATCGCCTGCCACATCGGCAATAACTCTTGCAAAGTCGCGCGTACTGACACCTTTGCCGGGCCGACGCCCTTGACGTCGAGGAAAGAGAGCAGCGAGTTCATCGCTCCAATGGTCCGGATGTGCATCTGCAATTTGGCCAGCTCTATGCCAGGAACAGCGTCTGGATTAGCCGCCATGAGCATTCCAAGAACAGCACTAATGGTTTGAAGACTGTTCTTTGCTCGATGTTCCGTCTCTCGTATCGCGAGCGACAATCTTGAGTAAGCACCCTGCGACTCGTCCGCAACATCCATTTGCTTAAGACCGTACAGTAGCAGCGCTTCGCTTATGTCTGCTGTCGTCTTTCGATCATGCGCCGCGTCCGAGGTGTCAGAGATATGAATCATGAGGCCTGAAATCGGCCCCTGGTCTTCCATAAGGCTCCACACGTCATAGGTCCAATAGCGTGGGCTAGCAGATTCGCGAATGTGAAGCTGATCAGCGAGCTTTTCATGGGTTCTCGTCTTAAAAACCCGATCAAGGAGAGCTAAGCACTGATTGTTCGAAGCCTCGGGCACAGCCTTGGCAAAGGGAAAACCTTGAAGCTCAGCTTGCCTCTTTCCAGACAAGGCGCAAAAGGCTGGGTTTGCGTATCGGATAATGTGTCGTGGGCCTTCTGTGATGACGAGAGGTAGTGGTGAGAATTGTGTTCGGTGTTTATAGAGGTTCCACAGAGCCTGTGGATCAATCAACGTGTCGCTGGCATACCTTGGCTGTTCACCACTCTCGTGCGCCTCGCTTTGCATAAGCCTCTCTCTTTTGTCGATAAACAAGCCTACTTTGAGCTGGGAGAGTCTACGCGCATAGGCACGCCCGTTATCAGACCTCGTAGGCCTCGAGGGCACTCACCGATCTCCAAGCCCGCATCGGTGATAGTGTACTCCCGAAGCTCCTTACTATGATGTCCGCCACGCATTTTGACCACTGCTAGGATCTTATGCAGAGCTCCATCAATTTCGACATACCGCAGCCTAATTATATCGTCGGTCAGAAAAGAGATCGCATAGGGGCTGAAGAGCAGATCCGTGAAGGATTCAGTTAATTCGACCGTGCTCATCACTGTAGCTCCCGTTCCGGTCAAGGCACCGATCATCCGATACAGCGACTCTCGAAAATCCTGCCGAAAAGCGGGGGCAAGTGCCATTTCGAAACCGGCCAACGAATCGATAACGATGCGTTTGGCGCCCACCGCTTTCACCGCATCGAGAAGTTCCTGTAAGGTCTCGTCAACCGAAAGATCAAGGGGGCGAAGGTAGAGAACTTTGAGCAAGCCATCGCTCTGAGGTGTATCGAGATCCAAACCGAGGCTCGCGGCCCGACCTGTAAAGGCTTGAGGTCGTTCCTCGAAGACCGCAATTATTCCCGGTTCCCCTGCACTCGTGCCCGCGGCGATGAACTGACTTGCGATAACAGACTTTCCGGTACCAGATGGTCCGGCGACCAAGATACTATCTCCTTCGGGGACCCCTCCTCCGAGCATTGTGTCGAGCTCCGGTATCCCAGTAGACAGCCGGCGCCCCGATCGCTCAATCACGCTCTTTCCCTCGAGTCCGAACGTGCGCGGAAAGATCTGCAGGCCGGAGCCGCCGATACGAAAGGTGTGAAGCCCTGGCACCGAAGCTTGGCCTCGGAGCTTCATAATCTGTATCTTCCTCACGATCGAGTTTCTCTCGACACTCTGCGAAAGCCAGAAGAGCCCATCAGCCACAGTGAACACTGGGTTGTTTCGCATCTCCTCTTCGAAATATTCACCGATGAGGAACGTCGTAGCCTGCCAACTCGTGAGGTGCAGCGCCAATCGCTGAGTGAACGACTGGAGCTGAATCTCTGAGGAGGGCTCCGACTGAGCTCTACGCACAACCGTACGAAACGAGTCGACAATTACGACTCCAGGATTGGTCGTCTTGACCTCTTTTACAATCTCCGCCAAGACCGCATCGAGATCGTGCTCGAGCACAACCTCGCTCAAATTGATGAAGCGAACGGCGTTCCCGAGCTTGCTCTCGTCAAAAAAACTGAATTGCTGCTGATAGCGCAGCATCTTCAATGCCGGCTCGCCAAGTACCGTAAAGTAGAGAGCTGGCCGTTCCACAGTTGCATTGGCGAACATGATCTGGTGAGCAAGTGTCGTCTTACCACTACCAGGCGCGCCGGCTAGGAGGTTGAACGAATACTCAGGAAGTCCTCCACCCAGGACCGTATCCAGGCCATCAATTCCAGTACTAAGCCTCTTGATAGTTACTTTGCCGTTGTTGGTCATGATGCTCATCCCTTCCTAGAAATTAGACTAGCTATGTCCGCAGACACGTCTGGCCACAGATCGCTCAGTAGACGGCTCGTGAGGGCTTCGCCTATGAACGTAACGAGTAGTTCGAGTAACTCTGCAAGGAGGACCTCCTCTGCATCTTGCGCATCATCCCGGGCGATATCCCCCAAACCATCGACGGTGCCATCAGGTTTTAACCTTAGCGCTTCGAGCTCAGGGGCATGGCTGGTAGCCTGTTTGAGTGCGCGCGAAAACAGCGCATGAAAGCCAGAGGTCCCGATAATTTTGCAGAGATAGATACGGAGCTGTTCGATGGCAACTCCATCCAGAGCAGTGCCGGTCTCACCTGCGGCATCTCCCCGGGCGCGATGATGTTCGAGCAATGACCTCGCTAGGGCTCGCTTTGCGGTCTGATCTTTCGGCATAGCTGACAAGGTCCAACCTGCCACGGATATCATATCCTACGGTAGGCACCGACAGAGCCTGGAAATCCTACAACTCTCGCTGGCCTATGAAAGGCACCGGCTAGGCACTATAGCTCCTGTCAAATAAAAAAAGATAGCTCGGAACGTCTTAAGGCTACTATGGGCGAGCTTTGCTCGTACGGATACCTATATCCGCACACGTTCAGTTGGCAACGGAAGCAAAGGACAGGAGAAACTGTCATTTATTTACGTTTATCTGAGATTATTCAATCGCAGATAGCACCTGCAGAGCTCGAAGGGGCTCGGCTGTACTCACGGCTCGACCAAGGAAAACAGGGTTTCTCCTGTACTGGGGCTACCTCCACGGCCTGAGATAGGGGAGGCGCTGGTAGTCGGTGCCCAGCCTCCGGACACGAGTAGTGGAAAGGTTCTGTGAGCGGAAACAGCTGACAGTAGATACACGAGTGCCCCGCGAACCGGAAAACGCACTACAACTCTCTACAGTGAACGCTACGGGTAGAGCGCGTTCGCTAACTTGGGCATGGATGGAGGATGCAGTCCAGGAGGGTACCTGAGACCCACCTCGCCTAACGTCCATCTGTGCCGAATATCTCGTGCCTCATCCATGAGATCCTTGAAAAAGGCGATGAACTTCACTCGCTCTTTGCGCTTCTCAGAAAGACACCACATGCGTTTCCCGAATCGCCGCGGGCGATAGGTCAGGTCAAAGGGTTGTTTCATCAACCGTTCTCGCCCGATGACGCGCGTCTTTTCTCGTTGCCGTATAGCTTCCGCCCGCTTCTCGAGCTTGTGGACGCGACGGATGAGCGCTTCGTTGATGTTCGCTTGAGCGTGTGAATCGGTGTACCCGAATGCCTCCATCCAAGCATTCGGCTCCAACACAAAGGGAAGCAGCTCCTCAGAGTCACTACGGATCGCTTCGGCTATCTTGTTATACCCGCGCAGGTTGTGGCTATCTCGTGCGAGCTTAAGGAATTGATAGCGCCGGACCCGCTTCCACAGCTTTGCATACTCGCCGGAACGGAGCATCTTCCAGGTGCTAAAGCCTGGATAGCGATCAATGGTCGTTTCAAGGTTGTCTTTGGCTGGATTCGCATACATGTACGCAATAGCAGCGAGTGCTCTGAGGGGGGTGAGCACTATGGGGCTGTCGTACCCCTCACACCACAGCGTCCTCTTGTTACGTCCAAGCAGCCCGTTAATCATATGGGCCGACTCGGTCTTGAAGTGCTTGATAAAGTTAGGAACGTCGTCCGGATTGTCTACTACGAGGAGTATGTGGACGTGGGTTGCTTCGACCACAATGTGGCAGATTCTGACTGGGTAAAGCGTCCAGGCAGCAACAAGACAACTCTTTATGATGAGTTCACACAGAGGATTTGCCAATAGCAGTAATCCCTCCTCGACACTAAACGTGCAGAACAGCACGCTTCCGTGTGGGTGGTACTTCATCTTCTTGCGGCTGCGCTTACCTTTTAGAACTCTCATGCCGTCCTATTCGGCACGACAAATCAGAAGTTGCTCGAATAATCCAGAAACTAGTAGCCCCGGTACAGAGTCAAAAGAGCCACAAACTAGTAGCCCCGGTACAGAGTCAAAAACTAGTAGCCCCGGTACAGAGTCAAAGAACTAGTAGCCCCAGTACAGAGCCACAACTAGTAGCCCCGGTACAGAGCCTCAGTAACTAGTAGCCCCAGTACAGAGCCACACAACTAGTAGCCCCAGTACAGAGCCACACAACTAGTAGCCCCAGTACAGAGCCACACAGGTGCTAGGGCTAGCAGTCTACCGGCGACAGAGGGGATACCGGATAACCAGAGATCTCCGAAAACGCCGCAGCCAACGGCGCCACTTTTTCACGCCAGTGCGGATCGGTTTCAAGCCCCAGCGATCCGAAGAGAAGATCCTCGATGGTGGCTACCTGATCACTTCGGTACGCGAGCTCCACCTCTCCCCGTAGAACTCCCGGACAGACCAGCTCAAATCCGCGCGCAAACTCCGGAATGTATCGAACCCTTCCGTGCCAACGCTCGACAGCATGGGCTATCTCGCTTTCGGGTACCTGCGCTGCTCGCGCTGCAGTGCGAAAACGCTCGAGATCTCCCGCATGAGGGGTGCCGGGGAGAGGTCGTATCACGAGTGGCACAGCAGCCGTCTCCTCAGGATGGGCCGCTCGTTGCAACTCGCCGACGACCTGTTGCGCGCTGGACCACGACTCCCACGGACCGCGTTCACGCGGGAAAAAGAGCCCTCCGTACTGTTCCAGCACGTGCCGAGGAGCTTGGGGTTGACGAAATTTCCCTACGAAGAGCACCTCACTCAAGACAAGCCCTTCGGAGCTACAGATCTTCTCTACCGCCTGGTGAGTATCTTGCGCTGAATCGAGAAGAACGATCTCCACGATCTCTGGCGAGGATGTCCCAGAGAGAAGATAGTCGTTACCCATGCAGCTTCCGGTTACAACCTGACGAGGGTCGATGGTGTGCTGCGCCTGAAGCCGACAAACAACTCGCACATATACAGAATCATCGAGCCACTGTGGTCCAACTCGCCTTCCGAGCCGCGAGGTGGGGATTCGA
>JBILEW010000103.1:0-13733 GCA_044351885.1 Bdellovibrionota bacterium
CCCTCACTCCCACAGAGTAGAAACCAGTGGTGCTCTCTGCCTCCACGAACGATATCTCCACATCGGAGAGACACACCGCACCCTCCTGCCGAGCAGCGAGCACTGTTTCGCGGATAGTAGCCTTTTCGTCGCACTGTACGAGCTCTGCTCTCAGAGAGTTATGAGACCCCCGGCACAGCTTCTGCACCCACCGATCAACAATCGAAGGTCGTTCCTTGGTTACACACAACGCTCTCTTGAGGTGTGGTGAAATAAGCCCCACGGTCGATCCAACCTTTCGTGCGCCTCTCAATCGGGAGAGTATCGGTGCGCTGAAGAGCTCTCGGTATGCGAGGCTCCACATCTGCGCACTGCTTCCGAAGTAGCCCTCGTGAAGTACCAAGGCCCGCATCCCGAGTAGTGACGCCTGATGCGCCGTCACGACACCCGTGAGGCCGCCTCCCAGTACCACGAGATCGTAACCCTTGGATTGGCTCACCCGTTGAAAGCACTCTGCTCGATTGGGGAGATTCGGAAAGAGCTGTTCTGGCCCTTCACCTTCGGCATTCGATGAACCGTACAGGGAGAGCAACGAGTTAGTCATAATATCTGTGCACGCCAGCGCCCAGTTACCGGAACCTTCACTTGCCAGGAGCCGGCAGATAGTTTCTCGAACGAGCACTGACCATTCGGAGAGATCGGCGCTGTGCGCTCTGTCGCCAAACCGTCGAGGTTCGTAGCAACGCACTCACCCTTCACCCCGTCCTCTTCGTCGAGAGAGATCGTGACTGTTGCAGACTCCACCACGACCTTGGTAGCCCGCATCAGGCCGGCAGAATCGAGGATACGGAGCTGTGTGCCTGTCGACTGTTGCGCTGCGAGCAGGTACGGGAACAAGACCACACCGACGATCAAAGCCGCCACAAGCACCAGAAGCCTCTTCACTCCGACAGCTTGTACCATTACGAACCCCCGCTTGCAGGAAGGTAGTTATAGCCCGATATCGCGGCGCACCCGTCGTCCGCGTAACTGCACCAGGTCGACCGCTTTGTACGCGACATCTCGCGCCCGCTGATAATCAGCACCGAGCCCGACCACACTCAGCGTCCGTCCACCATTACAAACGAGTCTACCACGGTCATCACGACTGGTGGCAGCATGAAAAATCAAGCTGTCGGGTACGAGCCCCACCAGATCGACCCCTTCGATGAGATCTCCCTTTACAGGCTTTTCGGGATAGCCGTCCGAGGCAATGACCACGCAGGTGCTCATCCGTGAATCCCAAGTTAACGCCGGCTTATCCGCTCGTTTACCCGCCATCCACTCGAAGAGCTCAATCGGGTCACTGACGAGCCGCGCTAAGATTGATTGACACTCCGGATCTCCGAGCCGAGTGTTGTACTCCAACACTCGAATGCCAGAGGTCCGAGCAGTGGGTGACACTGGAACCATCAAACCGGCGTACAGGAACCCCTTAAAGGGAGTCCCACGCTTCGCCATCTCCCTCAGGATTGGCGCAGCACAGTGCTCCTGAATCCAGGCGAGATCTGCATCGCTTATGCGCGGTGACGGGCACACCGAACCCATACCGCCTGTATTTGGCCCCTGGTCATCATCATAGATCCGTTTGTAATCGTGCGCTGGCGCGAGCGGTACCAGATCGGTCCCGTTGGAGGCGAAGATACAGCTCACTTCGACGCCTCGTAGGAACTCCTCCACGACTACGCGCTCCGCGTTGAGAGGACCGAAGAGCGCATCGAAGGCTGCTGGAAACTCTGCTGCATCCTGGATGACGAACACCCCTTTACCGGAGGCGAGACCATCGGCTTTGAGCACCAACGGTGCTCCCTTCGACGCACAGTGAGCCTCAAGGCCACTTCGCGACGTGAACACGGAGTACGAGGCTGTAGGCACACCGGAAGCGCCCATCACCTCCTTGGCAAAAGCCTTTGATGTCTCGAGCTCCGCTGCGGCCTTCGACGGGCCGACTATCATACACCCCGCGCCCTCGAAGAGATCGACGATTCCAGCCTCGAGCGCAACCTCCGGTCCCACAACTGTGAGCTGAATGCCCTGCTCCTTTACGAATGCAAGCAGCTCAGCCGTCGCCGTGGGTGCGAGAGGAACAAGCTCCGCACACGCTGCGATACCGGCGTTTCCTGGGGCACAATACACCTTCGATACCTGCTGCGATCTCCCGATGCGCCAGCATAGAGCGTGCTCTCGAGCACCACTTCCAACGACGAGTACCTTCATGGCTTTACTGTCCTTTTAGTGTCTAAAGTGCCTGTCTGACGCGAAGAAGAGGCTCACGCCACGCGCATCCGCCGCTGCTTGCACCTCACTGTCCCGTCGCGAGCCGGCCGGAGACACAACTGCTGTGATGCCAGCCTGGCTCAGAGTTTCGATCGAGTCAGCAAAAGGGAAGAATGCGTCGGATGCTGCCACTGCGCCGTTGAGCAGATGCCCGTGGAACGTCGCCTTGCGGATCGCTAGCTCTACGGAATCGACGCGACTCATCTGGCCCGCCCCTACTCCGACGAGCAAGCCGTCACGCACAAGCACGATCGCGTTCGACTTGACGTGCCCTACGATTCGCCACGCCAGATCGAGATCCGCGAGTTCGTCGTCTGTCGGAGCACGCAAGGAGGCGAGCGTCGTGTGGGTAACCTGCGATCGATTGACGTCCGGCTGTTGCACGAGGAGTCCACCGAGCACGGAGCGTACTTCGTAGCCGCCGATCGACAATCCATCGATCTGCAGAATGCGGAGATTCTTACTCGTACGGAGCACCTCCAAGGCCTCCTGTGAAAACGACGGAGCAACGACCAGCTCTGCAAAGTCTTCGCGAATCTCCTCCGCCGCCTTGCGATCGACCTCGCGGTTGATGACCAGGATTCCACCGAAATGGCTGCGTGGATCGCACTGCTTGGCGCGTTGAATGGCATCAGAGACGTCGACTCCACTCGCAACGCCACACGGGTTCAAATGTTTGAGGATAGCAACGACCGGGGAGCCGCTCGGAAGATCGGAGAGCAAGCGCACAGCAGCGTCGAGATCGAGCATGTTGTTGTAGGAGAGCTCTTTACCACCGAGTTGCGTCCAACGCGGACCAGACAGGAGCTCCAAACCCGATGCAGTCGCTGTATACAGCGCAGCCTTCTGATGCGGGTTCTCACCGTAGCGCAGGTCGGTCTGCTTTTGCAAAGAGACCGTACAGGTCGTCGGAAACGCACTCTCTGCCGCTGAGCCCTCACTCACGACACTCGCAAAGTAACGCGAGATCGCTCCATCGTAAGCCGAAAGAGTTCCGAACACCTTTGATGCGAGCGTTCTGCGGAATTGGAGGCTGAACGGATCGGCACCACCCTTCGCAGCGGCGAGCTGCTCTATCACGGCGGGGTAATCGGATGGATCTATCAGGGGCAGAACGAAGCGATGGTTCTTGGCTGCAGCCCGGATCATCGTGGGGCCACCCACGTCGACCAACTCGGTCATCTTCTCGGCATCCTGGGCGCGATCGCTCTCGAGGTATTTCGTAAACGGATAGAGATTCACCACTACCACGTCGATAGGAGCGATCCCCTCCGCATCCATTTGGGAGAGATGCTTGTCGAGATCGCGACGTGCCAGGATGCCGCCATGGATCTTGGGATGCAGCGTCTTGACGCGCCCATCGAGCAGCTCAGCGAGCCCCGTGTACGACTCTACCGAGGTGAACGGGATCCCTGCCCCCTCGAGAGCCTTCCCCGTTCCCGAGGTTGCCAGAAGGCCGTAGCCTGCTTTGTGAAGAGCGGAGGCCAGATCGCTCAATCCAGTTTGATCAGACACACTTAGCAATGCGAGCTTCTTCATGAACCCTCCGGGCGATACGTAGTGATGGGAGGGTATATATAGCCCGTTCAGAGCGAGGATTCCATAGCGCGGGGCTTACCAGCGAGCAGCTCGGGATAGCCGCTCCTCAACGCTCCCCGAGCCTTCCGAGAACGTCGCCTGCAGCTTGGTCGTCGGAACCGTTACCACCTTGAACCAAACGCTCCAGGTCGACCAGTGAGCCCCGGAGACCCTCCAGGTTCTGCTCCAACTTCTTGCGCATCGCCTGACGCTTGGCCGGATCGGGCTCTGCTAACGTTTTTGCGTATTCGAGATCCTGTTTGACCGTCTCGAGCTGCAAGGTCAGCAGCTGTCGTTGAATTTTCAAGTCTTCGATGTGCTTGTTGGTCTCTGCCAAAACCGTATCAACGGTATCACGGACCTCCTCCTGAAGCTCTCGCAGCAGTCGTGCGCGCCTCTCCTTGAGAACGGTGAGCTGCTCCCCCTTGGCCTCATCGTTGGGGTGGTGTTGCTCGACATCGTCGAGCATGCGGATGAGTTCGTATGTTGCTGCTTCGAACTCCGCCTTTTTCTTCTGTACGCTCTCGGAAGAAGCACCGACCTCCGCAGCCAACTTGAGGGCATCCTGGGTTTCCAGCCTCTTCTGACGTGCGTACCACTGCTGCAGCTTGCGAGACGCTGCGCCGATCTGTTCCTCTATCGTCACCAGATTCGTCTGAATACCATCGGCTTTCTGCTTGGCTGCTGCTATGTCATCTTGCGAGTTAGCGCTGGTCGGTGTGTCGAGCGCTGCGATCTGAGCCTCCAATTTTCGAATGGAGCTCTCGAACGCATCTTTGACCAATTTGTCCTTCTCTGGGTTGCCGACCGATCCGGCCTCCATGCGCGGGCTGTCCTGCTGGGTCGAACGCGACGAACGCTCCGAAGGCTGCGTAGCTCCCCCCTTGGATGCCGAAGATTCCTCTGCCTCATCCTTATCGGAAAGAAGTGCCACCTCGGAGGAGTCGCCCGGATGCATGAACTTCCGCGCCAAACTTCCTACTACCATCCCGAACACGAGGGCAGCCACCACCAGTAACGGCACGGGCAGCCCACCTCTAGGTTTGTGATAGCCCCCACGCTTGCGTTGACGATGCGCCTCGACGCGGTCGAGCTCAGGTGGTTCCTCTACCGATGGAGCTCCCACCAGTGAGGCTTTTCGCGGCACCTGCTCCTGCTCACCCGCAGGAGGACTACCTACCAAGTTAGGCCTCTCGGCTTGCAGTGACTCCTTCGCCCCGCCATCAACGTCACGCTCACTAGCTGTTTGATCAGACGCGGTCGCATCTTGCGCGATATTCGCTGCCACATCTCGCGCCTGCCGGTACTGAGCGGAGCGATTCTTGGTGGAGGTATCCCCAACGGCCACAATCACCACGGTGATGTTGTCGGACCCACCCCTTTGATTGGCGAGATTTATCAGTATCTGGCTCGCATCATCCAACGGGTTCTGCCGCACGACATCGACGATCTCCTGCGGCTCGACAAAATTGTACAACCCATCAGAACACAGAACGTAGACATCCCCACGCTCAGGCGGATCGAGTCGAGCTATCTCCGTCTGAATCTCTTCGAGGGGTCCCAATGATCGCGTCAACATGTGCGCCACCGGATGATCCTCAGCTTGTTCAGGAGCAATCGCCCCCGAGCGCACGAGCTCACGCACGAGGGTATGATCCTCCGAGAGCTGCGCAATCGAACTAGCGCGAACACGATACGCACGTGAATCACCTATATTGACGCAGTAGGTAACATCAGGGGTAAAAACGAGCCCAACCAAGGTCGTTCCCATTCCAGCCAAGGTCGGATCAGCCCCACCTTTGTCGAAGATCTGCTTATTGATACTCGCAGCCATCGCCGAGAGACCCTCGATAGAGGGAAGCTCTTGCTGCTCTTTGAGAAGCTTTTCTAATCCCGCGATAGCAGTCCTGGACGCCACGGCCCCCCCGTGCACTCCTCCCATGCCATCTGCGACGAAGTACGCATGGAACCGCTCCCTCTTGACGATCCCGAAAGCATCTTGGTTTTCGTCGCGACGCATGCCGACATCAGTACCCGCTGCGCACCGGAGCGAGGCGAGGTCGAGCGGCTGTTGTTCTTCGGTAGAAGAGGTCGTCATGATCAAGCTGAAAGTTAGTTTCGGGCGAGTGCTCCCCCGATCCTATCGGTCTATACCCACGGCTTGCTTCTACCATCGGCAGATGTTGGGACCAACTATTGAAAATGTTTACGCAAGTCTGAGCAAAAAACACCCACACGACGTACAGGGTTACTCGGCACAGACTCAGCCAGCATCGAAAAAGCTATGGAAATTCAATGGCCTGTACAATTTTAGTGCTGCGCTTAGAGAATCGCGCGTGCCTTAGTAGTCTGCATGCTACTGCACCAGCCGAACCGCACCCCTCTACAACAGCGTTTCAAACCCACCCTGCGCCATCTTGGACTTTATCTGTACGTGTTTGTTCCTTTCGGATTCTCCTATCGAGGTCAGCCAGCCTCTCGTGTTGAGGGGTCTGAGGTGATGAAGCAAGATGGCGGCGACTGGGCCAAAGGGAGCAGCCTATGACGAGCATCTTCTACGACCTCGAAACCACCGACCGCTCCCCTATCGGACAGATCCTCAACTGTCACTTCATCGTCGTAGGCAACAAGTGGGAACGTCTCGGAGAGCTTTCCCTCGACATCCGCATCTCTCCTCTCCAGTTACCCTCTCCAGGCGCGATACTGGTCAATCGCACCCCTGTACTCGATCACCAAGCCGGCAACGTCGTGCCGGAATCTCAGGCGATGCGCCAGATCGCCGACTTTATTTCTGGGGTCATCGATCGAAGCAAGACACCGGTCGATTTGATCGGCTTCAACTCAGGAAAGTTCGATATCACTCAGCTGCGTACCTCCATGATCCGCAACGGAGTAAATCCCTTCTTCTACGGCAAGGTGGTAAGCCGCGACCTCTTACACACCGCACGTTATCTCAGTGCTACCGATCCGAATTTTCCCCGAGAGCCACGCCCAGGAAGCACCGGAGAAGATCTCCAGAGACTTTCGCTACGCCTTGAAACGCTGGCAACTTCGTTCGGGGTACTCGAAGGGGCGCAGACTCATCACTCGAGTGGCGACACCGAACTCACGCTCTCGCTCGCCAAGCTCTTCGCTGAACGATTCGGACGGGACGTACGCCGCACATTCGGATACGATCCATCTTTGCTGCACAACGTAGGCAGCTCGACTTCAGTCGTCGCCGCGATCTATCCGAACTACTACCTGACCTCCGCTGATCATCAGCTCAAGATCCCCTACACCTTCTTGGGAGGAGACCATCGCTCGGGCCTGTGGGTCGACCTCGCGAAGTATCGTGAGGGCAAGGGACGGGAAGCAGTTCGACTGATCAACAACACCTCCGGTTTTCTGCTTATCGAGAGAGACCCTCGCTTGAGCGAAGAGTTTCAGGCTGAGGCGACCGCCGCTCGCGCGGAATTCAGAGAGCTGACGGTACGTAATTTTTACGAGCGCAGCGTTTGTGACATCGAAGCCGACATCTACCGCCTCTTCGAGGTCGACGGAATCGATGCCCTCGCCCGTGCCATCCGCTACAATGACACCGGCATCGTTTCGGGACCAGAGCTGCGTGATGCCCGCGTGCTCCTGACACGTTACAGAATGGCGAACCTCGATTGGACACAGGCTTCGCCACAACAGGAAGAGCTCCTGGCTAAGTACGCCCTGTACCGCTACGGTGGTCGGTGCGCCATCAGCAAGAGCTTTCGCGGCGAACTCGATCCGGCAATTGAGAACGAGGCTGCACATCCTACCCTGCAGGAGCAGCTACGGGAGCTCGAGACCCTCTTGGAAACAGCCACTCCAGAGGATCGGCACCTCCTCGTGCAGCTCCGGGAGTTCTACGAAAGTTCGCCAATTATGAAGGTGGCTGGTAGAGAGCTACTCGCTCTCGAGCGCGCAAAGCCGATCAAGCTCGACTCTGAAGACCACAGCCTCGCCCCTCAGATTTCGCGCGAGAAGCCAGGGAGAGAGCTTCACCCATGAAGTGACGACACATGCTCGCAGCTCTGGAGTCGGTGTGCTCATCACAAGCTACTTGATTCCACGATGAGCCTCTTTTCTTCACTCAGAAGGAACCTCAGAGACGTCACCACCCCACACACATCGGATGAAGCGATCTACGAGTGCTCGCATCTCGTCTCCGCTCGAGCTCAGTTCTGACAACGCTTCCAAGACGGACCAGTCCTCCTCCAGACTGTCCGTCAACAGATCGCGAATCGTTGCATCGACGAGATCCGGTATCGCCTGGTAGCCCTCTTCCCCCAGTTCGTCGCTACACTCGTTCTGCAGTTCGATGATGTCATCGTCTTCCGCGATGGTCATTATCGCGTTTCCGTATGCGGCAGCGATATCCATACCATAAAGCTCCGCGAACTCCTTCTCGATCTGGAGCAAAGCCACGAGGTTTACTACAACCGACGGCTCCTCCTGCATGCTGAGGGGGATTGCAAGTAGGAGCTCTCCCAGTGCTTTGCTGCTCGTTCGAGCGTATGCTTGAGTGAAGAAGGCACTACCAGGCTCGAACGCTCCCCTCTCAAAAACCAGATTGCTCCAAAAACCGACATCCTGCCCGAGCGATGGACAGTCTCTCATAGCTTTAGCAAGACAACCCTGCATCTCTCGTAAAGCAGACTCTGCTTCGTCCGCTTCCTTCCTCTCGAAGTCTTCGGTATCAAGCGTGTCGAGACTTTTGTCTGCGAATGCCGATGACTCTGACCCTTCCGTGGAAGCATCTCCACGCCACTCCTCCAACTCCTCATCCTCGCCTCTCCAGGCTTCGTCGTCGAACTCATCGTCTTCGAAGTCTTCGTCCTCGAACTCCTCGTCCTCTAACTCACCGAATATGTCATATTCACCGAGGTCGTCATCCTGGGATCGGGATAATTCACCTTCGGAGACCCCACCAGTATCGTCAGTGATGCCGGGCAACTCCTGGGCCTCGAGTCCGTATTTGAGTCGCTCCTCCGCTGAGAGCTTTTCGGTATCTGGCATCGGCCACGAGCCTTTGTCCTCAGCAAGGTCCGCTATCTGGTCGATAGGATCGCGTATGAACGGCCCCTCCCCTTCATCACCCTCCATCAACTGCTCGCACAGCTGATTGATGCGCGTGAAGAGAGCTTTAAACGACTCGCCCCTTCTTGGGGTCCCTAGTTTAGCGAGCGCCTCTACCATGTTGCTGATCGGGGACACGAGCTTTGAATAGAGCTCGGGATCTTGAAATATGAGATCGTGCTTCGAGAGGAACGCGAGATATGCCGAACCCAAACGTGCCCTCTCAGGGCGTGCCAAAATGGGTTCTTCCGACCAGAGGAAGAGATCCTTCACAGTAGTCACAGCGTGTTCGAGCAGCTTTACTGCCCCGGCTCCCCAGGTATCTTCAAGTGCGGCGATTGCAAGGAAGCCTTCGATGCATTCCAAATGCCTCGCGCGCTGCTTCTCGGTCATCTCCTTGCCACATCTAACGGTCGCAAAGTCCGCGATATGGCTAGCGAAGAGAATGCGCCAACTTGGCGATTCATTATTCGCGATACTCCGGAGAGCGGATTCTTCGTAGCTAATGAGCTCCTCGATGAGAGCAGTTCGGGCGAGCTGTCCTTGCCATCCGTTCCCCTCCAGAAGCTCCGTGAGCTCAGCGGCAGCAGCCTCATTAGTTGTATCGGTGCTGCTATTCAGCAGAACGACGACACGAGAACGGATCTCCTCCTCTTGGGCATTCGCGGTACCGAATTCCTCTCCCTTTGGGAGTACGACATCAGAGAGTTCGCCGGATGGGGCTGTTGTCTTATTCGGTGCTGGCTGTGGGTCAGGGCCTCGAGACATAGAACTTCGCTTCCTACTGATCGCGCTGTAAGTCCAGCCAGGATGGTAGTACGCAACGATTGCGACTTCAATTCGCATATGGTGCGCTCGTGCCGGCTGAGTATCGAATAAGGTATCTCTGGTCGGTTCTGTATCTAATCACGCAGGGGCCGTCTGGATCTGTCATGGTAGAGCAAGAATAGTGGCTATAGGTATCGATTCACGCTCTCGAAGTAGGCGCTTTTAATCAACGGCCTGTTCGGAGAGCGAAAGCTCCAGCACCTGAAGAACGTCCCGACGGGAGTGTTTTTAGCCCTTTTTTAGAGGCTCTCGCCCCGCTCAGTGAATAAACCTGCATTCAGGTCGAAGGGGTTTCCAGGCGCAGCGGTTGTCATGAGATCCTTTGACACTTGGCTATTGGTCCGCGCATCCTCCGCTAAGCTAGCTGCGAGCGCGATGATGTGAATACACGTCAGATTTGCAACCGACGGATCGAGGGCCTCAATCGGGGTGTGTTCGGGACGATTGCGCGGCTGATGAAGCTCTGCGGGCAGAAGCCATGAGAGCGTACGATTCGTCAGCCACAAACCGTGATGATAATCTCGAAAATGCGCCATGAGGTCGGGGCTCACGTACATGGACGAACCGTCCTTGAAGGGAACTCCGACAACTAATCGTTCGGAGTGAATGTCGGCGCGAATCCTATCGATGTCTAGATCATCTCGCTTAAGGATCTCGTCTCCGAGGCGAACCAGTGCATTAATCGCGTCAGTGCCTGCTTCCCTGAGCATCTGGAAGGTTCCCAACCCCATCAGCCCGGCAAAGAGCCGCATGCGGGGATCGAGATCGGTTACGTTCTTGGATATATCGTCGTGCGGATTACCTTCGAGCCTCTTCCTGAAGCGCCAGGCGTCGTGATTCCGCTCAACAGCGCGCTTTGCGACGTGATCAGCGAGAGAGCTCGCCGGATCGACCCATGTCCGTCCCTGCGGAGCAAACCTTCGAAGCCCCTCGATGAGCTCCAGCGCCTCTGGGGGAAGAGCCGCCAGGTTGCGGGCTACCGAGTGCACGTTACTTCGCAGGTTTTCACGCTGATCTTCTGGCAGATTGGCGTAGCTCTGCTTGTTCCTTGCGTCCTGATTCTTGATGACACCACGCCACGTCTCTGGGCCGATGAAGTTGACTGCAAGGATGCTCTTACTCTGAACGAGATGAAACGATTCAGCGAGGCGCTCTACCAGAAGGGCGTGCTCTACCCTCGAAGTGAGATCGTGAGCTTTCAGGTCTCGACCAAATTGCTGGAGCTGCCTGAGATCATCACAGGATAATCTCTGCAGAAACATCACCACATCTACCGACGAGAGGGTGTTTACAACGGAGATGATTTTGCCCTGTTCCGGCTTCGCTCGGATCTGAAGTGTATGAGCACCTTCTTGAGCATGTGCGCCCGTTGGGAGACGGAAACTCTCCGTGAGCTGTGCTCCCACCTGCGGAAGAGCATCTAATACTGCGCTATGGCTCGGCTTTGTTAGTACGGGCATATCCTAGAGTTATGAGGCGGTTGGGAAAGGTGTGCTCTAGGGGAGCGAGGCAAAACCCCTCCCGTCAGGATGGTTTCCAGGCGGCGCAGTTAACGCTCCCCAAACGACCAGCAAGATATCGAGTTAATTCAGTCTCTTTTCAGAACCCAAAGGATGGCCCCTCCGCGCTTAGAGTGGATACGAGGCAGGTGTATTGCACAAGAAGGCTAGTGATAGAGCCTTGAACGGAGATTGATCGCAGGCTCACGCGTAAAAATGAAAAAAGAGGACGGTGAGGTCAGTGAGGGGGATACAATACCCGTTTACCTATACTTCTCCCCCTCGTTGTTCTCGCTGCTCTCTTTGTGAACATCCCCACTCGGGTAGCTCCCGCTCGAGCGGTAGGCCAAACTACCACTCGATCTCCTGAAGCGCCGAAAAATTCATCGTCGCGCAGCGACAAGGATATTGCCTTTTAGAGCCCTCAAAACACTTTGGTTGCTGCATGTACAGTTCATAAAAACCTTTAAAGGTCAGAATGTGCAACCACTGAAGCAGAGAGGAAAGAAAAGATCGGTCCGTACACTCATCATTGAGATGTGAGTTTCTTGGCGCCGACATCCTTACCTAGCAGCTTCGACTTCGGAGGTACCGACGATACATACCGAGAGCTGACATGGTGTGCATGTCTACGGCTTGATCCTCGGCTTCTTCCAGCGTCAGCAGACGAACATTCGGGGAGTCCTTGAGACTGTACCCCTCTACGTTCAGCAACCAGAATCCCGGCCGGTTCGTTTCCGTGCCGCTGTTCTGCCAGAGGCTACCCAAATAGATTGGGACGACTCGTGACAAATCGGATTCGGTCTCTTCGGACGCCTCTCTCAGCGCGGTATTAGCGCTGGTTGAGACCTGCAGATTGGAGGATACGACCTTCGGGAGAGTCTCCAGGGACGTCGCTGTTCCCGAGTCCCAACTCTCGGAGAAGCCGCGAGTCACCTCTTCGGTCTTCTGACCAAGGTTAACCCTCCACTGACGTACGAAGAGGATCTTTTCCTCAACGACGACCAGGGCGACAGCGCCGGGACCGTAATTGCTCGTGACAAAGAACGGCTTTAGCGGTCCATCCTTGACCCACTGCACGAGCAACTTCGGGGTTTCGAAAAACCCCTGATTGACGCGCTCTTCGTGGAACTCCGCTCCTGCGATCCGTGGGTACTCCTCACCCGGCGGATGCAACGCTGCCGGCGGAGTCAGCTTTCGTCGCAGCATCTCCTCGATCACCTGACTGGCTTCTACATAAAGTGGATTCGACATGACCGAACCTTTCTTAAAACAGCAGCCACCAATCCAAAGCAGTCACACCACACGGCGCGAAAAATCAGCTTTGAAACGGGGCTACTCACCAGATCACGCATCGTGTGCGCAGGATCTAGTGAGCAGCCGCCGATATGATGGTGGCTACGGAAACAACCGTCTTGCTTCATGCAGCAAGCAAAGTGTTTATTGAGCGTCTTCTACCCGACCGATAATAAGGCTCTAAGGATAAGTGGCGGAGCGCTGGTACTCAATTTGATGGCTGAAACGAGGGCCTTAGCCTACTCGATGGATCCGATTCGAACTCTAACAAGCATTCGGGCTCCCGAACGGTATATCTAAGGCGAGATGTGCGTCCCGGTATCCTCCCCAACGCGCGCTATACCAACTCAAGCCTCGCTAGGAGTTCGTTGATGATCGTATCGATCCATTCGGATTCGCACGAGTGAAAGAGTACAGGCGCACCGTTGGTATGCTCCACCAACCCACCGAAGCCATCGGCAGTCGTTACAGCCTGCACTAGCCGTTCTTTGAACTGCCCCGGAGCGAAGACGGGTAACCACACAGCCGCTGGGTCGTTGAACTCGAACTCACGATCGAGCTTGAGCCCGTAGAGGTCGAAAAATCGACGCATCAGGCCGGTTATGAACCGCGTCCTCTCGTCGTGCGTCCGGAGGGAGTGCACCCTCGAAGCGGGTATGGTCAGACGATACGTCGTATCCCAGGGAACCATATATATCGGCAGCCCACTTCGAAGCACAACGTTCACCGCAAAGGGGTCGCAATAAAAATTGAACTCTGCACGCTGTTTCCCACTGCGCGAGTCTCTCGGTCCACTGTTACCCGGCACCTCGAGAGCTCCGCCCATTATCGATGCTGACGAGATGTAGTCATGGATCTTCGAGCCGAAGTACTCGCAGAGCTCCGAGAGATTCGTACAGGGGCCGGTAACGATGTAACGTACAGGGGCGTGCAGTCGGATCAGCTCTGCGAGCCTCTCTACACGCTCGCACTCCGGAGGAGCAAAGAGCGGCACAGAATCCGGGGGGGTGAGCTCTACACCGCACAGGCCATCTCCTCCGAGCATCTCAGCTGCACTCTCCCACTCGCAGGAGCTCCCTACGAAGTGTGGATGTTGCTGGGATGGCTTAGCTGCTCCTTTGAAGACCGGACACGTGGTAAGACCTG
>JBILEW010000064.1:0-21986 GCA_044351885.1 Bdellovibrionota bacterium
GTTGGGCATGAAATCGAGCTGCACGAAGAGCTGTCCAGTGACGATACTTTCGAGCGCCAACTGGGCTCGCAGCCCTTTGTTGATCATGCGCTCTAACAGTGGAACTCGTCGAGCCTTCGGATCCTCTGATGGAGTTGCAACAACGCTCAACCCTTTGACTGACTCTCCGTCGAGCTCTATCAGAACCGGTATGAGCAGCTCATCCCTGTCCTGCCTGTACACGATCGAAACGTCCTTCACCGTCCCTACGCGTGCTCCTCGAAAGTTTACCGGAGCGCCCTCTACTAAGCCCTTTACCGAGCCCGAGAAATAGGTAATGAAGACGGCGGTATCATCGAAGAACTTGCCGCGCCCAAAGACCAACACCGCCGCAACGAAGAGGCCCGCCGCACCGACAACGAATGCGCCGATCCAAGCATATCTCGGTTCCTTACTCATAGAACTCTCTATCTATCGCGTTCCCCACGTGTGAGAAAGCGGATAACTCGTGAATCGGAGGAACGCTCCAGTAATTCTCGGGGGTGCCCCTGCGCAGTCATTGTCTTTGTCTCGGCGTCGAGAAATACCGAGTTCGTGGCTATTGCGAAGATACTAGCTAGCTCGTGAGTTACCACGACAACGGTGGCTCCTAGGCTTTTGTTCAGTTCGACAATCAGGTCGTCGAGCAGCTTCGAGCTGATCGGATCGAGTCCGGCGGAGGGCTCGTCGAAAAAGAGCACCTGCGGGTCGAGAGCCATGGCGCGAGCCAAGGCAGCCCGCTTCTGCATCCCGCCACTGATCTCCGATGGAAAGTACTCCTCGAAGCCAGCTAGCCCGACCAGCGCGAGCTTGTACTCGACAACGGCTCGAATCTCACGCTCCGACCTCTTAGTGTACTGCCGAAGCGGCATCGCCACATTTTCAGCTAAGGTCATCGATGTCCAGAGAGCACCTTTTTGGTAGAGAATCCCCATGTTGCGAAGAAGAGCTTCTCGCTCGTGGGGAGAGGATCCCCAAAAACTGCGACCATTGTACAGGATCTGCCCGGCACTGGGAGGTACGAGTCCAATCAAGTGCTTGAGCAACGTACTCTTTCCGCAACCACTACCACCCATAATCACGAAGATGTCGCCCTTGCGGATAGAGAAGGAGAGATCCCTCTGGATCAACACCTCGCCGTACTTCATGGTGAGGCCATCGACGAGGATATGTGCGTCACTCGATGTCACGTCAGATTCCCAGCACTTCGGTAATGATTGCAAATATGGCGTCGGAAAGGACTATGGAAACGATTCCAGAAACTACGGCGGTCGTCACTGCCGTACCCACAGCAGAAGCGCTCCTACCACACCGCATCCCTGCAAGACATCCCGCGAGAGCAATCAAGATACCGAACACGACACTCTTGGACACCCCGAGCCACACATCAGTGAGGTGTACCGCTGAAACCGTCTGGTGGTAGTACTGAATAAGAGAGATATCCAACGTGAGAGCCGAAACGAGCGCTCCGCCCAGAATTCCGAGACCATCTGCGTAGAGACAGAGCAGAGGCATCATCACCACCAGCGCCAACACGCGAGGGATCACCAGATACTGCATCGGTGAGAATCCGAAGGTCTTCAAAGCATCGATCTCTTCGTTGACCTGCATCGTACCGAGCTGTGCAGCGAAGGCTGCCCCGGTCCGGCCAGCCATGATCACCGCTGCCATTACGGCCCCCATTTCCCGCAACATTCCGACACCTACCAGGTTTGCCACGTAAATGGTCGCTCCGAACTGCCTCAATTGCTGCGCACCGATGAATGCCAAGATCACACCCACTAGAGTGCTTATGAGCGTAACTATGGGCAGCGCTGAAGGACCGCACTGGTCCAGAGTCTGCCAGATATCGCGCACGGGAACCCGCGCACGACCGCGCAAGAAGTTGAGTACCTCTACCAGGAGCTCTCCCGTAAATGCGAACCAGTCCCTGACGGTTTCGAGCATAAAGAGCGTTCCTCGACCGACATTGACCAGGAACGAATCGTTGTGCGGCATCCGCCGAGCCCCCTTCCTTTCGGGGACCGACAGTGCAAGGTCAAGAAGCCTCTGGGCACTCGGCGGAAGATCGCGAGTCGAGCAGAGAAGCCCCTTGGAGTTGCACGCTCGTACCACCCTCAGGAGCCAGGCTACCGTCGTGCTTTCCCCCTCCAGCTCCTCAGATGCCGTGATCATAACCTTGGAACCGGCAGAGAGCGATGAAAGCTCCGACTCAAGGGCCGCAAAGCTGCGTTCGCCCGCCTTTGAATCGCTGGCCAGTTCGATACGGATTGAGAGTCCGCCGTCGAGGCTCGTGGATGATGCTCGTAATGCTCCCATGCTTCGGTGGTACCGTATCGGGAGGGGAGGGGCGAGGCAAGTCCCTGGTTTGGGAAGGGGACGGCTAATGCACGTAAAGACGGCCGCGTAGCTCAGCGCATTACAGCTCCCCCTGCTCCTGAAAGCTAAAGTACCCTCGTTTGGCGAAAATAATGTGATCGAGCAGGCGCAACCCGAGGGTGCTGGCAGCGGCTTTAAGTTGGCGAGTCACCTTCCGGTCCTCTTCGCTCGGCGCCGGATCGCCGGAGGGGTGGTTGTGCGCCAGTATGATCGAGTAGGCGTGGTCGCAGATAGGCCCTACAAACACCTCGCGTGGATGCACCGGACAGCTCGTGAGAAGCCCAATACTGACGGTTCGAACACGAATAACCTCGTGGGCGCCGCTTAGCGAGATTGTGATGACGTGTTCCTGTGGGCGATCGAGCAGATGGTTGACGAGAGGCAGCACGTCGCGAGCACACGTGATCCTGATCCCCTCAGGACGAATACGCCGTCGCGCAAACTCCAGCGCTGCGGCCAGCAGGTATGCCTTTGATGGTCCGATCCCTGAGATCTCTTGCAACGCCGCCAGATCGACACCTTCGACCGAGTTCTCCAGGAGTGGTAGCACGCGCCCTGCCAGCGATGTGACCGGCAAACCCCGCGTCCCCGTTCCGAGCATGACGGATAGAAGCTCCTGATCGGAGAGCGATCGCGCGCCCTGTCGAGCGAGCTTTTCACGCGGACGGCTATCGGACTCGATTGTGTGTTGTTCGACCTCGCTGAACATATGTCGCTGTATATCGGCAATTTCAAATAGAAGTTTCCAGTCAAAAGGCCCTTTGTTGTACCGGTTTTTCGGAACTCGGCGATCTTCATATTGTCGTGTTTTCACGGAACAAACTGACTTTTCTGCGCCTCTCGAGTCTCGCCAGGACTCCGGGGCTTTGATACCGTACTCGGAGCACTCTGATAGTTGTCATCTGAGACTCCCATCAGGTGCGAGGAGCGCGGCCTGTCTGGTTTGCTGGGAAGGTGCGCGAGGTTCATATGTTTCTGCTTGCGGAGGTTTTTTCATGCGCAAAGAGTCGCGAGAAGAGAGGATCATTCGTTTTTTGTTCGGGACGTCGAAATTTCGGAGCCATCAGCACGAAATGCTCACCTACACCCTAGGGTTTCTCTTCATAGGTCTCGTCACATTTGTTCTCATGGACTCGGTTGGCCTCCGAGATTGCTTCTACGGGGCCGCGATGTGGACTTGCGCCCCGATCTATCTGCTCACTGCCTGGGCTGTCTGGAAGGATGCCAACGACAACTCGTGAGCTCGGACTCTCGCAACCGAGCTACACGTTCACGGCGCGGGCCGGAGAGGTCCGGGGTGCATTCAATGTCGAGATCGCCTCGAGCGCGAGGCGCGCTGCTACCCTGCTCACCGTTCTCGTCATTAATTCCCGCCGCGTCCCGTCATGAGATAGGGGATGGAGCGAGCCCTGCCATACAACCTCATCGTCGATGCACACGAGGCTGCTGTGAATAGTGCGTTGTTCGATTACTTGGGCGCCGAGAGCTTGCAGGCACGCGCGAGCCTGTTCGTAGCTCTCGCGGGAGATCGTACCGTTCTGATGTGCCTGGGGCACCACGACAATCACCGAGACGCTCTGCGCAGCCTTGCTCCTCAAGATCTCCGCGAAGCTTGCCACGCGTGCCATGGAGAGCCGCGCCGAGACAATCAAAATCGTTCGGCTTGCGTCCCGCATGTCACTGGAGAGGGCTGGAACGAAAGCCGCCTCGTCGAAACCTTGAAACGCGAGCGCGCTTGCATTTACGCGACGCGGCGAGTGTTCGAGCTCCAGCCCGAGCGGAACCAGGAGCTCTCCCGAACGCACACAGAGTGATACTTTCTCTAAATCCTCGAGCACGCCGCGTATGATGTGTGCCGGACGACTCACCGAGTGCAGAAACGAAAGGTTCGCCACGACCATAAGATTGCTCTGAGCCCTGCTGAGAGCAACATTGAGGAGCCGTGCTCCGGTTTCGGTCAGGGCGGTTGCGCTCAAAAAGCTCCCGAGAGAGTGCGGCGGACCCTCCGTGAGGTCGAGAACGATTAGCTTGCGCTCCTCTCCTTGAAAACGGTGCACGGTTCCTACGGACACCCCTCGAAGCCCTGCCTCGTTCAGGAGATCCTCGACCAACTCGACCTGTGCTCGATACGGGGCGATGACGCCTATCCGCGATTCGGTGTCCTGAGACACACCGGCTCGAAGGCCGAGACACAACCTGCGCACCAAGAGCGCGTGAACTAGGTTCGCTCGGGAGCGACCCACGCTCTGGGCGGTGGGCGCCAGGTCGGACGAGTCGATCAATACCACTGGGTGGTCAGCAAGAAAGGCCATCGAGGGAGGAAAATTCATCGGCTGCTGATCGACGTAGCGAGAAGTGAGGTCGCCACCGTAGAAGCGCTCGTTGATTAGAGAGCACAGCTCTTCACGGCTACGGAACTGTGTCGTAAGCTTAGCAAGATGCGGAAGCACTCGCCCTTGATTGACCGCCTCTATAACTCCCGCTGCATCGAACACGTCACGGGAGTACCAGCGTGCGACCACTTCGGATCGAGATACGGCGATTGGTGGCAGTTGCCGAAAGTCGCCTGCAATCACTACGCTACGTTTCGCCATTCCGCACAGCCTGTACACGAGAGGCAGGGGAAGCATCGAGGCTTCGTCAATAACTATCGTATCGAAATCGGTGAGTTCGTGTGCGCGTAGAAAAGCCTGAGTCGCAGTGGCAGCGACGACCCGTGCATGAGATAGAAGGTTAGCTCGCAGCTCGCGGAGGAATTTCTCCAAAAGAGCGATGCCCGTAGTCAGCTCGCGCTGACGATCCCCGAGATCTGCCAAGAGACGTTCGATCTCTCCGCGATTGGAGGCGGTGAGGGATCGCTCGATCTCGGCGATACCGGCTTCGAGCAGCGATATCGATTCGCGAATATCGCCTCCAGGCGAGGTGTCTGCAAGGGATGGTCGGGCGGAGGTTCCCATTACGCGGCCGATCAGTCCTTTTAGGCCGTACTGCGATCGCTGAAGAGTTCCAGTGAGTGATTGTAGCTCATCCTGAAGCCCCGCTCGCGCATCCCAGAGGTTGAGCTGCTTCGAGGTAGCCCATACCTTCCTCCGGGTCGTAGACAGCTCCTGTTTCAGACTCGCAATTCGGGAAGAGACTTTACTCTCGCTACGTGCGATCACCTGATCGAACGAGACGGCAGACCCGTATTCCTGCTCCAGCGAGCCCCGCACGATCGCTCCCATGCGAAGAATCGCGTTTTCAGGTATCGAGACATGCCCCTTCGGCGATATCCGCCGACAGAGTCCTTCGACGACCCCATCCACTGCCCGATGGGTGTGGGAGACTATTAACACCCGACGATGAGAGCAGAACAGCCACCAAACGAGGGCCGCAAGTGTCACGGTTTTGCCCGTACCCGGCGGACCCCACAGGTACGTCACGGCGTTGTCCGCAGCGATCTGGAGCGCCGCTTGTTGGTCCTCGGTGAGATCCTGGGGCGCTGTTACGTGAAGTCTCTCTGCTTTGACATTTTGCACCGCTCCCGAGAGCGCCGCGTGCGCTAAATCCCGATTCCACGCGGGCGCGCCGTCAGGTTGCCGAAGCTCTCGCAATGAGTGAGCCAGTTGTCGCAGAAGAGGGGCTTCGTCTGTGCGAAGCGTTGCTCCCCTAATATGAGAGCCAAGGTCGGATGGCACCGCCACGGTAATCTGCGATTCGGCGGCAGAAACCACGATTGCTTGGTGTGGTCGTCCACGAACGGTCAGCGTGCACGTGCAGTCATCACCTACTACCAGGCGGTATCTGAGAAAAAAACGATACAGGTGCCGCGCACCCTCGCTGGCGATCCGCTCTCCGCGTTCGATGCGGATCTCACGCCCTGCGTGTTCGGCCTCCTTCGACTCCTGCTCCACGGCTTCGAGGAGCGAATCAAGTAGTTGTTCCTTCGGGCGCTTGGTCATCGAGCCGTGAGTCTAGCACGACGACGACGAGATCGGCACAGAACTTACATCTACGCCACGGCCAACAGCCCGGACGGAACCGACCAGGTACGCACCTATTCCGGTGGTCGGTCACGTCTGAGCGAGAGATTTTCCGGCTTGCACAGATGGACCTGTGTGTCTAAAAAAGGTACACCCAGAGCGTTAAGGCGTCTTAAAGTGAGGGCCTTCAGAGATTTCGGCGCCGACATCGTTTAGACGCAGATGCTTATTAGTATGCTTGTGAAGTTGAATACTTATAGACTGTTTGGGTTCTGCCTGGGTCTAGTAGGGTGGGGGGCGTTCGGTCTCTCGATGGCCCACTCTCAGGGCGAGGGCCCCGGTGACGGAGGCGGAGCTGCCCGACAACGGCCTAACTTCGTACTGATCATCTCCGATGACCAGCGCTTCGACGGGGTTGGCGCGTTCATGCCTAAAACCCAAAAGCGGGTGTTCGACGAAGGTGTCGCTTTCGAGCGGGCCTACATCACCACGTCTGCCTGTGCACCAAGCAGGGCCAGCATCCTGACGGGATTGTATGCACGCAACCACGGCGTGCAGTTGAACAGCAAGCCCTTTCGTCACCCCTCGATGTCCGAGCTTTTACAGGCTGACGGTTACTCCACTGCGCTCGTCGGTAAATATATGAACGTGAGCGACGGTTCCCGCGCGCCCGGGTACGACTACTGGGTTTCGCTCCCCGGCGGGAGTGGTCCGTTCATAAATCCAGAGTTGGTAGTAGGCACGGAACGCGCGGTTAGGCCCGGGTACATTACACACCTCTTGAGGGATTACGCGGTGCAATTCATCGAGCAAGCTGCGGGAGACAAAAAACCGTTCTTTCTGATCTTCGCACCTACGGCACCTCACAACCCTGCCACTCCTGATGCTGAGGCGGTAGACCTTTACAAGGGGCTCGCGAAATATCGCCCGCGCAGCTACAACGAGGCGGATATCAAAGACAAACCGTCGTGGGTGAAGCAGGTCAGGTCCCTTACGTCATCGCGCATAGCTCAGATAGACAATTTTAGGATGAGACAGCTGCGAACTCTTTGGCCCCTCGACCGGGCTGTAGACGAGCTTCTCACGAAGCTCGAGAACCTCGAGCTGTTGGACAACACGGTAGTCATGTACATCTCCGACAACGGAATGATGTGGGGCGAGCACCGCTTAATGAGCAAAAATGTCGTGTACGAGGAGTCGACTAGGGTTCCCTTTGCGATCCGATATCCGAAGCTTCTCAAAGGGGTAACCCGCTCAGAGGTCGTCGCCAATATTGATATCGCACCTACGATCCTCGAATTGGCTGGTGTGCAGAGTCCGTGGAAGATGGATGGCCGCTCATTGGTACCACTGCTCACGGGTGAGAATACCGAGTGGCGACCAGGAGTCGTTCTCGAGGGATGGCTTAAGCGAGACCTGCGCGAACCGTTCAAAGCTTTTCACGCGGGTCGATATGTCTATGTCGAGAACGAGTCGGGCGACAAGGAGATCTACGACCTACAGATCGATCCGGGGCAGTTGACGAACCTCGCCGGACGCTCTCGGACATACCTGGAGGTGGAGAAGCAGATGGCTAAACACCTCCGCGACGCAGGGGTTCCACCGATGGGCACCTCCACGAAGGGAGGGGGCAAACGCAAGAAGCGGGGCGGATGATGCCCCCGGTTCCTGCGTTAATCGCTCGTTCCACGCTCTCAGAGATACTGATGAGATCACCGGGAGACATATAAGTGGATTTTAAGCCACATAAGCTGGGCTCTGTGGGTGGCTTGTTCCACAAAAGTCGACTTTTCGGGGGAATACGTGGGCGTTATCGTTGTTTTTTTCGGTAAATGGGCTTCGTAAGTTGGGCAATTGGTATATGCTGACCTACAAGAGCCGTTAATATGAACATTCGTTTGATCGGAACCTCTCACCGTCTCGGTTCAGAGGTCGTACATGCTGAGACGATAGAGAACTACTTCAAGCGCGATCCGGGCACGATTGCAGCGCTTTCGGGGGTTACACGTCTTCATCGCATCGGCGCTGGGGAATCGTTGGTTAGTCTTTCACGGGATGCGGCGCTCGATGTACTCTCGAAGTGCAACGTGTCGCTGTCGCAGGTGACCGGCATCTTTTCGTCGTGTAATCCGACAACCGATTACCTCATTCCCTCACTGGCGCCGATGGTCGCGTCGGCTCTCGAGCTTACCCATCTCCAAGCATGCAACATCGGTATGGGATGCGCGGGTGGCGTACAAGCCCTTCAGGCCGCCTTCAATCAGTTGGCGGTAGATACCCTCAGAAAGCGTACCTCGTATTACCTCGTTGTGGCGGGGGACCACATAAGCCGGATGCTCGATCACGAGGCTTGGAAGACCGCGATCCTTTTTAGTGACGGAGTGTCGGTGGCGATTGTGACCAACGATCCGGAGCGCACCGATGGATTTGTCATCGAGGGGGTGACCTCCGAGTGTTACGCAGGCGAGAACGTAGATGTTATCAATCTGCCCAACGTGCTCGCGCGTGAGACCCCCGGTGACCGCTCAACATACACCCTTCAGATGCGTGGGCGTGGGGTATTCGAGTTCGGTACTCGGGTTGCTCCGCGGGTCCGAGAGTTGGCTGGACTCGAGAGCTTCGAAGACTGCTATATCATTCCTCATCAGGCGAATATCCGCATGATCCGCGAGCTGGTACCCGCTTTCGGTATCAGAGAGGACCAGCTCTACATGGAAGGGATCACCACGGTGGGAAACATCTCCGGAGCCGCCTGCTTTCTTGGGCTAGAGGATGGGTTGGCTCGCGGATTGTTTCAGGACGCTGCCAAGATACTTCTGGTAGCGTTTGGAGCAGAGCTGCAGGTTGCTGTGGCTGTCTTGCAGGCCTAATCTCTCGCCAACAGAACTTCCGTTGGGCGGGTAGTCCACACACTCATTGTGGTACGTCCGCCCGGCGTAAGTTCCCTCACACCGTCGGCGGACGCGCTCCGTGATCAGCGCTTGACGCAGCCAAGGCCGCTCGGAAGCCTGATATCCTTACAGCCACGTTGACGCTCAGCAGGGGAGCACTTCTGCTCACTCGGCTGGAATCCTGGCGGACATCTGTCCTGCGCAGGCTGTGGACGGCCATACTCTGGTCGATATCCGTTGTTTCCTTGCTCGACTCGCTCCATCTCCAGAGCTACCTGCATCCCTTTCTTCGTGAGGTCGACACAACACACTCCACGAGACTCGCTCACCTCGCTACACTCTTTACGTCCTAGGTTGAGGTCGTAACACGAGTAAGGACATGGTCGGCAATGAACATCGGCCTCGGCCACGTTCGTATCGACGATAAAGGCGCAGGCGCACACCAGAGAGAGAAGCATTCCACGTATCATAGATTATAATTCCATTCGGTTCCGGGAGGCGCTTTCGTATCGGACAGGCTCCTCCTCAGGTTCGGGTCTTACGTTTCTCATCCTATCACTCCGTCCAGAGAGGGATAGGCGTTTTGGTCATAGCACCGCCGTTGCTCTCTGTCGATGACTTTTACATAACCTGCAAGTGAGCCTGGGTGTTGTCTTTCGTAATGGCTTCACTTGGCGCCGCGATATACCATGAGTGCGTTTGAATCGTTCCGACCAGCCGGGGCGAGACTCCGTACTCAGGTAGTAACGCGATGAAGAATTACGACACCTTTGCAGAGCATTACGATACCGTCGTAGGTGAGCGACGAGACGTCGCCTCGTTCCTACGCCAAATCCTCGACACCTTTGCGCCTCACACCGATACGGTGTTGGAGTTGGGGTGTGGGTCCGGCAGTATGCTCAAGGTGCTCTCGAGATACTACCAGACGACTGGCATCGATCGCTCCTCGGGGATGCTCTCGATAGCGCACCGCAAGGCGCCTAAGGCTCGGCTCCTTCATTCGGATATCACCGACTTCGAAGTCGACCAGCGCTTCGATGCGATCGTGTGTCCCTTCGACACTATAAATCACGTCACCACGCTCAAGGGCTGGCGGCGGGTGTTCGAGAATGCTCACAGACACCTCGCGCCCGGCGGAATCTTTGTGTTCGACGTGAACACCGAGACGAAGATGGAGCGCTACCGGCTCGAACCGGCAGCCGCGGACCTAGCAGAAGACTCAGTAGCTATCGTCGATGTTCGAAGAACCGCTCGTCATCGATATCAGGTTATGCACAAGGTATTCAAGCGAGTGCGGGGTAATCGCTTCGTACTGCACGAGATGGAGATCCCGGAATTCATCGTTCCGACCGAGAAGATTTTGGCTGAAATCAAGCCTCTGTTCCGTAAGGTCGTGGTCCTCGATCCGGATCGCAGACGCCCGTGCAGCTCCTCAGAGGAGCTCTTTTTCGTCTGTCAGTCGCCCCGCTGAACCATCTTTCTTCATATGTACTGGTCAGACGGCCTTGCGTTCATACACTCGGACGAGCAGGAGCTCGAAACGTATTGACACCTCCACCTTTCTCAAGCGCGCACTCGTCTTCCAATCGGAGCTAAAACGGGGATCTTTTCCAAACGCTTCCACCCTTGCCGAGATGTGTGCGTGTTCGCGTAGCACCGCCATGCGTACAATTGATCGATTGCGCTACGAATTCGGAGTTCCGATAGATTACGACGAATCGAAACGGGGATATTACCCGACTAATCAGGACTTTTCTTTTTCAACCCTTCCACCAGGGCGGGACGAGCTCGTGGCGCTCGTGTTGATGAGCGAGCTAGCTGGTGTCATAGACGACTCCAGTCTTCACACCGCGATCGACTTATTGTGGAGACATATCACTACAGGTCGCTCCGATGTGACCTTCGACCTGCAACCTCTACGGGAAAGATTCTCCTCGGATACTACTTCAATCGCCAAATTGGCAGATACGGACCTTCTGTTTCTCCTTTCGCTCTGCCACACCGGGCAGGAGGTATCGGTGCACTATCGCTCGCCGTGGCGCCACAGCGAGGACCGCGCGTACTCGGGCTCGTTCGAGCGAGTGCACTATTCAGATGGCATTCTGTACGGTCGTTTCAATGAGTCTACGGGACGTGCACTCGTGCTGAATATCTCTTTCATAAAGAAGATCGAACCGATTGATTCACAACCTCGTACACCTAATCAACCGTCCCGAGCCGAAAGCCACAAGGACTACTGGCTGGAAGGATTCGGGGTGTGGGCCGGCGCGAAGCCAGAGACGATCGAGGTTACGATCTCTGCGCCGGCATCGCGTTATTATGCGGCCCAAATCTGGCACACCGATCAAGAGGACTCCTGGCGAGGCGAACTTCTGGTACGACGTTTTCCCGGCATTCCGTCACCGGAACTTGCACGCCGAATACTCTCACTTGGCCGCTTCATCGTTTCGGTGACGCCTCCAACGATGTTGGACCAGATACGCGACGATATTCAGCATCTTTCCAATCTTTGTGCTCCGCGAGAGGCCTAGGGAGACGAGGAGCTCTTCAACAGCTCGGAGAGTTTCGAGCCCTCCGAGCACTCATCCGACAACGGTATGGAGGCAAGATAACCCTGGACCTCTATGAGGCCAAGCTGCTCGACGGCGTTCAATTGAGGGGTAACACCCTGATATTATCAGACGATCGCTGGTTGTTGAGGGTAGTCGGCTCGACCTGTGGAGTCGGGCAGGAGACCGAGCGAGAACTTCACGCCCTCATGAGCAGAAGTTTCGAATATTCGCGGAATCCCCGTTTGGAGAAGGAGGCTCTGTCGGCTATTGTGGAGGTGTCTGCTGCTTGTTAAGCATGTGATATCCTGTAGAGGTTTAGTTCTGCGGCCTTATTTCCGATAGATCGTAAGCGATGAGATGCATCCCACGCCCCATACTCTCCCTAGCTGCATTCGCCACTGCAGCATCTCTGTGCTGGTGCAGCTCTCCGCGCTACGCTGCAGGTCAGGATTTTACTGCTCAAATCATCGGAGGACGATTCTCGCCGTCCCTAGTCGATGGACCTGTGGCACTCGTTTTCACCGGAACAGCTGTCTGTAGTGGGATCCTGGTAGGCTCCCAAACGGTTCTTACGGCAGGGCACTGCTCGACGGAGACCTCAACAATCGAGAACTACCGGATAGTAGTTGGGGGAGGCACGTACAGGGTCGCTGCGCTCGTACCACATCCGCTGTTCGAGCTCGCTGACAATGCCAGGGATAGTGCACCTTACGACGTCGGAGTGATCGAGCTCTCGGAACCCCCGAATGTTGCTCCGGTACCGGTGTTCATCGATCGCCCAGTCACGCGGGGAACCGAACTTAGCATCGCTGGATACGGCACTCACGAGAACTCCGTGGATGCCAGCACGCCCGAGGAACTGGCCAAGGTCGGGCGATCTATTGTCGACAGCGTCAGTCGGGACGGCGTTATCTTCGAGAAACACGCGGGTGGTGGTGCTTCGACCTGTCCAGGTGATTCCGGAGGCCCAGCGATACTGCGAGAGTCGGGCTACAGCGGGGTCGTCGGAATTCTCTCCATCGGCACGAACGAAGTAGTTGGTGACAACTGTGAGCTTGCCGAAGGGGGACGATTCGGTCACGTCTATCTCCAATCCAACACGCAGCGTCAATTCCTCTCGTCTTTCCCAGATATCCGGTACATCTCCGGCTATCGAATCTTTATCGAGAGCGCCGCCAGAAGTTCGGTCTCGGCGCTCCGGAGGGCTGCGCGCACATCGAGCGTCTCGAGTCTATCGAGGAGTATAAGGACGGTAATGTCGACAGTGAGCAAAGCCCGCGAGTATGCAAATGGTGCGCGCTTAGAGCTCTTGAGTGATGCGCTGCGGGAACTAAAGGCCGGGGCACCGAGCAGGAGACTTGCAAGAGCCAGAGCGAAGGTGAGAGCAGCGATTCAGCACCTGAATGAAGTGATCGCTCTTGGCATCTATTGATCGCCTCTTACAGACGCCTCTTCACTATCTTTTCGCCAGGAGTTTCAGTCCGAGGATGTGCAGGTGCAAATTAACGTGGCAGAACTCGACCTCAACCGGACGACCGAAGAAAGATTCGAGAAGCACACCAGTCTTCGCAAAGGCGCTCACCTCTTCGAGGATCGAGCGCGGAAGCTTTTTCGAACTGTCGAGCACCTGCACGGAGAGCTCTGCGCCACCAGAGGCTAGGTAGCGAAGAAGCGGCTTTTTTGCCAGCAGTAGGGTCGCGCTCTCGATACTATCTGACTCGAAAGCCTCTCCAGCTCGCTCGCTCGTCCGCACGAAGGAACCAAGCCGAACCTGGCAAGCGTCCTCTGCGCCGCTCGCTTTTGAGGAAAACGTTGCTTCGATACGCGGACTCGCACGCAGTGCTTGCAATGGCTCATTCGTCTGCCTCACGTCGGGAGCTCCGGCGCACACGCATATCCCGAGCTCGTGGAGGTGCGGCGCCAAGGTGGCAACAGCCGTATTCACCAATCTTGCCGAGCTCTTTGCCGTCGCTTTTGCGGTGGTGAAACTACGGCGAGTACTGTCGAAATCCCGCTGAAGCTCCAGAAAGAAGCGCGCTGACTGGAGCACGTGGTAAAGCTCCAAAAGCTCTTCACCGCCAGTGCACTCGATACGACTCCTTCCGTCGAGATACAGCTTCGCGGAGAAGAGTTTGTAGGGAGAAGAATAGAAATCCTCGACTGTCAGACGGATATCCTTTTTCGCCACATAATCGCGGCTCAGGTAATAGTGGTTAGAGAGCAGATCTGTCACCGTCGTGCGTCCTCTATCGATCGCTTGAGCGAGCTCAGCCGTAGACTGAGACTCTCGCGCACGGTCGAGAAGTTCAAGGGCAGCCTGCACCGCAGCGCAACATACGCCTCCTTCCAGAGAACGCAGGAACATCTCCCCGAGCTGTTTGACCTCGGCAGCCGAGAGTGCCCCGCGACACCCTTCGCGCACTGCCGTCATGACATCTCGATCCGAAAGCTCCTGAGCAGCCTGACGAAGCCTCGAAGCTAGATCTGGTTGACTCAAGGCGGTCGTTAGACAGGCGGCTGCCTGCTCATAGCTCTCGGCGTTGCAAAACGCCTGAGAGATAAGCTTCGTTAGTTGAGTTGGTTGGATGGAATTCTTCGGTTGCATCTCTGTAGGACAGCAAATCACTTTTGCACTGCCATCCATCCGAATCGACATCTGAACCCGCTTCGGTAGGTTGTTTTCAGTCCATTGGTGTACCGTTTCACCATTGTCAGAAGCCGGAGGTGCGCTGTGAATATGATCTCGATAGTACTCCACTTTGCCGGAAACTCAAGCGTGGAGCTCATACGTAGCGAGTTCCGCGACATGACTCGTGACTACAGCCGGGTTTGCGTGCGCGGAAAGGCATCTGATTCCTCTACTAACGAGGGGAGTTTCCAATGGACTTCAGGAGTGAGGGCTATGTGTGCGGTCTTCTTGCGATTTGCCATAGCGGACCGAGAGCAACCGTTCGGCTACTGCTTGCAAGGGGGGCGCGGAAGTCTAGCATCTTCTCTGGACTACGCCCTGAGTAAGAGCCCCACTTGGCTCCTCGAGATGTTCGGCGCAGGACCCCAAGGAACTCCCTATGCTCGACGATTGTTTCGAATCTCGAATCCCAATAGAAAGCGCCCGGGGCCCGTCGTGATATCAGTCAACAACCATCTACTCGAGAACGATTCCGTCCGGATTGTGCTGGATGGCACGCCGGTCGTCGATCCCGAACAGCTACGCCGCTTGCTCGACAGTGTCGAGAATGTCTCTGGAGATGAAACGGATCCTGCTCCGTCCTCCAGCTCTCCGAGGCTCATACTGTGCTAAGCAGACCTGGTAGCGCCCATCAGAAGCCCGTAGTAACTACCTCGAGTGCCTCGTTGATCGAACGTTCGACGAACTCCTGCTGGATGAAACCTCCGCCAAAGAGGTAGTCAGCAGAGTTCCAGCTCTGCACGACGTCGATCTTTCCCTTCTTGATGTCGACCTTGGTTGCGGCAGTGGTATCAAAGCGCTTGACCTTGAACACATAGCTGACCTCGAGGTTGTCACCGTGGAACCGAAATCCTAGGTTCAGCTCCTCGACGAGCGAAAGCCGTCGAGCATCCGGCGCTTTCAGTTTGGCTACCACCTGCCCAGCCTTCGAAGAGATCCCCTTGGAGGTGAAATTGAATACGGTCTCCATCGTATCGATCACTGCTTGAACGTACTTGTGTGGCTTGACTGAAAGCGGAAGCTGGCCAAGCGCCTGAGGACAAGAGGCATCACCGTAGAGTAGATACGGGCTCTGCGCTCGGTCTGCGATCGGGCAGTTCCGATCGGTCTCGATCGCCCAATCCCTCACGGCACTCTCCTGCGGATTGAGGTGAAGACCACCTTCGATCTTCGCAACAAGTAGATCTGCAAAGGCGTCAGATGCCTTCGCCTTGACCTTCTTCGAATCGCCCAGCGATAATTTTACACACAGGTCAGAAATATCGATCGGCTCAGCGGAGTGGTTTTTGACACTCACGACTCCGCGAATTGAATCACCTTGATACAGGTCATCGCTGGGTGTTTCGAGTCGGTACTCGAGGGGATGATTGAAAAGAACTCCACGCATGGCTTGCTCCAGAACTAGTTCGACAACCGACATAACCGATAAATTCGTCGAGAGCAACGCTGTCGGTTGGGGGTGTGCGATTGAACGCTAAGCCACAACCCTATATGCTCCAGGCTATATGAGACACCGCAGTAAACCGCATGTCCGTTGTACCACCTGCCTTATGCGGAGAGACCTCTGCTTTTGCTCCCTGATTGAACCTGTGCAGTCGCAAACTAAGGTACTTCTTGTTGTTCATCGTGAGGAGGCTCAGAAGCCGACGAATACGGCGCGCTTGATAAAGCTCGTGATGCCACACAGCGAGATTCGCTTTTACGGGATGTCCCGTGAGGGTCTCAACATCGCGAGAGATATCTCTGGGCCCACAAGGCCGCTCGTCCTCTTTCCCGAGCCTTCGGCCCCGGTGCTCGATAGCTCGTATCTCGCGGAAGTCGATCATCCGATAACTTTGATAGTGCCTGACGGAACCTGGAAGCAGGCCCGTAAGATCACCCATCGGCTCCAGAGCTTGAGCGGCATTCCACGTGTCCGCCTGGCACCAGGTGCGCTCAGTCGCTACAGCCTTCGACGCAACCAGGCGCCCGGTGGATTGTGTACCATCGAAGCCGTCTCGCAAGCCCTCAGAGTGATCGAGGGGGATAAGATCGCCGAGCAACTCGACCGATACTTGAGCCTCATGATTGAGCGGGTACAGTGGGCCCGTCGGACATCGCAAGAGTACGGTGGTAGCGCGCCTTACACGGTCGGTGTCACCGTTGCCGACGAACCGTGAGCACTGCTCCGCGGTTCTATTTTAGGGAGTCGGACGGTGAAGCGCGTGTTGGCAGAGCCCGGATCGAGGCGCAGCTCCCCGCCGTGATCGGTGACTATATTGCTCGAAATGCTCAACCCCAATCCAGTCCCCATTCCAGGTGGCTTCGTGGTGAAGAACGGAATCATCATCTTTTCGACCACATCCTCGTCGATCCCTGTTCCCGAGTCGGTGATCGAGATCTCGATTGCATCATCGACCTCTCGACCATCCAAGCGTACCCAGCGAGTGTCGAGGCCAACCACGGCATCGTAAGCATTGTTCAGAAGATTCAAGAGTACTTGAGATATCTGAGAAGCTCGACAATAGATCTCCCACTCAGGCGGAAGACGCCCTAATTCAAGCTTAATTCCCTTACTTGCGAAGCGCGCTGAGCAGAGATCGAGGGTCTCCTCTACAATCTTTCCTACCGGTACCGAGGCGAATGGATCGCTGGAGGAATCGCGCGAAAAATCCCGTAGCTCCGACACAATCGTGGCGATGCGTTGCACACATGCTTTGATGCGCGAAGTATTCGTCTGAACAGCCTCGGCGTCGAGCGCTCCCGTCTTCGATAGGGTGCTCATGAGGTGTGAAGTGAGCGAGATGCTCGAGACCGGGTTGTTAATCTCGTGCGCGACGCCGGCCGCTATCTCTCCGAGCGCGGCCATCTTAGAGGCACTGACGAGCGCTGCGAGCTGCTCTTTCTCGCGGCGCGCGATCCGCTGGCGCGCTATCACATTAGCCAATTGTAGACCCAACAGCTCGAAGAATCGTGCAAGATTCTCCTGATTCAACGGCGGGCGTTCGGTAAAAAACTCAAGTACCGCTACAATCTCTCCCTCAACCACTACTGGCACAGCCACTCCGGTAATTGAAGAACTCTCCGGGAGGCTATCCCTCCTCGGAAACTGGTCGTGACGTTTCACATTGGACACCCAAACGACACTACCACGCTCCCATGCGCACCCGGCCAGGCCTTCACCTCGCTTGAATTGCATGGACTCCGTGACGTCACGAAAAGAGTTATATCGAGTAGCATCACTCAGGTGCCATGTTCCCGCGGAGCGTAAAGCCGGTTGCTTACCACCGGTCAAAACGAATACGTGACCCATCTCCCACTGCAACGCCTCACACACAGCGGTGATAACCACCGAGTATGCCCGCTCCGCATCATCCAGGTCGTACGTGCGTAAGGTAAGTTCGTGCAGCAGCTTCGAAACCCTGTACTCCCACTGTAGCTTCTCGTTTGCTATCTCGAGTTTTTTTCGCGCGATTCGTTGGGCCTGAATAAAGAGAAGGAAGTCAAATACAGGGTCTCCGACCGGGAAATCCGCGAATTCGAGCCCGATTGAGCTCACCTGAGATACATCCGTGAGAATCGGAGTGACTGCAAAAAGAAAAATTCCGGTCTCTATATCCAAGGGAACTACTTGGCCTCGCAGCTTGAGCCCTGAGCCGCTCCGCGGCGAGAGAACAACCAGCTCGCCGATGAGGTCGCGTGGAGCACTCCCCGAGACCCCCAACGTGGGTTGCTCCAGGACAAAGATATCCAGAAAACAGAGGCTGCAGCGCACATCGGGACTTATCTTTGCCAATGAACGCCCAACGGCTGTAATGACACCTCCGCGTTCTGCGACGAAGGAGAACGGATGCAGGGCATCGAGAGTGGGCTGGTCGAAAACCGTTGTCATAGCCTAGAGAAAGACAACCTCGAATTCGTCGTGATCGGATCGAGTATCCTTTGGAACGTGTTCAATCGTTACCTGCTCCCCGAATTTTCGCGCTAACCCCTCCAACAGCCCCACCACCATAGGTCCCAACCCCTCCCGGGAAGAAAAGTAGTGCACGGTTATGTGCTGATCTGAGTTTTCTACCACATTGAAGCGCGGGGGTTTGAGTTGTGTCATCATAGCGCCCATGTGACCGTGCATACGATTGAGATTCCTCAGACAGCTGCGCATGTCGCTACCGAACATCTTCATGATGTCGCCGTACCCGTAGTCGGCAGTGAAGGTGATCCAGTGATCACCGAAACGACGTAGGATCTCGGGGACCGGGAGTCCGAGGTGCTCCGAGGCGGCCGTTACGAGGCGATACGAAACACCATCATCGTAAGGCTCGAGAGGTTCAAATTCGGTCGAGTCGACTTTCGCGGTAGTACACACCGCCTGCCAAACTGCCTCACCACGCTCGGTACAAACCAAATCCTTTATGGCCTGGTGAATCAATCCGTACATATCAAGCTCTGTATTCTAACCTCTGGCGGGGTGTTATCGCTCCCGCCCACTGATGACCAGTGTCGCCAAAAAAGGGGGCTCTCACAATAGGTTCGAGGAAGGGACACAGTTGAGGCGACCAAAATGCCATGATGCCCGTCATACGGCTAAAGATTCGGCGAGCGCGCCACGTGAGAGAGGGATCTCTCATTCAATCTCCCTCGCCATACCCCGAGGACAACTCGACAGAGACATTAATTGACCGCCAGATCCGGCACTTGTCCGGTGATAAAGTTAAGAGCGGCACTGCTCTGCGTGCTAGAGATTAGAATTGGTCGCCCCTCCTCAGAGGAGCACCCCTCGGGGCCGGCGCTGGTCAGTCCGATAATTCCGAACTCTCCGCTCGCACTACGCGCCAGCACCGGTCCGCCCGAATCCCCCGAGCACGGACTACCTGCGCCAGAGGAGACGATTGAGGTCGTTCCCATCAAAGGGCCTGCATAGCGGGAATAAGTGGCCCTGAGCGCCGCCTCGCCTCGTTGAATACGGGCGAGAGCCTCGCGACCATCCGAATCAAATCCATAACCGAGGGCAACGACCTCGTCCCCGACCATCGGTTGCGAGGAGACTAAGACGGGCAGGGGGGCACCCACGATCGGTCGATCGACTATCAGTATTGCCATGTCGTAGGGAGAGCCGATCTTGCCGTCGTAGAGGGGGTGCACTGAGTACCGAACACCGTCTCTCACATTGCCTTGAGATCCCACGAGGACCTGGCTCGGTCGACTCCGAAAGCAGTGTCCCGCTGTTAGGATCGCCGTTGGGGAGATATACGCACCGGAGCACTCCTCGAAGCTCGCTCCGATCAACACCAGGAGCGCCACATTGGCTTGGCCCTCAGGGGAACACGCCTCGCCCCCCGCGATCTTCTCCGAGCCGCCCAGGGTGGCCGAACACGGCCCAGCATCGCCTCCGCCGCCGCCACCGCACGAGACCAGTAACAAACAACATATGGAGAGGAACAATCTGAAGCATTTCATACGCTGCACCTAGAGAGGCTTCGGTCGTTTCCCCGAGGATACGCCATCCTCCGCCGCTAATCCATGGTGCCCACGACCAGTTTTACCGCTACCATCAGCCTCAATGAGCACTCGATCGATACCGATACGACACCCACGCGGATTTCCGTACATCATCGCCAACGAGGCCGCAGAGCGATTCAGCTACTACGGCATGAAGGGGATCCTCGTGGTGTTTATGACATCAGCCCTCGTCGGTAGCAGCGGTTCGCCGGACCCAATGACCGAGCAGGAAGCAACCGTGTGGTATCACCTCTTTACCATGACGAACTACCTTTTTCCGCTCCTCGGTGCGTTGATCGCAGATGTACTGTGGGGGAAATATCGCACCATACTCGTCTTGTCGCTCGTGTACTGCCTTGGCCATCTAGCCCTCGCCCTCGATATCACGCGAACTGGCTTAGCTGCGGGGCTTCTGCTGATCGCTTTAGGGGCAGGGGGGATCAAACCGTGCGTCTCTGCACACCTCGGAGATCAATACCGCAGCTCCAACAATCCGCGCATCACCGAGGGCTTCAGCCTTTTTTACCTCGCAATCAATCTCGGAGCCTTCCTCTCGTCACTGCTGCTGCCCTTCGTTTTGCAGCGCTTTGGTCCGCACGTGGCGTTCGGCGTTCCTGGTGTCTTCATGGCGGTTGCGACCTTTGTCTTCTGGAAGGGACGGGGTTCGTTCGTTGCTCTTCCACCCACCCCTTGGAGTAAGTATACACGAACCCTAAGGAGCCCTGAGGGACGCAGACGGCTTGTGCGACTGTCGATCCTCTTTTTGATCGTTGCGATCTTTTGGTGTCTCTTCGACCAAACAGGCTCGTCGTGGGTGTTGCAAGCGGAGCGTCTCGATCGCTCGTTCAACGCGCCCTTTGGGTTCACTATCGAGATCTTGCCAGCACAGCTTCAAGCTATAAATCCGCTGCTGATCCTGGTGCTCGCTCCTCTCTTCTCCGGGGTCGTGTATCCCTGGCTCAGAGCTAAGGGACGGCTATCGAGCGGGGACAAGATGCAGGCAGGGATGCTTTTCGCTGCCATCTCGTTTGGAACTATGGCACTGGCCCAGTCTTGGATCGACAGTGGCGCGCAAACCTCCGTGGGGTGGCAGGTCGTAGCGTACGTACTCATCACAACCGCGGAGGTCCTCATATCAATTACGGCCCTAGAGCTCGCCTACACGCAGGCTCCTGAGACCAGCACCTCCCTGGTGATGGCGCTTTTTTACGTGGGCGTGGCCGCAGGCAACGGCGTTACCGCCTTCGTGAACGGGGTACTTGGAGATATCGTAGGCACACCGAATACCGTCTCGTACTTCGTTTTCTTCGCTATCTTGGCCCTACTCATGTGTGTACCTATCGCTCGGTGCACCCGAGCGCTGGAGGGCGCTGCATGAGCGGCCATCAACGGGAGGCTTATCACTAGCGAGCGCACTAGCCCCGGCACGGAGAGAAAGAGGCAGCATCCGCGAAATCTCCCCACGTCATCTGCACGGCGGTTAGTCCAACCAGCACGGCGGTTTCTGCGCGGAGAACCCGGCCCCCAAGCACCCACTGCCGAGCCTTACCTTCGAGCTTCAACCGCTCTGCGTCCGAAAAACCGCCCTCTGGCCCGACAAACAAAACTATGTGCCGCATGGGTCCTTTCGGTGCAAGCGTAGGATCGCTGCGATCATCGAGCACTACGCAGAGATCGGCGGACGTAAACGTGGGGGAGGTGAGAAAAGCGTCCAAGGAAGAAGGTGGGTGCAGATGAGGAATTGATCCTCGCCGACACTGCCTCGCTGCACGCAGAAGCTGGGCCGGCCACGACGCAGCTTTTTCGTGCTCTAAACCTTCTGGGGGCACAGAGTGGTCCGTGATGAGTGGAACAATCTGGGTCACACCCAACTCCGTAGCCTTCTGCATCACGAAGAGCATCCGCTGTCGCGCGAGTACGGCACATGCGAGGGTGATGTCTAGCGTTGGCTCAGGATCACGCTTCATTCGCTCATAGGGTAACGCTACTCCCCGCTCTCTATGCAACTCCTTGAGGC
>JBILEW010000065.1:0-21888 GCA_044351885.1 Bdellovibrionota bacterium
CTCCCTGGCCGTCCTTCGAATCTTGGCGCTAGCCAAGTTCGAATAGGAATGCTCGCCGGGGTCCAGGGCAACTCCCTGGCCGTCATTCGAATCTTGGCGCTAGCCAAGTTCGAATAGGAATGCTCGCCGGGGTCCAGGGCAACTCCCTGGCCGTCATTCGAATCTTGGCGCTAGCCAAGTTCGAATAGGAACATAGCAGCGAATAGGAACGAATGGCGGAGAGAGGGGGATTCGAACCCCCGATAGGGGATTAGCCTATACACGCTTTCCAAGCGTGCGCCTTCAGCCACTCGGCCATCTCTCCGCAAGGCAAACCAAAAAAATCAGCTAGTTACCCAGCTCGCCAGAGTCCTTTTTAGGGGACGTAGTGGCGGAAGGGAAGGGATTCGAACCCCCGATACCGTTTCCGGTATTCCGGTTTTCAAGACCGGCGCCTTCAACCACTCGGCCACCCTTCCGCTGGCGAGGTCGCAGGTTATCCTAGATCTTTTAAAACAAGCAACGGTTAGCCAACAGAATAGTGCGCTCCGTTGCCTTGATAAAGTTGGTGAATCTGCTACCCTTCGTGGCCTTGTGCGCTCTTAGCTCAGCTGGATAGAGCATCTGACTACGAATCAGAAGGTCGGTGGTTCGAATCCTCCAGGGCGCACCAGTTTCGTTCCAGCAGTACCTATGAGAAGGGTTATCTCCTTAGAGATGCTTACTCAGTTCCCCCGCGGAGAGATGGCCGAGTGGCTGAAGGCGGCGGTTTGCTAAATCGTTATACGGCCTAAAAGCTGTATCGGGGGTTCGAATCCCCCTCTCTCCGCCACCGTTTTGTTCCTATTCGAACTTGGCTAGCGCCAAGATTCGAAGGACGGCCAGGGAGTTGCCCTGGACCCCAGCATTGCTCGTCATGGCAACGGACGGCGGGGACGCCGTCCCTCCTGGATGGCAATTCCGAAGGATCGGGATTCCATCAAAAAGAACGCCCGCCAACCTAATTAATTGCTATCGGCAAACCAATTTAGGAGGGACGGCGTCCTCGCCGTCCGTATGCGCATCGGGTAAATCTTCGCCTTGCCTAAGAATGACGGCCAGGGATAGCCCCCTCTTGTTATCACCTCGCATTCCAGGACATACATCCCCTATGACCATAGCCCCAACACCAGAGCTCCTCTCGTACCTCATGGCCGAGGCGCTCAAAGAAGCTGCGCTCGCTGCCTCTGTCGGAGAGGTCCCAGTCGGCGCAGTCATCGCTCACAACGAAACGATCGTCGGCCGCGGTCACAACACTACCGAACAGGACAAGAGCGTCATCGCACACGCAGAGACTCACGCCATTCGGGAAGCTTCTCGAACGCTCGGCGATTGGCGCCTCTCAGATTGCATCATGTGTGTAACGTTGGAGCCATGCACGATGTGCACCGGTGCGTTACGACTCGCGCGGATACCTATCGTCGTGTTCGGCGCGGGAGATTCCAAGCAGGGAGCGATGGGCTCGCTGTATGACTTGAGCTTAGACGAGCGCTTGGGGCCCCTACCGCGAGTGATCTCGGGAATCTTGAAGGACGAGTGCGAAAGCGCTCTCAAACGTTTCTTCGAATCCCTTCGAAGATAACCTCACTATCTCTTCTCGATGTACGACGGTAAGCCCCGTCATAACTCGATCTGAAACCGACTGCTCAAGATACTCTGCCAACGAAGGGAGCATGCGTACTAACAACAACTCAACACAATGCGCCAAACGAGCAACGGAGGGACATATGACCAGCAAACAAAGTGAGTCTCATCACGAATCACACAGCTCATCAGCACACAAAACGGCAAATCACGACGAGATTCGACGTTGGGTGGAGGCGCGCCGAGGGGTTCCTTCCACCGTCAAAGGCACCAGCAAGGACGGCGCAGGGGTGCTTCGGATAGATTTCCCGGAGAGCGAAGCCGACGAGCGATTGCAGGCGATCTCATGGGAGGAGTTCTTCGATAAGTTCGATGAATCGGAGCTCGAGTTTCTTTACCAGGACGAAAAGGCGAGTGGCGAGCGCAGCTATTTTTGCAAATTTGTGGGGCGCTCAGAGGGGGCACGCAAAACCCACTGAGCATCTGCTCACCTTGAAGCCATTTTTCCGCAGTCTGTAAAATCTATATGCGGTGAAAGAACTCGCGCTGTGAAACTCGGAGCTTCGCCTCGAATTCCTCAGCGGAGAGCGTGAGGAATTCCTCGTTTGCATCGAGATTCTTGTCGGAATCCTCGCCCTCACGGTTTGCCAACACTCCGATGCGCTGGATCGCCGAGAGGAGGTTGTAGATAAATTCAACCTCCGAGCCGTTCTCTCTGTTTCGAAAAAGAACGTCCCCAATGTCGGAACAGAGAACATCCTCCGCTCCATAATCATCGGATTCAATCGGCCCAAGGGCAAAAAGCGCTTTGACTAGACTTGCTAAATACTGGACATCGTCATCGCGATCGGTCGGAAATTTCGCCAGAGCGCGCGTTACGCTTTCGTAGGTATCATGTACGAGCTGCTCTCGCTGTTCTGCACTCCCTCCATCTCTAAGAAGGCTACGGGCAAGCTTTTGCACCTCTTCGACCGTATAGCTGCGAATAAAGGCTTGAGTTTTCTCAGATGGAGGAGCACTAAGGTCGCACGACCCCACCTTTCCGATGTCTGCAGAACGCTCTCCACTCATTTAAACTCGCCTCTCCTTAATCGGCTACAGCGAGGGGGACCTCTCTAGATGCAGACCTCCAGAGATGGATCCATATCAAGATACTCCCTCACCGGCATCCCATAGAGAACGAGCTCAACATGTCCTTGAACGTGGTGAGCTCCAGCAGCAGCGCGCGCTCCATCGGAAAACATTTTGATATCAGACGCATCTGGACGACGCATGAGGTCGTCCAACGAATGCGCCCTGCTAAACCGAACAATCTTCGTGAAACCAGCCAACAATCCGCTATAGAGGGATGCGACCGATGGGTATTCCTCATTCAACTTCACGTAGCTAGAAATACCCTCGAGGTTGTAGGGATCTCCCGCCATTGTGGTATTACCACCCAAAATCTTTATGACCCCCGATGCTTCCCCAGCATAGGGCTTCTCGAGGTGTCCATTACGACGCACCCAGTAAAGAGTTGGGGACTGCTCCAAGGTACCGCCTATAATCCTACGTGATGCCATACTGCCGGACGCTCCCATGGCAAAGATAACTCCTGCCGCTCGTCCAACTCCACCATCGCACAGTACCGGGACCCCCAAGCCGGCTTTGCACAGCTCATACGCTACAAGGATATTGTCCGGTGCCAGGCTGCCCACAACCGGGGTCGTACAAATTCCTCCCTCTCCGATCCCCACTATGAGCGCATCGGCTCCCAGCTCGACTAGAATCCTAGCCTGCTCGACACTTGTTACCTGCCCCGCAATGATAGTGATATCTTTGGGAAGATGCTTTCGAAGAAGCGCCACAGCTTCGTACATCTGATTCGTCGAACCAGCATCATACACGCGGAAGGCGCGCACTCCTACACCATACAAAGCTTTCGCTTCATCCACCACCGTCTTGGGGTTCTGCTTGAGCGTCGCAACGACGAAATCAGTCCGCGATCGTAGCTCCTGCTGAACGGTATTTCCGTTGCTAAGAACGTGGTCCCGATGTTTGTGATACATCACCACAGGGTGATTATGAATGGCTTCACGCAAACGCTGAGCAAATCGAAGGCGACTTTCGAGCGACACTAAATGTCCATCGGTCGGAATGCACGCGAAGGTCCCCGTCAGCGCCAACGAAGCCAACGCCTCTACCGAGTTAGTTGACGGCATTGAGTTGGAGGTGGTCGGAAATCCTACGTGGTTTTTTGATATCCAAGAATAGCATCCCTGCGCCAATATTTTCGAGGAACTCTCCTGGACACCGTCAGTCGGAACCGCGCCGCGGGGCTTGAGACCAAAATCCTCGTAAGTACAGGCGACACCCTGCTCGAGAAGCCTCTCAAAAAGAGGGATCTCCTTCCCTGGAAGGGGCTGATATCCCGCCTCCTGCATCAGAATGCGGGACTGCAGAAGCGCTGGATGAGTGAGCGCTTGCAAGTAAAAGAACCCTCGCCGACGCATCTCAACTTCAAGAGGTTTGGGCAACTCAACTATTTGCGCTGGCTGGATATTCATCAGCTCGAGCTGCTTGCTCGGTAAGAGCCTACCGGTCTCGATTAACTCCTGTGCAAGAACATCAGAGCGAGTCACCTGTTGCCTCAACCGCTCATTGAGCTTCATAACGCCTTCAAAGACGATCTCCCCAACGCTGAGCCAGGCCCTATCACTCGGCTTTTCTTTTAATTCGCGACTGAACGAACGCAGAAGATCCTCGTACCCGTGCGCTTCGAGCATCCCAGGTCGTGATGGTATAACAACGGAGTTATTTAGAGAGGCGCGCTCGGGGGCGGGAGTCAACATGATGATACTATTCGCCTAAAACGGTGCAGAGACAGGAGTCGTGCTGGAATAAAACACCATTCAAAGAGCCTAATCAACTGCCGTAGCCACATGTTATTCGTTACTGCTGAAGTGTCGAGGCTACCATTGGAGATTCGAACCAATGCGAACTCAAACAGTCACGCAGTTTGTCGTACTATCGCTTCTTCAGCGAGACTTATGGCTGTTTATCTGATAGTGGATCGCTTGAGGTAATTTTAATGACACACCCCACTGGATTTTCAGATCAACGAGCAACAGCTCACCAACCGAGCGCACAGTACCGCGAATTTGATATCGACGTACTAATAACCGGCAACGAGAAAAAGCGCGAAGAGTTCTGTCGAATCTTGGGCCGTGAGATTCAGAAGCGGACCTTGCGACAAGAGGTCATTGAACCCCAGCCTGACTACAAAATGATGGTACGCGGCGAGTATTTGGAATGCTCTACGAGTACTGTCCAGGAAAAGGCACGAGACGCGTTCAACAAGAACGGAAGCCAGCCTTGCTTCGTAGAGGACACTGCTCTCTACATCGATGCCCTTGAAGGTTTTCCAGGAACTCTCGTCAAGTACCGCTGCTCCTCTGAGCAGGGGCTGAGGGGTCTCTGTCGTGACGTTCACGACCCCGTGATGCGGTCATCGCTACCGACTCGAGCAGTGGCGATAGTGGCTCTCGCCGCGTGGAATGGGATCGAGGAACAACCGCAGTGCTGGCTCGGCATAGTCGAGGGAACGATCGCACGAGAGCCACGTGGGCCAATGACGTTCGGCTTCGATTGCATATTCATCCCGAACGGCTCCAACGAAACCCTTGCTGAGCTGTGCGACAGAGATCCAACGGAGAAGGACGCCTTCTCCCCTCGCAGGCTGGCGATAGAAGAGCTAAAGAAACGTCCCTTCTTGATCCGCGTCTCGAGCTAACTCGATAGGATGCGCGAGCCCCCCTTCTATAAACTGTGGGTGGTTTGCTAGTACGGTCACAGAGGGACTGCCAAAATCGAATCAGCTTGAGAAGTTAACAACCTGTTCTGGGTTGCTGCCTCGCAAAGAATGGGCCTCCTCAATTGACATTTGGACGCATCATACATACCCTCTAGACTTTCCTCTGGAGAGGTGGCCGAGTGGCTGAAGGCGCCTGATTCGAAATCAGGTTTACGGGAAACCGTAACGGGGGTTCGAATCCCTTCCTCTCCGTATCCAAACACCCAGTAATTATTTAGACGGCTTGCGTTCCTCGGCGCCACAGCGGAATTTCAAAGTATTTTCAGCTCCGGACTATTTGGCGCTCCCTCCGCTCGTCCGACTCCTTACTCTGGGCACAACGGGCATGGAACCCGTCCTGATATTTAATTACCAAATGACTGTAAGCACGCTCGGCTCCTCATCTATCGCTCTAGCTGTCTCTTCGATGGCCCGCTCAAGTACTACCTCTGAAAGGGCGTCGCTAGCGGCAAAGCTCTCCCCCTCCGCTGACGATAACGAAGCAGCGGCATTCGCCATGCAAGAGGCAGTAAAGCTCCAGACCCGCCAGGACCAGGAATTCCAGCAATTCATCGAAAAGCAGCGACAAGGCGCTGCTAATGCCTCTGAAAGCCAGGCGCCACCAGCGTCGGCTGAGGAACAACAATCCACGCAGACGACGACGGGGTCACCCGCGGCCGGCGGAAGAACACCAGAGGAGTTGAAGCGGCTCATATCTGGGCTCTTCGCATAATTGGTGTTGCCCAGTTAGAACTAGCGAAAATGCCAAAAAGATCATCATCCCTTCGCGATGGCGAACTTTTTTGTAAACGTGCTGTGCTCAGTATTGAACGAGTGCCCGAACGACGGTCGAGCCGAGCTTAGCGCGCCCATTGAGGGCAGCGAGCTCAGCTAAAAACAGGTACGACACGACCTGTCCCCCAACTTTGTGCACCAAATCTCCTGCTGCCATAGCGGTACCACCAGTAGCCAAAACATCATCGATCACTGTCACCTGTGCGCCCGGACTCAGAATTCCGCTCTTCATTTCGAGTGTATCTGCGCCGTATTCGAGACCATATGAAACCGAAACAAGATCTCCAGGTAACTTACCTGCCTTGCGAACGAGGACGAGAGGAAGCCTCAACTCGTGGGCCACCGGAGCGGCAAAGAGAAAACCTCGTGATTCGATCGCAACGATTGCGCTAACCGATAGCTTCGAAACCTCGCTCGTCATGAGCGCAATCGTGTGCCGAAACGCCTCTGGATTCGTGAGCAGCGGAGAGATGTCGCGAAAGAGGATCCCTGGCTTCGGAAAATCTGGCACATCCGCGATGAATTTTTTGATATCAATCGTCATAGCTCCTAGCCCCTTGGCAGACTCAATCACTCTCTTTACCGCGGCGCTGGAGGTGCGACAAGACGGAGCTCGTCGCTCTGACAACGGATTTGATACTGGTAGACAGCGGAACTACGAGCGTATTTGCTCAGAAAGCGAGGCAAAGCCTATTCGCGCTCAGCAGGGCGGGGCTCTGCCTCACTTCTCTTGGGCTTTGCATTCGCGCTTCAAGTGTGGGGCGCTATCGGCAAACGAACCTCGAACTCAGCGCCCTTTCCTTTACCTTCGCTGCGAGCGCAGATCTCTCCGTGATGAAGATGGACAAGGCTGCGTGTAAGACTCAAACCAACTCCAAGACCTCCTGCCTTACGATCCACACTAGGTCGCCCCTGGAGGAACGCCTCAAATATGTGTGGCAGCAAATCCCCTGAAATACCTATTCCGCTATCCTTTATCTTCACTGATATGAAGCTGTCGATGGACTCAACGGTAATGACGATACGACCTGGCCCATTCGAGTACTTAGCGGCATTATTCAACAAGTTCACAAAAACCTGCTCTAACCTGACGTTATCACCTCGTACGAAAACATCTCCGTCCGGCGCATGCAGCTCTATCTCTTGTTCGAATTGCTCGATAGTCGCGCTCGTTGTAGCGATTGCAGATCTGATCACATCCACCACCCCTGTGGTCTCCATCTGCAGCTGAATGACACCGCGATTGATGCGAGAGATATCTAAGAGATCGTCGAGCAGTCGACTCATGGTGCCGATCTGCCGCTCGATGATATCGAGACTTTTCTTCACCATCGGCTCGTTCGTACAGTGTAGTTTACCGAGAACTTTGGCAGCGGTACGAATGGGGGCAAGCGGGTTTCTCAACTCGTGAGCGAGCAGCGCTATGAAATCGTCCTTTCTGCGCGCTTCGGTTCGCAATTCGCTCTCTGCGAGTTTTTGCTCGTGTATATCAGTGCAGGTCCCATACCATTTGAGAATCTCCCCATTGGATGCTCGTAGTGGACTAGCTCGCACCAGAAACCAGCGATATTCGCCATCATAACGTCGCAAGCGCTCATCATTCGAGAAGGGAGTACCGGTCCTGGTCGATGCTAACCACAAGCGGAAGGTGCGGTCTTTGTCATCAGGATGAAGTGCTACGCTCCATCCTTCGCCTTTTATGTCCTCTTCCCTCAAGCCTGTGTATTGAAGCCACTGTGCATTACAGTAATCAATGTATCCATCGGGACGACCTCTCCACACGAGCTGGGGGATGGTGTCTATGATACTGCGGAACAGCTCCTCACTGCTATGTAACGCATGCTCGAATTCGTTGGGTCGTTGCACCTCTCGCCCCTCTATCATCAAGAGCTCCATTCCACCTCATCGCGTAGCAGTTTAATTGTGCACCAGAAGAGCGAAGAGTAGATGAAAGTAGTTCGTTTGGTAATGATAACCTCAGGGACAATAATTCAACCACGTGGAGCAAGGGACCTTACAGGCAAAACATGACAGCCATCATGCGCCTTACTTCTTTAGACTAAGCTTGATTGAGACAATCGTGAGACGAATTCGGAAATGAAGAGTTCGGAGCCAACTGCCGCGGCCGACTCCAAAAATGCCCCAAAATCGAAGACTGCATCCGTATCCGCAGTATCTGAGACGATGCGGCAACCGACATATGGAACCCCAAACTCAAGACACACCTGCGAGACTGCACCACCCTCCATCTCGACACACAAGAGGTCGGGGATAGCCCTCACGAGTTCCTCACGCTCCCCCGACGAACAGATGAACGTATCGCCGCTTGCGATCGTCCCGATGTGAGTCTGTGGGATATAGGGAGAAAATCTCTTTATTAAGGACTGATACTCCACGCTCTCGATAACCGAACGAGCGCTCACATCAGCTATCCCAAGCAACTCTGGCGAGCACGGCATTCTGGACATACCCAAGAGCGGGATGTCGAAGCGTCTGCATCCGAGCACCCCCTTAAGATCGATATCATGCTGCATCAATGTTTCAGCAATGACTAGATCGCCAACTCGTACCTCAGAGCCGAGTCCGCCGGCGACACCGGTAAAAACGACTGCGTCCACGTCGAAGCGATTGACGAGAGTGGTTACCGTTGAGGCTGCGGCGACCTTTCCAATGCGGCACCGAACACACACCACCTCAACACCGTTCAATTGCGCGCACAGAAACTCGCGTGGACCGACATGGACGACATCGGCACTTTCAAGAAGTTTTGATATCCGCTCGAACTCCTCGTCCATCGCGACGACGACACCAAGCCGCCGAACACGCAGTCCCTCGTGCGAGTCCATCAACGTCCCTTAGGAGATTTTTGCGCTATCACGTCGCCACAGGTTGTATTTCAAGATGGCATAAATAGCTCGGAATCCGTCACGCCAGCCGATCTTTTTACCCTCTGCGTATGTGCGTCCGTAGTAGGAAATGCCAACTTCGTAAATTCGACATCCCCTTGCTGCAACCTTTGCAGTTATTTCGGGCTCAAATCCGAAGCGATCCTCTTCAATCACGATGCCCTGGATAACCTCTCGACGGAACATCTTGTAGCAGGTTTCCATGTCGGTGAGGTTTATGTTCGTGAACATGTTGGACAGAAGGGTCAGAAAACGATTACCCATCATGTGCCAAAAATACACGACACGGTGTGGCGCTCCACCCATGAAGCGCGATCCGAAAACTACGTCCGCTCGTCCTTTCTCAATCGGATCCATCAACAGGGAATATTCTTGAGGATCGTACTCCATGTCAGCGTCCTGAACGACGACCACATCTCCGGTCACGTGCCGAAAGCCGGTTCGTAGCGCCGCGCCCTTACCCTGGTTGAACTCGTGGTAGATGATTCGATCGACCTGTGGCGCTATCTGCTCTCGCAATACATCGCGCGTACCATCCGTGGAGTAATCGTCGACGACTACTATCTCCTTGTCGGTCACGGGGGCAGCCTTGACGGCGTTCACGATATCCTGAATCGTGTTTTTCTCGTTGTAGCAGGGTATGACGATGGAGAGCTTCATTGAGTAACCTGTTGATACCGCAGTGCGTATAGCATTCCGTGGTCTGTTATCAAAGAGGGCGTCGCTCCCACAGTTTCCCTCTCCCAGACTCAAAGCAAAGCCAAAGATTCAATATATTCAATAGGATAGCATAACATTTCGGCTCTTTACCGTCGACCAAGTTATTATGCCACCTGAAAAGCTCCAAAAAGGCCTTTCGAGAGCCGTTGGGAGGCGGTGTGAAAGCCCCCAAAAACCTAAACTTTTCTTGGAGTTATGCACCTTAAACCCTTGAAGGAATTGCGCGCTTAACCTATCGTTATGAGATGGAAAACCTACCGAATGTTAGTCCGATAACCATCGAATCAGAGATGCGTCAGTCCTACCTTGACTACGCGATGAGCGTAATCGTCGGACGCGCTCTCCCCGATGTCCGAGATGGCTTAAAGCCCGTTCAGCGGCGCGTCTTGTACGCCATGTTGAAGGAAGGCCTCGTCCCGTCTCGCAAGCACTCCAAGTGCGCGGGAGTCGTGGGTGAGGTGCTCAAGCGCTATCACCCACACGGAGACATGCCGGTATACGAAGCACTGGTGCGCCTGGCTCAGCCGTGGAACTTGCGTTACCCACTTATCGATGGCCAAGGCAACTTCGGATCCGTCGATGGCGATCCCCCTGCAGCATATCGATACACCGAGTGTCGAATGACTGCGCTCGCCGAGAGCTTGCTAGAAGACATCGAGAAGGAAACGGTCGACTTCGCTCCGAACTTCGACGACTCGACACTAGAGCCAACAGTTCTTCCGTCTGTTATCCCCAACCTCCTCGTCAACGGAGCCAACGGTATCGCCGTGGGAATGGCCACCCATATTCCTCCTCACAACCTTACCGAGGTGATCGAGGGAGCCTTAGCGGTCATACAAAACCCTGAGATAACGCTGGCTGAGCTTCTCAAGATAATTCCGGGACCGGACTTCCCAACAGGCGGAACGATCTATGGGCGCGGAGCGATCATCAGCGCTTACTCTAACGGCCGAGGCATTATCCAGGTCAGAGCGAAGGCGCATTTCGAGAAGCTCAAAACCAAATCTCGAGAGGCTGACATCATCGTCGTCACAGAGATTCCATACCAACTCAATAAAGCTCGCCTCATCGAGAAGATTGCCGATCTGGTCAACGAGAAGCAGATTGAAGGCATCTCAAAACTGCGCGACGAAAGCGACCGCTCCGGTATGCGTATCGTCGTAGAGCTCAAGCGCGATGCAACTCCAGAGGTAGTGCTCAATCAGCTCTACAAGCTCACGCCGATGCAGTCGAGCTTCGGCATCGTGAACCTCGCAATCGTCGACGGTCGTCCTGTAGTGTGCTCGCTGCACAACCTCTTGACCTACTTCCTCAACCACCGCCGCGACGTGGTTACACGCCGCACGGAGTTCGAGCTCAAGAAGGCCAAGGAGCGCATGCATATCTTAGAAGGCTTCCGGATAGCGCTTCTAAATTTGGATGAGGTCATTCGACTCATCAGGGCGGCATCGACTCCAAAAGACGCCAAAGACGAGCTTATTTCGCGCTACAGCCTTTCGACTATCCAGGCACAGGCGATCCTCGACTTGCGCTTGCAAAAGCTGACTGGCATGGAGCGACTCGCGATCGAGCAAGAGTACGAAGAGCTCGCCAAGCGCATTGAGGAGCTCCTCGCCATTCTCGCCGATCCGAAGAAGGTCGATGGCATCATCGCCGCCGAGCTCACGCAGATAAAGGAAAAGTATGGCGACGAGCGCCGCACCGAGATCGTCGATGATGGCGCCGACATCGACATGACCGACCTGATCGAAGACGAAGAGATGGTTGTGACCGTCAGCCACAAAGGCTACGTCAAGCGCACCTCGGTGTCCGAGTACCGCGAGCAGCGTCGAGGCGGTAAAGGGATCATCGGCGCGGCCGCCGACGACGATGACTTCATCCAGAACCTCTTCGTCACATCCACACTCTCCGATCTGCTCGTATTCACAAGCCAAGGGCGTGTGTACTGGCTCAAGGTGTACGACATACCGGAATCGGGACGAACGTCGCGTGGACGAGCGCTCGTCAACCTCCTCGAACTCAAAGAGGGGGAGAAAGTCTGCGCCATTCTTCCGATCCGAGAATGGACAGAGAATAGTTTCGTCGTACTCGCCACAGAGCGCGGCGTGGTGAAGAAGACCGCGCTAGAAGAGTTCTCTCGATCGAGAAGAAACGGCATCATGGCGTGCACCCTCGACGAGCTCGACACCCTGATCGGTGCTGCAATCACTACAACTGGCGATGACGTCATCCTTGCGACCCGCGACGGCATGGCGATCCGGTTCCAAGAGGATCAAGTTCGTCAGATGGGTCGCGCAGCACGAGGCGTGACGGGAATCCGCTTCGAGGGCGACGACAAAGTGGTCAGCTTGACTATCGTGGGGACGACTCAACCCAACGGCGATGCCGAGCAGGTCGAGGAGCTGACGCTTCTCACGGTGTGCGAGAATGGCTACGGAAAGCGCACCAACGTTTCCGAGTACCGCTCTCAAAATCGAGGCGGTAAGGGGCTGATCGATATCCAGACTGAGGGACGCAACGGTCCGGTGATAGAGGCTCTTGCGGTCGCCTCATCTACTGGCATCATGCTGATCACCTCGGGCGGTAAAATTATCCGCACGGGCGCAAAGGACATATCGGTGATTGGCAGAAACACGCGCGGCGTGAAGTTGATCGATCTCGATACGGACGAGAAGGTCGTAGCCGTCGCTCCAGCACCGCTTGACTCAAACGGTTCAGAACCGGAAGGTTCGGAGGGTGAGGGCCCTACGGGCGGAGAGCAGAACTCAACTCCGACGAACGAGAACGGCTCAGCGAGCTAATACGATGGTAGCCTTGCCCGATGAAAGGCCGGCGGTTGCAAAGCGCATAGCCGTCGTGGGCCTCGGCGCTTGGGGCACGGCACTTGCGGTGTACTCGGCTCGTCTCGGACATTCGGTAGTCGGCTGGCATCGCAATGCTCACCTCGTGAGCAGCATATCGAGCTCAGGCTCCCTCCCCTTCCTGGGGGGCTCGATCTCATGTCCGGCAAACCTGTCGATATCGAGCGACCTAGGAGCGTGTGCCAAGGCAGATGCAACGATCGTTGCACTACCAGCGCGCGCATGGCGTGAGGTGTTACCTAACCTCGAAGCTCGGCTCCTCATCAGCGCAGCCAAAGGCCTCGACAAGCAAACTGGCCAAACTCCTCTGAGATATGCGGCAGACGAGCTGCAGCGCTCACCCGATCGGCTCGCAGTGATCTCTGGGCCAAGCTTTGCATCGGATCTCGCCGGGCAACGCCCGATCTCGATGGTAGCCGCCTCTACCTCTCAGGAGACCGCCATGGAGGTTGCCGACATGCTCTCGAGCTCTTCGGTGCGTCTCTATGCATCCACTGACCCACTCGGGGTCGAGTTAGGAGGAATCCTTAAAAACGTGATAGCGATCGCCGCTGGCGTGTCGGACGCCTTGGGATATGGCCCATCTGCCCGCGCAGCGCTCATCTCCCGTGGCTTGGCTGAAATAATGAGATTAGCTTGCGCGCTCGGTGCAGACTCCAAGACCCTTTTCGGCCTTTCGGGGCTGGGCGATCTCATCATGACGGCGACCGAGGATCAAAGCCGAAATCGCACCGTTGGGCTACGGCTTGGTCGGGGCGAAAAGATAGGCGAGATAACTGCTTCACTCGGGGCAACAGCCGAGGGAGTAACTACGGCCCCCTTGGCACTCGAGCTCGCTCGGAAGGCGGGGATCGATGTCCCCATAACCGAGCACGTAGTAAAGTTGCTGAACGTAGAGATCCAGGCCGCGCAGATGGCCTCTGCCCTCATGACTCGCCCCTTGAAACGGGAATTCTGAACTTACCACTCGATCCTTTGAGATCGCGCCTCAGGAGGGACGGCGTCCACGCCGTCCGTTCGCTGTTCGGATTGTTCATAGCCTGCGGGTATTCTGCGGACGGCGTGGACGCCGTCCCTCCTTGCATCCGCACATGAAGGATTTGCACCGCCCAGAATAATCGATCATCTTTCAAGAGGCTGTCGCCCCCTCTTTAGAAGGTTCTGTCGCCGAGAATAAGAATAAAGAAGAGCGGCAGATAGATGACCGAGGCCTTGAGCAGCATCCGAGCGTCATGAACCGAGCGCGTACGCCAAAGGTTGAGACCGAGCGCAAACATGACGAGTCCAGAGAGTGCGATACCCCATGCATAGAATGCACCTGCCATACCGAACAACGTAGGCAGAAGAGATGCAGGAATGAGGATTACGGAAAACCAGATGACCTGCAGGAAGGTGCTTTTGCCATCAGGTTTCACGACTGGCAGCATCTTGAAACCACCTCGCTCATAATCGTCTCGATACATCCACGCGATCGCATAAAAGTGCGGGTGCTGCCAAATGAAGAGAATGAGAAAGAGCACCCACGCACCAAGGTCGAGATTACCAGTTGCGGCTGTCCACCCGCCCATCGGAGGTAGCGCTCCAGGAATGGCGCCTATCACCGTGTTCCACCATGTAATTCGCTTGAGAGGCGTGTAGACAAGCACGTAGAGAAAAACGGTCAGAAGCGAGAGAAACCCGGTAAGCAGATTCACCTGCCAGGCTAGCAGCGTTACTCCGAGCAACACCAACAACAAACCAAAAGAGAGTGCCTCACTCGGGGTTACCAACCCTGCCGGCAAGGGGCGCTTCTTGGTTCTGTGCATCTTCAAGTCACAGTCCCGCTCGATGTAATTGTTGAGTACCGCGGCACCGCCGGAACTAAGGGCTGTTCCAACGAGCATGAGGAAGAAGGTGTCGAGAGGGCGCAGACCCTTGGCGCCGAGGAAGAAGCCGGCTGCGCTCATCACTAAAACCATGACGAGGATACGCGGCTTCGTAAGGCACACGTAAGCCGAGACTTTCTCGTTATGAGAGAGCGCTGGAGGGGTCATAATCATTGGGATGTTATGGGCTGTAGGCGGGCGTGTCAACGGACGCCTAGCATATTTCCGGACAGCTTAGCGAACTAAAGCCCCGCTCCGCCGTACGTCAGCCGAGGACCAGTAAACCATGAGCACACGGCCCTGGATTTTACTTTCGGCAACGAAGGGATCGTGCCAAAAGCGCGAATCCTGCGAATCATCGCGGTTATCGCCCATCACGAACACGCTGTCCTCTGGAACACGCACGGGACCGAAGGAGAGGTTGCGCCCTCCGAGCCCCCAGACAGCATATGGCTCGGGTATCTGCTCCCCATTGACCAGCACCTGGGCGCCGAGCACCTGGACAGTATCACCTCCCACCCCTATTACCCGTTTTACGAGGTTACCTTTGAGAGAAGGGCCTGCCCCCTCTGGTACACTCGCTTTGTGGAGAAAAACGATCACATCGCCCCTAGACGGCCTCGACCAAGAGATCACCGTCTTACTCACGAACGGCAGGCGAAGCCCATACACGAACTTTGGAACGAGGATATAGTCGGAATTTCTGAGCGTCGGCAGCATGGAGGTCGAGGGGACGTAAAAAGCTTCGAAAACGCTTCCCTTGAGTAGTACAACAATGATTAGAAAGAAGACTCCAAACCGGAGCGTACTCCACAACCATACAGCAGCCGATGCCCGTACTGGTGAAACTGCGGGCGCAACAAGCCCAAAGGTCTGCTGTGTACCGGAAGTTTTCCATACCCCTCGCGCTTCTGTGCCCATCATTCCTCGGAGCTAACCTGATTCGGACTGCTCGACTGTGTTATGAATCGTTTCAGACAGGGTGATGCACATACCGAGACGCAAAGAGCACACCTAAAGCCCTGAAATCATAGGACTGGGGGAATAACACTAGGCGTGGAACGCTAAGAAAAAATCGGGTAGGCGTAAAACCCTGAGTAAAGACCGCCCCGGATGAGAAGACCGAAATCGGCAGCCTATCTCCTATCCCTAGCCACTCTCGCCGTTCTCTTTGTGACCACACCAGCCCTTAGCAGCGGCTGCAAATGCCAGCGAACAGGAATGCCCAGAAAGAGCACAACGAGAACAGCTAGAGGGCTTGGAACACTACTCGATCCGCGAGAGCTCCTCTTCAATTTCGCGCTGCACACTCTCGGAGATCTGGGACGTAGCGTCGACATCCTCACTCCGAACTCTCGTGCGACGAACGCTTGCTAATCTGAGCGCTAAGAGTAAACCGCCTACCAAGAAAGCAAGCGGAGCGACCCAGGCAAGGAGCGCGAATCCAGAAAATCCTGGTACCGCTCGATACTGATCTCCATACTTGGCAAAAACCTCTTCAAGGATCGCTTCTGGGGCAGCGCCCGCTTCGAGTTTTTGTCGCATCTCGAATTTTAAGTCATGCGCCTTGGAACTCGGGCAATCACTCAAAGCTCGCCCCGGGCAGAACGGGCTCATGACCTGTTGGTAGAGCAGCAGGGACTGCTTGTCGAGCTCAGCGTTCTCGCTCGGAGAGCGTTGCTGGGCACTGGCAACACTGGCTATCGCCCATACGAATATACCAAGGAAGACAACAAAATTTCTTACGCCGGAATACATGCTACTCCATACTGAGCGCGGTACTCTTCGATTCGAGCACGCAAGACATCGTCGATTTGAAAACCGGAGGAGTTCGGTTTGCTGAGATACGAAATGATATCGTGGATCGAAACGATCGAAGAGACGGAGATACCCAACTCCTGCTCGGCCTCTTGCACAGCCGAGCACGTCCCCTTCCCTTTTTCCGCTCGATCTACGAGGATAACAACCCCTGCAACCTGGACTCCAACTTTGTCGCGGAGAACCGGAATCACTTCGTTTAGAGTAGTCCCGGCCGTTACTACATCCTCAACCAGAACCACTCTTAGTCCAGACTTCAAAGGAAGTCCCACGAACTCCCCTCCATCTCCGTGAGTCTTTGCCTCCTTACGATTGAAGCAGAACCCCACGTTGATCCCGAACTCACGCGCCAAACACATCGAAGTGGATACGCACAAAGGAATACCTTTGTATGCGGGACCGAAGATTGCGTCGACGTTTTGGAGTCCGAGCGACACGATCTGCTGCGAGTAAAAGCGGGCGAGCTGGGATATCTTTGCCCCATTGTCAAAACACCCTGTATTGATGAAGTAGGGTGCCTTACGACCCGACTTGAGGGTGAACTCACCAAATTTGAGCGCCTGGCTCTGTATGAGAAAATCTATGACTTCGCCCTTGTTCAACGTCGTGTTTGTCATCAAAGCACCTCATCCCCGGACAAAATACTACCTTTGATCTCTACGCAGCGTACCGAGTCCCCCTTGGCGTATGCCCCGCTCTTCAAAAAAGCAAAGACTCCCGTGCAAGTATGCTCCGTATCAATCGCGCACGAAACTACCTTACCGATACTCTGCCCGCTCGCCGACATAACAGGCGCGCCTGCCAAATTATGATGTACGCCCTCGAACTGAATCCTTTCGAGAGTCCGCGGCAATTTTCCAATCGCATCACTACGCTCGATTACCTCCTGGCCAACATAACATCCCTTTGTAAAGGAGACGGCTTCCTTCATTCCCGCCTCGGTAAGGATGTTGTTCTCGTTGACCTCCTGAGGATACGTCGCAAACGCTATCTTCCATCGCAACAAAGCATACTCTTCTGGCGTCAGCGGTGTTCCCCATGCTTCCGTACATCGGGCGAGAACTCTCTGTCGCTCGACACCTTCGACCGTATAGTCACATCCGTTGACCGAAATGCGCGCGAGGGGAATGGCGCTGACGACTCCCTCTACTAACTCCGCACGATCAAGATCTACGCCGTGCAGGACTGTAGTCTGTAGAGAGATATCCTCGATAGACACCCTATCCGCTACTATATACCGACTGAGGGCTGCTAAAATGGTATTCCGTCTACCACCATCGCATAACAGCAGAAAAGATTCTTCGCTTTCGACGAGTACGGAAAACAATCCTTCGACTCGACCTTGCGGCGTCAGAGCTGCCGCGCGAACGACCTCTCCCGGCTTGGTGTTTCGCAAATCATTCGAGAGGCGGTTGTTGAGATAGCGACGCGCATCTTTACCACCTACACGCAAAACAACGGCTTCTTCGAGATGTATCCACGTACGACTCATCGTATTACAGTGCCGATGCGAGAAAGGCTGTCCCATGACCAAAAGATCAACACGGCTTTTCCTTTGATCCGACGTACATCGAGAAATGGGTCCGACCAGAACCTCGAGTCCTTCGATTGATCGCGATTATCGCCGAGCAAAAGGATCTTTCCCGGAGGAACAACGGCAGGACCGAAATGCCCCTCCAAACTACCGCCTTCGACCCACTGCGAATAAGATTCCTGCAACGGCTCACCGTTTATGAGGACCTGGGCTCCGCGCACTTCCACTGTATCTCCTGGAAGACCAACTACGCGTTTTATGATGTGAATTGCAGACTCGTCTTCGTCGGGAGTTCGCGCCTCATCGGGTCGCGTAAAGACGACCACATCGCCACGCTTTGGATCATTCCAAGTAACGACCGAGTCCGTAACGAAAGGTAGGCGAAATCCATACCAAAATTTCAGAACCAGGATGTAATCGCCGACCTGTAGGGTAGGGATCATCGAGCCCGAGGGGATCTTGAAGGGCTCTATCACACAAACCCGCAGAGCTATGGCGATACCGAGTATCGTGCCCAACGTAGTGAAGAACGAAACAAACTCTCCCCAGACTCCCTTCTTCTCTGTTGTCACACCGAAACTCCCTAAGCCGTGAGGTGCCCTCACCGAGTGATGATTGTAATCATCTCTGCCCATGGCCGTCAAAACCCCAGTTTGAGGCCGACAAGAGGCTGGCAATCCTCGTTAAATCCGAATAATGCACGCCTCTTTCCGGGCCCATTCTTTTCTATACAGCGTTCGACAATTCGAGCTGTCAGGCGCGACGAATTTTTGACTTATCCCGCAACCTAGGAATGACGACTACTACACCGATAACAACTTGCTGGAGAGCTCATATGGCTAGCCTCTTTCATATACGAATCTGCTGGACAACCTTACTAGCTACGGCCGGGACTCTTATCGCAGTCCAGAGTGCGAACGCAGTGCCGTTTGCTGCTGATACGACGAGCCGCGAAAGTAAGGCCGTGGCCACTCCCGGCGCAGCACCTTTCTACAATCACACGTATCGATCCCTGACCCAAGACAGTCAGGATCTGGCCTTCCAAGAGTACCGCTATTCAAGTGAAGGCAGCTCCGTTCTCACGACCCCCCGATTCCTCGCTTTTACCACCCTCGATCAAACGATCGATGATGTATTCAGTTCTTCGAGGCAGTGCGACAATGACCAGAGGCACGTGTATTGGATCGACACCTTCAATGGGATTCCTGTCTGCATAAGCTATGACAAGGAAGGCACCACGCAAGGCGGTGCAGACGGAGACAGCACACGTCCCCAGATAGGCGGATCAGAGGGCGACGAGGGCCGGTACATCGTGTTTCAGACCGCAGTCAATACTCCAACTCCAGTTCCCGGTTTCCCTGGAATCAATCCCACACCGTATCCCGAAGAGCAGCCGAATCTGTGGGGCCAACGCGTTGCACCATACGGTGTACAGCAGATCGTCGTACACGATCGAAAGTGGGAGGAGACCTGGCTCTCGACCTCGAAGTGCGACGAGTCAAAACTAGGCGCCGACAAGGATGTGAATTTGTGGCAAATAACGGCCGATGGACAAAAGATACTGTTCAGCTCCGCGGCAAGCAACCAATACGATAACCTAACTCCGGCGTGCCAGGACGGAGGCCTCCCTGCGATAGCCGATGCGTTCATACGCGACGGAAAGGATTGTAATCAGGCAGCTCGCGGAGAATGCAAAACCTCCGTGCTGTTCGACGAGTACGACCTACATGCCGGCGAAAACGTCGTGAACCTGCTGGATGGGGACGCTGCCAATCTGAATGCGAATAGCGACCAATCAGTAGTTGTCTTCGATACTTTGGCCACTACTCCAATCCATTTCAAGCCGGACAACTCGAATTTTTATGACATCTACTACCACAAAGACAAGCGATTCTTCCGCGCATCAGGCTCAGCTGCTATACCCCGATGTAGCCCGGGGGGAGAGCTTTTACCGATAACTACGACCGAGGATGCCGCTAATGGTGACAGCCGAAATCCAGACGTAGATGGCACGGGACGCTATGTTGCATTCGAATCTGAAGCTACCGACCTCGTCATCAACGAAGATGTAGATGAGGTCCCAGACTTCGTATGCCAAGACCCGAACACGGGCCAGAAGTATTTCCCCCACCCACTCAACTTCGAGTTTGTAGACACAAAGGGATTCAAGCAGATCTATCTCTACGACCATCTGAATCGGAAGATCGAGTTGATAAGCCATGCTCACAATTCCTCGGATGGCGGAAACGGAGACAGCGAAAATCCGTGGCTTAGTGACGATGCCCACTACGTCGTCTACGAGAGCAAGGCACGCAATCTCCTTGCGACTCAAACAACTGCGGTCAAAAACATCTTCATGTATGACCGAATTCAGAAGAAGACATACCTGGTGTCTCCAGGCACCGGGGAGCAGGGGCTCAACCGCGACGCTACTATCACACATGTGAGTCCGTCAGGATTGGTAATTGCTTATCAAACCAAGGCATCCGATGCAGTGCCAGCCACCGCAGCTAACGGTGGCGCAGTTGGCACCTCTGTTCAGCACGTATATCTCGCGCAGAACAGTTGTCCAATAGATACGGACGGAGATGCCGTGCCTGACTGTCTCGACCTGTGCCCCGACGACTCTTTGAAAACCGAACCGGCCACATGTGGTTGCGGCAACGAGGAAACCGATTCAGACGGGGACCTCACGCCAGACTGCAACGATGACTGCGTCGATGATCCTGCAAAGACCGCACCCGGATCGTGTGGATGCGGAGAGCTGGAAACCGATGGCGATGGTGACGGCACCCCGAACTGTGTGGATGGATGCCCAAACAACGGCAACAAAGGATCTCCCGGCGTATGTGGTTGCGGCGTCGCCGATACCGATACCGACTCGGACGGAACCCCTGATTGCGTGGATTTCTGTCCAACAAATCCAGCCAAGTCGGAGCAAGGACAGTGTCTTTGTTCTGACCTCAAGAGCAACCCAGGGGCGTGCGGGTGTAACGTCGCCGACACGGATGCCAACGGGAACGGAACAGCAGATTGTCTCGATCCGACAGGGGATACACAGCCGGATGAGCCAGTGATAGACATCACACGGATTCGACAGGGAGGCCGCACCGTGTATCAGGTGCTCGCGAAGCTCCAAGAGTTCGGAGACGGCGTGGTTTACCGAGTGACGATGAAGGGCAAACGAACGCGCTTCAACAGAACTGTCAGCAAAGGAAGACACGTCGTTGGATTCCGAGTGCTCGCTGATACGTACACTATGAAATATTCAGTCCGACTGGGTAGCGTATCTTCGAAGGAGACGTCGATTACGTTCAGAGTTCCTGGTGGTCGGCGCAGCAGCGGAAACAGCCAGAGCTCCAAGAAGAAGAGATAACCTCCTCGAATGAAAAAACGAACGGCGCCGGGGAGATTGCTGTCTCCGACGCCGTTCGTTCTATTTAAGGTGTAGTGTTGTGATTGCTACTCTTATGCTTGGAAGGACTGTCGCTTTCCGAACACTACCGTACTGCAATCAACCTCGAGCTTGGGCTCCTTGGTGGTAACGGTCGAAACGAATATACCGGGCTCGAACGCACGCTCCTTCAAGAGCTCTACCTTGTCCTTATCAGGGATCGTCATATTTGCTTTAATCGAGAAGTTTATCTCCACTACGACGTGTCCCGGGGTGTCATCGAGGATCTTCGTAATCATTCCGTAGAGGGGATACGTAGTGCCGACCTCAACGTCTCCGAACTTGACTTCACAACCGAATTTCTCGAAGAAGTTCTGATCTTTATCGCTCTGTTCCATCTCTACACCTCGAAAAGAATAACAACAACCTATACCCCCTTGTCCAGGGGCAGAGAAGGAGTGCTTCAGATAAAGCACATGCGCCTCGAAAAAGTGACAACTAGCTGAAATAACATTTATGGACGGCGTGGACGCCGTCCCTCCTGGTTTTCACACGTAGATC
>JBILEW010000139.1:0-7316 GCA_044351885.1 Bdellovibrionota bacterium
CAGTTGTTCGCCACACCCCCATGGACCGCGGAGCTTCCGCTCCGCTAGCTATTAGCGTCGCAACCCAAGCACAAAGCGGACTAGAAAGTCCGCGGTCCAGTTGTTCGCCACACCCCCATGGACCGCGGAGCTTCCGCTCCGCTAACTCTTAGCATCGCAACTCAAGCACAAAGCGGACTAGAAAGTCCGCGGTCCAGGTGCTCTCGTACCTGAGTGGAGTTACCTACAAACTCTGAATAATCACGAAGGACTAAGCGAAAGGGGCGATTAGTTACCAATCCTGTGGTACCCTCCCGCCATGAATGCGAGCCGAGCCCCCAAACTTCTCCCCCGTTCCACACCTTCCCGCTCGGGTCGTGGGTTTGTCCTTGCCCTTCTGGCACACTGTGGAGCAGCGGCCTTACCCCTCCTCCTTTCAAGCTGCACCCCTTCTATTACCGAACGAGCCTCACGAGATGTAGCCAGAGCCTTTGCCGACTCGGAGTTCAGAAGGGTTAGTCCTTACGACAACCGCTCGACTGTGGAATACGTCGCCAGCCACCCCAGAGTGCGCGAGGACCTGAAATGGTTCTCCCACAATCTCGGCTATTCGCTCGGGTACTCACTTGGCAAGCTTATCGTCCCGTGACCGAGACTCGTTACAGAGATCAATCAAGAGCGACACCGTGACGGCGTTGAAATCACGTTGATGCTTGAAGGTTGGGCCGAGGAGCACCTTTACGACTTTGAACAGGAGCTTCTTTACCCCAACGATGAGGGGCCCGACGATACGTCTGTGCGAAGAGATCTCGCGCTCTTTTACGTCTACCGAATAGATCTGACAGAGACGCCTCAAAAGCTCCAAGCGATAAGGAGATGTAGCGAACCCCTCCTGCGCAGGCCCTAAAGTGAGACCCTGCACATGCTCTTGCTCAGCAATGGCACACTGCCCGCGGACCTGAAGCTCTGCGAGACGAGCGGCTGCGCGAGCCTCAAGCTCCGCGTCGACCTCGCCGCACACCGATAACCACACTGTCGAACTCTCAGTCTTTTCCATGAGCTTCCTCTAGAGCCGCGAAGGTATCACAAAAAGCGGTGGCGATGAAGCTCCACGAAACGCAGCCGAAAGAACTCGTCCCGAGCCGTGATGTATCCGCTCTCGAGCCCGGCGATAGCTGAAAAGAGCACCGCTGCACCTTTGAGGAGCTTCGGGCCTGGTCTATACAACCCCACTCCCTCACAAAAGATCACCTCGCCCCGTTTGACAGCGGGCAGACCGGACCATTCCCCAACACGCTCAAGAATAGGGAGCGTCTTCACACTCTCTTCGAGCGAGAAACCCTCCGGCGCGATCACGATCACATCCGGCCTAAACGCCTCGACCTCGCGCCAGGTCGTGGCCTTGTCCATCTCGTTGACTGCTAGAAACTGCGGTTGCGCCGATGCGGTTTTCACAATATCCGGAATCCAGCGCCCCGCGACCCGTAGAGGGTTCACGCTCGAAACAACGGAGACCTTCTTGTTCTTCATGCGTGGGTAGAAGTTGTCACCCCAATCCATGAGCTGCGCCTTGACCCGATTGGTAAGCTCACGCCCCTCGCGTGCCTTACCAACGAGGACTCCGATCTCTTCAAAGGCATCGTACATCATCTGAAGTGAGAGGATCGAAAACGCGCGTACGCGCACCCGTCTGCCGCTCTCCCGTTCGAAGACCCCTTCAGCCCAAGCACAGAACGACGCTGGGTCTGGATCGGAAACGACCGTGAGGATCAGATCTGGATTCGTTCCGCAGAGCTTGTCGAAGTCGACCGAGAACGAGCAGAGCTCCCGCGAGAGCTTGACGATATCCGGAGTGCTCACGGTGGGCACCACGGCGGAGGGTGCAGTCACGACCCCGACACCAACAGCATCGCGCGGAAGCTCGCACCTGTGAGTTACCCCGACCAGGTCCGCACCGAGGTCGAGGTAGGCGATAATATCTGTGAGAAACGGTTGGAGGGTTACTACCCGCATGAGAGCCTATCCATTCAACTTTGGCTTAGTTCCTAGTTTACCTTCCTTAAGATGCGACGAAACAGGTATTCTTCCCAGGCCTTCAAGGCCAAGGATACCCGAGCGCGCTCCATGACAACGCAACCCCTTGAGAACATGAGAGGTTTGAATGAAGCGCCAGATAGCTCCGCGCAACCGCAACCCCGCAGGTCCTCCCCACAAACTCGCAAGAAGGACACTCAAAGAGAGCGGCGAGAACGCAGAAATGATCACCAAGCTCCCCCGTATCTCTCGCTGTTCTCACTGACCTCTTTGTACATATCCCCGGATCTCAAGTCTCGAGCCCCGAAGCGCCATAAAGGGATTGACGGAAGCAACACCGAGAAGACACTGTAAGGAGTAACGCGACCGCGAAAGGTGCCCGCTCATTGCGATTCCCCTCGCACTACGAGGAATCATCCTTTTCGGTCTGCAACGCCGGCTCGTACGTGCCGTAAAAGGATTTACTTCAGAGTAGAACATGAAACAGATCTCCCCACTCCTGCAACCTCACGAGCGCCCTAACCTGCTCCTCCGCGTAACGCTCACCGCTGCGTTCGTCGCTCTCGTAGTCGCGTGCAGTAGCAGCAGCACTCACTTCACCCCACTTCTGAATCAAGGGATCGTTCCAGTGAGCTCGGAGAATCCCTACGTCGGTTCGAACCTCTTCCTCGGCAAGGAGATGGAGACCAGCACGTACCTCTATAACTTCTTACGACAACGCGGCGCACCCCAGGCACTAGAGCTGCGAGGCAGTAGTGAATCTACCTCGGAAGCCCGTCTGTATTATTCCGGACGACGCGAGTACTACATCGCAACTCCGAGCGTCGATAAGAAGACCAAGACCAGGGAGTGGATCGTTCGCGGCCCCTACGCCGTCGAGCGCGATAACTTCAAGCAGGTCTCCCTACTCCCTGCAACAGATCGCGCGGTGTTCGAGATCTTCGGCCGGAAGGAGGTTTTCGGGCAGGAAGCTGTAGCGTTAGAGCGCAGATACATCGCTCCGGCCTTCGTGCCGACCCCCACACCACAACCGACGCCCCGACCTCAGCCTAAAAAGAAGCCCTCGGGGGACTCAGCGAGCGTGGCTGCCCCCACCCCGACGCCATCTACTCCGATGAACTTCGATCAGCGCGCGTTGATGGAGGCCAAAGAGCTTGCGGAGCGGGCGCCTAATGGCGACGTTATTCACACAGTCAAATCACCAACCGAGACCCTCACCTCGATCTCCAACTGGTACTCCGGCTCGGGTGCAAACACCAAGAAGATATCCGAGAAGAACAACATGCCCGAGGACACCAAGCTCTCTCCGGGCACCAAGGTGTTCGTGCCGGCGGAGATCGTGACGAACCCCAAAACGATGAAGGAGTGAGTCGGCAGAACTCTCGTGTGGCAACATCACAGGGCCACTGAACGTATCGGTAAGGTCAATACATTTGGAGCACCCGTATGAAGAAGCTTTGGGGCGGTAGATTCTCGGCCACCGCAGATGATTTTGCAGAGGCCTTCGGCGCATCGATCTCCTTCGATTACCGTTTTGCCCCCTTCGATATCCAGGGGAGCATCGCTCACGCCTCGATGCTAGGCGAGACCGGTATCATCTCCAAAGAGGAAGCCAACTCGATCGTTACGGGCTTAGACGTTCTGCGCGAGCGGCTTGAGCGGGGTGAGATCGAGTTCTCCTTGAAGGACGAAGATATCCACATGAACATCGAGCGGCACCTGACCGAACTGATCGGTCCGGTGGCCGGAAAACTACACACTGCCCGCAGTCGCAACGACCAGGTCGCAACCGATTTTCACCTCTTCATCCGTGCACACCTCGTCGACATCGTGCGACTCCTCGCAACCTTCCAGCAGACCCTGATCGAGAAGGCCGAATCGAACCTCGACGTGGTGATGCCCGGGTACACCCATCTGCAACGAGCACAGCCCGTGCTCTTTGCGCATCATCTCCTCGCCTACGCGCAGATGTGCCAACGCGACATCTCGCGGCTGTGCGATCTGTGGAAGCGCGTCAACGTACTTCCGCTCGGAGCTGGGGCTCTCGCAGGTACCACATTCCCGATCGATAGACGCTTTGTCGCACAAGCTCTCAACTTCGACGGCGTGTACGAAAACAGCATGGACGCCGTGAGCGACCGTGATTTCGCGCTCGAATTTCTCTCGTGCGGTGCCACCATCATGATGCACCTCTCGCGACTGTGCGAAGAGATAATCCTGTGGTCGACAGGTGAATTCGGCTTCATCGAGCTGCACGACTCGCTCTCAACCGGCAGCAGCATCATGCCGCAGAAAAAGAACCCCGACTTCGCCGAACTCATACGCGGAAAAACAGGGCGGGTCTACGGCGCACTCCTTTCGCTCTACACAGTGATGAAGGGACTCCCACTCACCTACAACAAAGACATGCAGGAGGACAAAGAGGGGGTATTCGATACCCTCGACACCGTTACCGGCTCTCTACGCATTACAGCAGAGATGATCCGCACCCTCGAGGTGAAGCGCGAAACCATGCGCAGGAGCGCGCAAGGAGGCTTTACCAACGCTACCGATGCGGCCGACTACCTCGCCAAGAAGGGACTCCCCTTCCGAGAGGCGCACGAGGTCGTCGGAAAACTCGTCAGGTATTGCATCTCGTCCCACAAAGATTTGGAACAGCTCTCGCTCGAGGAGTTCAAGGCGATCTCGCCGATCTTCGAACAGGATATCTATCAGGCTATCGACCTCGACACGGTCGTCAACCGGCGAACGACAATGGGTGGCACCGGCACGAGCGCCGTTCAAGCGCAGATCACCGGGCTCCGCGATGCTCACAAGGAGACTTCGGTGTGGCTCACCGAAAAGGAGAAGATCCTCTGACAAGCTCTTCATCGCACGATTGCGGAGAGCTCGATTAGTCCCTCCCATTCTCGTTAGGGGGGCGCTGGCTCAAAAGGGCTTTCACTCGATCCCCGAAAAACTTCACAGCCACCCCTCTCCGGATTCGCTTTGCTTCGGCGTCCTTGAAAGCCCGAACCTGTGCCGCCTTGGCGGGAGAGACCTGCTCAAGCCCGGAGAATCCGTATACGTACTGGACCTCCAGTAAGACGAACTTCAGATCTTGAGTTTTCTCATCCCATACTGGACAGAGATCGACGGCGAAATCCCGTGTGTTTCTGGAGCTACCAGACTCGGTGAGCTTCTTTGCAAACTCTCGCGCAAAGGTCTGCGCGCTACTCTCGAGCTTCTGGAGCGATTTACCGGCCTTCTCATTTATCTCCGCTTGAGGCATGCGGCCTGCGAGCTTCTGCTGAAAGATCCCTCGCACCACCTGCTGACTCGATCGACCCTGGCCACCTCGCGAAATATTGGCGGCGATGTCCTTCAGAGAGGATTTGGCGTAGTGCGCGACGAGGTTGTTGTCCTGGATAATCATGCGGAACTCGGCCTTTTCGATCCCCAATTTAGTCTTGAGGCGCGTCACCGGAATCTCCTCCTCCACTATCGGGGTCTCCATACATCCCAAAGCTGTGCTCAAGAAAGCTTCTACAGAGCCCTGTCTCGACACAGATTGGATCGCTTTTTCGGCGAATAGTTTGCCAAGAAAGTCTGAGGCTGAGTCTTGCGATGCAGCCTTGCTCACCTTGCGCGTATACTGTGCCAGGATGTCTCCGACCTCACTACTATCGCTCTCGATAACGGCCGCTCCCGATGCATCTTTCGTACACCGCAATACAAGCTCGCCACCCGCGCTACGGCTTGATTTAATGAAAACGGTGCCTGGGTGTCGCAGTAGCTGCGAAGCACCGATTGCGTATTGCCGCGATTCTGGGCTCATCGCGGCTTCATCCGAGTCCATCGCGCGAGCTAGGACTATGGCAGCCGATTCGTTTCGGCTGACGGCACCGAGAAATCTCTCTAGTCGCTGATGAAAAATCCCCGGGTCGTCTCCGGTTAATGCCTCTTTGTCCACACGGGCCAGGCGCGCTTCGAGCGCCATCGTCGGATTCTCGGAGATGACGTATCTCTGCGCCCCATCCTGCACCACTGCGAACCCCTGCTGAATATCTTCGAATACCCAGACCTTCTTCTGCTCTGGGTCAGCATCCTGAATCTCTTGCAGCGGAAATTTAGAGAAATCCAGATTCGAAAACCGCACAGCAGGGATCGGCGCATGAATCCCGCGCGTATCGAGAAAGCGCGGCTGTTCTATACCGATCCATTCCAACGAGGATGCGATGATTCGCTGCCCTACTTTGTCCGACACGGTCTCTGAGGCATCCCGAACGGTCGACAACACCTGCATCTTGAGGGTTTCCCCAGCTAAATCGCGATCGATCGTCAGATCCTTCGGTGTATCAATTCGAACGATTCGAAAGGTACATCCGTTATCGGTGCATGTATCACCGATGCTCTGGCTGTGACTCCGGTCCAGACTGCTCCTGAAATTATCGATGTCGATACCCAGGCCTTGGAGCAGGTTATCGCCCAGCATCCCTTCCAGATCGAAGGACACCATGGGCGTCTCGTCCGGGACAATCGAGACCCCCTGTGCTTTACACTCAGTGAGCCGCTCGGCTGCATACGAATGTGCAACCTCGAACATATCCCTGGTCTCTATCGCTGGTGGCGTAGGCAGGGTAACACCCGCAGCATCTGCCGCCATTTGAAATCGCTCGTGCGACACCACCCACTTCTTGCCGTCCCAGAAGTTATGCAGCCCCGGATGTTCGAGCAGGAGCTGCTCGTTCGCGTCCACCGCTTCGGTGGCGACGCCCAGCTCTACCGTGCGCCGCGCCTCGGCGCTACGACCCACCGTTGGAGCATCGGGGGAGCCCTTTTCATTTCGAGAGGAATCACGTGGCCCTGTAAGACCCATACAAACTCATCCTTCAGCGCACAGATACACGGGCGCTGTCACACTGCTTGCTACCTCGTATGATATGCATTTGGTTCGGCTTTATGTGCCCTGCGCAGGGTATAGGGGGATCGGTATCGGCGGGCGGGGCCTATAAGATGGGCCCAACCCCCAAATTCCCGCGCGGGATACCCTAAGAGGTCAGGCCGAGCCCCGACTCCTGATCCCCAAAAACAACCGTTTCAGACAGGAAACACGCCCGAGTAGCGTAGTCACCGAACGCATCACTCACCAGTTCGTGAATGACGAGCCTCCTCTGAATCCCTCTCTGACTCGCCTAGGAAACTACCCACCGCTTTTTCCCGATTTTGTCGCCTATGCTCAGGCGATACACATGGGAGAGCCAGAAGAAAAAGCTCCAGCACTACAAGCGACGCCAACCGGAAGCCTCTCCGCTGTATCAGAT
>JBILEW010000066.1:0-21631 GCA_044351885.1 Bdellovibrionota bacterium
CATGGTGGGGAAAAACCGCAGATGTATCCACTGCGATACATTGAGGATTTTTCCCCACCATGAAAATTGAAGAGCGACCCAAGATCCTCTTTCGCAGCAGGGAGGGGTTTTGCCTCGCTTCCCTAGGATTAGAGATACTTGAAGTTTAACGACGGCTTGAGCTTCAGCAACGTCTCGTACATCAATTTGATAGTTGCTTCGACATCTGCGATTTCCGCCATCTCCACGGTAGTGTGCATGTAGCGCAGGGGAAGTGAAATCAAGGCAGATGGCACCCCGCCGTTTGAATAGGCGAACGCATCGGTGTCCGTCCCTGTCGAACGTGAAGCAGCATCTCGTTGAATCGCGATCTTTCGCGCATGAGCTGTCTCGATGATGAGGTCGAGCAGCTTGTTGTGAACAGCCGGCCCGTAGGTGAGAACTGGACCTTTTCCGCACACGGTATCACCCTCGAGGACCTTGTTGATCATCGGGGTCGATGTATCGTGGCAGACGTCGGTGACGATGGCAACGTTCGGACGGATAGTCTCAGCTAGCATCTCTGCACCACGCAATCCTACCTCTTCTTGCACACAGTTGGCGATGTAGAGGGAGAAGGGGAGTTTTTTGCGGTTTGCCTTGAGGAGGCGCGCAACCTCGGCGATCATAAAACCGCCGACACGATTGTCGAGTGCTCGTCCGACGAAGTAGCGATTGTTGAGGGTCATGAACTCATCTTCGTACGTGATGACGCATCCGACGTGGATGCCCATCTGTTCGACCTCTTTCTTATTTTTTGCCCCGACATCCAGACAGATGTTCTTCATATTCGGGGCCTCTTCGCCACCCTCGCGACGAGTGTGAATTGCCGGCCATCCGAACACAGCTTTGACCATGCCATCCTTGGTATGGATGTTGACCCGCTTCGATGGAGCTATGACATGGTCGCTTCCTCCGTTTCGTTTCACATGAATGAGTCCGCTCTCCGTAATGTAGGAAACGAACCACGATATCTCGTCGGCGTGAGCTTCGATGAGTACCTTGAAATCAGCCTTGGGGTTGATTACGGCGTATGCAGAGCCATAGGTATCGACTTCGACCGTGTCGACGAAGGGCTTGATATACTCGATCCACAAGCGTTGGCCTTCGACCTCGAAACCGGTGGGCGAGGGGTTGTTGATGTAGCGCTCGAGGAACGTACGGGAGGTTTGGTTGATAATAGTGGGTTTGTACGCTTTGCTCGTCTTGGTTTTCTTGGAACGGGTCGTGCTCATAGAAGTGTTACTATTCTTCGTTTTAGAATCTATTGAACTACTCAGCGTGAAAGTTCTTTCACGACGATGCCGGCCATGATCTCACTCGTGCCACCTCCGATCGGCATGAGTCTGAGGTCTCTCCACCAGCGCTCTGGGGTGAACTCGGTCGTATATCCGTAACCTCCGTGGATCTGAATGGCTTTGTCGGCGATCCACACAGCATCATCGCACATGAGCCGTTTCGCCATCGCAACCAGCGAGCGACACTCCTTGCCTTGGGCATGTTGAGCGAGCGCATGATGCGCGAGCGCTTCTCCGAGGAGTATCTTGCGCTCCATCTCTTTGAGGTACCCTTTGATGACAGGGAAGTCGATGACCTTCATCTTGAACGCTTCGCGCACCTCAGCGTAGCGTCTTGCTTCTTCGAGACACACTCGCGCACCTGCCAGAGATGTGAGCGTCAGCATCAGGCGCTCCCAGCTCAGATTAGCCGCCGCCTGTCCCCATCCTTCACCCACCTTTCCGAGTACGCAGCTGTCATCAACCTCGACATCTTCGAAGGTGAGTTCGGCCGTGTCAGAGGCTCGCCAACCGAGTTTGTCCAAGGTCTTCGAAACAGCGAATCCCTTGGACTTGGTATCAACCACGAAGGTGGTGAAGCCGGCGTAGCCGGCCGAGGGGTCGCTCTTGGCAAGTACCAGGATGAAATCGGCTCGAGCGCCGTTGGTGATGAAGGTCTTTGAACCGTTTAGTACCCAGCGATCTCCTTTGCGTGTTGCAACGGTGCGAATGCGGGCGAGGTCGCTTCCAGCCCCAGGTTCAGTGAAGGCATAGGCGCCGATCGCTTCGCCGGTTACTGCTTTCGGAAGCCAACGCTTCTTCGCCTCTGTGGTCCCCAGCTTGTCCAGAGCATGGCTTATTACGAGCGAATGCATATTCACGCCGACTGTGAGACCCATGGACGCAAGCTCTCCGAACGCCTCGCACCAGGCCCCCGCCATGAGGTAGTCGCCTCCGACGCCTCCATACTCCTCCGAGATCAAGAGGCCGAGGTACCCCTGTGAGCCGAGCAGCGTAAAAACGTCGTTGGGGAAGCGTCCCTTGTCCTCCCACTCGCGCACCTTCGGTGCGAGCTCGGTCTGCACCATCTTGGTGACTGAATCTATTAGCGCTTCGTGTTCGGCATAGAAGGGGTGTGGCTTCATTGTAACCTCTCTGCGATTACCTCTGCGATGTCACGTACGTCCAACTTCTGCTCATTATCGGTGAGTTTGACGCCATCCTCCATCATCTGCATGCAGAAAGGACATGCGGTCGCGACTGTAGAGGCGCCTGTCCCGGCAGCTTCGGAGGCGCGAATAGAATTCACTCGCTCCCCCATCTTGAGATCCATCCAAAAATGACCCCCGCCCGCGCCGCAGCACAAACCTTTTTCACGGCTGCGCTCCATTTCAATTATTCGTAGTCCCTTTACAGCATGAAGCGTTTTACGGGGTGCTTCGTACTCGTTATTGACGCGCCCGAGGTAGCACGGATCATGGAACGTCACGTCCTTGAGCTCTCCGTCTTTGAGCGAGAGCTTCTCTTCCTCGATAAGTCTACGCAGCAGCACGGAGTGATGGATTATCTCTGGCTGCTTGCCATCGCCGAGATTGCCGAACTGAGGGTACTCGTTCTTGATGGTGTTGAAGCAGTGAGGGCAGTTCGCCACGAGTACTTTGAACGAGACTGATTTGAGGAGTTCGATGTTCTGTTTTGCCAAGGTTTGGAAGAGATTTTCTTCGCCAAGGCGACGCGCTGGATCGCCTGTGCACCCCTCCATCGAGCCCAATATACCAAAAGAAAGACCAGCTTTCTCCATGATCGTCACGAGTGATCGTGCGATCTTTTGCTTGCGTGGGTCGTATGCTGAAACGCAGCCGACCCAGTAGAGGTAGTCGACCGAATCTCCTGGTTGTAGCACCTTCACGTCGAGGCCACTGAGCCATTTGACGCGATCCTCCGGGGGGCCGTAGGGATTTGCCCTGCTCTCGAGCGAACGCAAGGTCCCCTGAGCCTCATGCGGAATCTGTCCTTCCATCATCGTCATGTGACGTCTGTTTCCAACGATCTGGTCGACATGATTGATTCCTACAGGGCACGCTTCGACGCATGCAAAGCAGGTGTTGCAGCTCCAAAAGACGTCTGGATCGATTACGTCTCCCGAGATCTTTGCGTCGGGGCTACCTCCGAGGGTTCGAACCGACGATTGAACTTTGGGATTGTGCGCCCGATACGTTCCGTCTCCTCTGTAGCCATTCTCCTTCGGAGAGAGTGCATTAAACGGCAGAGCTACTCCTTGCATGAGCGCCGCATCGAGGGCTGCTGCAGGAGCGGCAAGCTTCGACGTAGGAGTGCTCTCCGGATGTGCTTGAAGCGCAAAGGCGTGATTGCGCGTGTCGAGAATAACCCATTTTGGCGAGAGCGGTTTTCCCGAGATGTAAGCCGGGCAGACCTCCTGGCATCGTCCGCACTGAGTACAGGCATCGAGGTCCAGGAGGTTCTTCCACGTGTAGTTCTTGATTGTGCCGAGACCAAGCGAAAACTCCTCGCCGCTCTCGACCAATTTCTCGATATCTCCAATGAACGGAAGTGCTCCAGTAGGGCGAGTTGTACGCGCGAAGAAGAGGTTCGTCGGGCTCGAGAACATATGGAAGAACTTGGTATAGGGGAAGAGCGCGACGAAGGCGTAGACGGTTAGGGTGTGAAACCACCACATCAGGAAGTGCGCCTGCCGGGCACGTTCGTCCGGTAGGAACCACACCGCCTTTGCAAAAAGCCATCCTATAGGAGAGTAGAGTGCCCACGGATCGTCGGTGGCGTGGATTCGTAGACCTTCGAGAACGAATCCTTGAATGACGAGCACCGCCAACATCACTAGAATGAAGATGTCGTTTATGGCGTTGTGAACAGGATCCGCATTTTCGATGAAGCGCCGATAGCCGAAGTACAGGATGCCTCCGAGCAGGAGAATGCCAAAGATGTCGCTGAACATCGTTACATAGAGATAGAATTGCCCTTGATAAATTTCGATACCGAGGTCGTGGTGGATAAACACCATGGTGGTCGTGAAGAGTAGAACCAAGAAGCCGGTATACACCAGAAGATGGGCCAACGCAGATCCGCTTCGTCCGCGGCTCACCTTCTTCTGGAACAGGCCGGTTTGGATCAGATCATCGAGCCGTTCCAACCAGTGCCCGGTATACTCAGGAGCGGGGGCTCCAGAGCGCCATACAGCAGCTCTTCGCAGGACTCCATTGAAGCCGATGGCGACCGCTACGACGAGTAGCCCATAGAGGGCGACTACGTTCGGAAGCGTATTTAGGTTCCACATTATTTCTCTAGTCGCATTCATGGCTTATTACACCCTTTTGATCTTTCCCGTAGCCTTTCCAGGCTACTCGCATCCGCGGCGAGGCACCAGCTCTCAGATCCATATCTGGCTGACATGACTGGAGTTAGATTGGATAACGACCCGGCCAGATGCGCTGGCATAACTAGCTCATCAAGAAAGGGCTCTCTTGAGCCGATCCTATGTAAAGGGCGAGGGTTGGCATGTGTTTCACGAGTCTATCTATTTGAAATCATTGTGATATTTTCGCCGGGATGCCTTGGTTGACAAGAGGCCTGTGAAGTCTTCACAATACTACTTATACATTATGGGTTCAGAACCCCCGCTACGTAGCCATCATCTGACCAGCGATACAATCGCTTGGATGTCCTTAAGGAAGACCCCCTCGAACCCGTCGGTGGTGACGTACTGATCCACACTCATTATGGAGACTTACCCTAGTAGTATCGCTACGCTCGTTTCATCCGCACTGCTTCTGGTTGCATCCGCCCTGGCGTATATCTTTTTCATCGTATCCTCCCTCTCAATCGCCCGAAGTCGAACAGCCCGCCTCGAGGAGTTGGTCGAAGAGGGAACATTCGGTGCCTCAGGAGGGCAAAAGATCCTCGAGAGGTCCGATGCCTACCTTCTTTACACGCAGGTCGGCAGGTTTCTCTCGTCGACCGGGGCAGGATTCTGTCTGGCGTTTCTCATGCACGATATCGCTCACCTGTTTTCAGAGCGCGGTACCGGAGGGGCGTACGGGGCGATACTTGCAGTGGTCGTATTCGGGACGTTCATTCTCTTGACCCTGGTAGGAGTGCAGATCGCGAAGTCGCTGTCACTTCAGTACCCTGAACGGTGTCTTACTCGTGTTTCCTCCGTTCTACGCGCGACATATCCCCTTTTCGGGCCAATAGTGCTTTTTCTACACACAGCGGTATCTCGGGTCTTGAGCCGATTTCAAGTGCGCCTCATCAACGAACGCGAGCTCGCCGTTTCTGCCGACGATATTAGCGAGATTGTTAAGATGAGCTCTGAGGTCGGGTCTATCGAGCAGAATGAAATGGAGCTCATCGAGGGAGTGGTCGAGCTCTCAGAGCGGGTGGTGCGAGAGGTCATGACGCCTCGTACCGATGTGGTGTGGGTGCGTGAAACAGCGCGTCTCGAGGAGATCGTACGAACGTGTACCGAAGAGGCGGTTTCGCGCGTCTTGGTGTGTGGTTCGGATCTCGATGAGGTCCGCGGTATATTTCTTAGCAAGGATCTCCTGAGGTTCGTGGGGCATCAGGTTGCCCCCGATGCGTGGAAGCCTTTCATTCGTCCGGCCCATTTCGTTCCGAATACCAAAGCGGTCGACGAGTTGCTGGTCGAAATGCGAGAGAGGGGGATTCACCTCGCCATCGTGCTCGACGAACATGGCGGCGTCGATGGAGTTGTTACTCTCGAGGATCTTGTGGAAGAGATCGTAGGAGAGATCTTCGACGAGTTCGATGCTCCCAGTGAAGAGCAGCGAGATGTGCTCGAAAGAGATGGAGCATTGCTCGTTGATGGTGCCGTTCCAATCGAGGTCTTGAAAGAGGATTACGGCATCGAGCTACCGGAAGGTAACTACGATACCGTTGCAGGGTTCGTGCTGGCTCATCTAGGGCGCGTACCGAACACGGGAGAGGCGTTTGGAGTCGATGGTATAGAATTCCACATTCTCGAGGTCGACAAGCAGCGTGTGGCGCGTGTGTCTATTCGCAGAGTGCTCCCGCTAGCTCCTAATGAGAGTGAGGCAGCGAGCCCCCTTTTAGCGGCAAATGGGACCGCTCCGTCGGCCCAATTGAGGACCTCCGGGCCCCGTTCTCTTCGAATCTCCGAAGCCTCCTAGCTCATCTATATCTTCTGCAGACTAATTCATCCTAGGGCGCCTTCCTGTGGGTTCTCTAGGCCGATTTGAGTCGAGTCAAAAGCAAGCCCCAAGGAATATCAGAGGCTTAGGCTACTTTGACGCAAGAGGAAGAGGCATGGATCCCGATACATCCGCTTCAGCGGCACCACCTGAACCAGCTAAGGACAAGGCGCAGCCGGTACCGGAGGAGCTCCGATCGGCAAGTCCGAGTCCAGCCCCGCAAGCTACGCCTGCGGGCAGCGCCGCCTCGCCGACGGAAGCACCCAAAGTTGATGTCAGCGCAGGCACAATCACCCGCATGATGGGTATCGCCTCGACCTCCGATCTGAGGCTCCTCGAGGGGCGAATCGACCTCCTAACAGCTAAAGTCAGTGGTCTCGTTACCAAAGTCGATCGAGTCGTGTCGATGTTCGGCAGTGCCCCCTCAGCAAGCGATATCGATCGCTTGGAGATTCAGATCGGCACCTTGAAGGGACTCATCAAAGAGGTCTTGGAGGTCATCTCCTCCGAAGCCGACAAGCGCGCTCTCGCAGACGAGAGAGTGGCGGCACAGGAGCAAAGTCGGAAGCTCCGAGAAGGTATCAAGTCGAGTGAAGAGTAAGAGCAGTACAAACGCCTGCTGAGTAAAGGAGCCCTATGCCCCGTCTTAAGAAAAGCGCACAACAGCAACCAGTCGTAGAAGGATTGCCGCTGTCGCAGCAGATCGAGAAGACCAGAACTCGCGCCAAGAGCTACACCATGGACCTTCGCGTGCATAGTCCGGCTTCCCTGGGATACTTAGGGGTGGAAGGCCTAGACTCCGCACCGGCGATAGTTCGGTTGGCAAAGGTCAAAGGACTCGATGTCATAGCGATTACGGACTTCTTCAGTGGCGACTTTGTCGACCGTATGGTGAACGCAGCCAAAGACTCTCCACTCACGGTGATTCCCGGCGTGGGAGTTAGGTGCAAGGTAGGTTCGTGCGATGATGTGGTGTTGTCGTGTCTATTTCCAGAGAGCGTCACAACTAACGACATCAATGCCTTTCTTGATGCTCTCCAGGTCCCGGCAGGGATGCGTGGCAAGCCGAACTATCTTGTGACGCTCCCGCTCGATAAGATCCTTTTCGCTCTCGAAAACTTCAACGGAGTGGCGATTCCCAGCCGACTCGACAAGACGCCGCATCGCATGACAGTGCTCTCCACTTTGGTGGAGGATTACGGTTTTCGAGCTTTCGATCTCGCCTACGCAGATTCGGCTGCGTTGTTCAAGAAGCGCTGGCCAAAGTTGAAGTTCCATCTCTTCACGTTCTCGGACGCGAACGCGCTCGCTCAGATCGGCAGTAGGAACGCACGGGTGAAGCTCGCTACTCCTGGTTTCGAGGGAATCAGGGAGATGGTGGCTCGAGAATCGCAGGGCGAACCGGCTTAGATTTGCTTTCTAGGAAAGAGATCTCAGTCCTACCCTTGCAACGAATAGAGTTACCTCCGACAATGGCCCCATGGCGCATTGGCTTGTCAAAACCGAACCGGACGTTTTCTCTATCGATGATTTTGCTCGCTCTAAGGTGACGGACTGGACAGGGGTTCGTAACTACCAAGCACGCAATTTTCTCAGGTCGATGGCGGTCGGAGAAGAGGTTTTGGTTTATCATTCGAACGCCCAACCTCCAGGAGTGGTAGGGCTCGCAAGGGTTCACAAGCCGGCGTCGCCCGATGAGACCCAGTTCGATAAGTCCAGCGAATATTTTGATTCGAAGGCTAGCCGGGAAAGCCCCCGCTGGTTTTGCCCTGATCTCCAATTTGTGAGAAAACTGAAGCGCCCAATTTCACTCGACGAGCTACGTACAGTCAAAGCGTTGTCGGGTCTCCTCTTGTTGGAGCGAGGGTCTCGATTGAGCGTTATCCCGGTCTCGGATAAGCACTTTCACGCCATCGTAGAATTGAGTGCGAGGAACTCTAAGTAGGAGAGTCGGTGATCGATCGCGTTCCGATAAAGACAGCAGAAGAGATAGAGCTCATGCGCGAGTCGTGCCAAATCACGGCGCGAATACTCGATGACGTAGGGGAGATTATCCGTCCTGGTATGAACACCGAGGAGATAAACACCTTTGTGCATCGACGTACTACCGAGCTCGGAGCGATACCGTCGCCTCTTAACTACAAAGGATTCCCGAAGTCCGTCTGCGTTTCTCCCAACGACGTCATCTGTCACGGTATCCCTGCTCCGTTTGTGATCCTCAAGGAGGGCGACATCGTAAATGTCGATGTGACCTCGTACAAGAACGGGTTCCATGGCGATTCTAGCCGCATGTATCTGGTTGGCGGTCCTGCTGCGTGTTCACCAGAGGCGCAAGAGTTGGTCCGTATAACTCGGGAGGCCCTGTTCGCCGGTATCAAAGAGGTCGGGCCGGGAAAGAAGATAGGGGATATCGGAGCTGCTATTCAGGAGTTCATACGCAGTACGAACAAGGGGTACGGTATCGTACGAGAGTACACTGGACACGGCATCGGCAAGCAGTTTCACGAGCCGCCTCAGGTCTTACACGTCGGGCGTCGTGGCACCGGTGAGCAGATGAAGCCGGGAATGATCTTTACGATCGAGCCGATGATCAATGCAGGCTCGCACAAGACCTCACTGTCCAAGGTTGATGGCTGGACCGTTAGAACGAGCGATGGGGCACTGTCCGCTCAATGGGAACACACCGTGCTCGTGACCGAGAAGGGTCACGAGATCCTTACGAAAAGCCCTGCTGGGTTGTTCTAGTAGAGGAGAACATCTGAGGCGATGGTAGTAGCGGACTGGGGGTAGTTAGTCGCTGGGTGCTCCGCTATTGGTAACGGACGGCGGGAACGCCCTGCCTCCTGTGAGGGTGCTGGTGTCGGCGTGATCTACGTCCCTCCTAAGGGAAACAAAAGAGGGAGAACAGATAGGCGTTAGACTTAGCCCGTTGTGCACACAAAGCAGGAGGGACGGCGTCCTCGCCGTCCGCTGTTCGTCTCCTCAAGGGGCTAATTCAAAGGCTTCGAAGGCCCCGCCAAACACCAACGAGCCAAAGGATCGGCGGTGGAGTTAGGTATATCTCGGAACTTGGCCGTTATCCGGCTCACGCGCCTGAACAGCGGGGAGTACCCAGATGCTCCAAGGCAGTGTACCTCCGCATCACGTACCTCATTCTCGATTCCAAGGATCTTTTGTACCTTGAAAACACTGCATTTATTGAGGCCGAGCACGTTTGTTTGGTAGGGCGTGCATCCGTTGGCTCCCTCAGGAGGCCAGCGATCTTTGTTTTCCCAGTCACGCACGACGACACTGTAGATGTCCATGTATTTTGCCCCTGAAAGAATAATAGCAGCATCGCCGCCGCACTCCTCCACCGATGGGCGGTACTGTACCAGGGTCGGAACGTCCTTGGGGCACACGCACGGTTTAAATGCGCCGCCTCTGCACATGCGCGGTTTTCTCTTTGCCTTTGGGGCTTTTCGTTCAGCTAGGATCTCTTCTACCGTCCACACCTTATTAAGCACGTCTTGAGCTTCAGCGAAGCGGATGCTCGAAAAAGACGAAAGTATGGAGGCAAAAATAACGGCTAATTTGGCTGCTTTGAATGCTCTCTTCATCGTAACGACACCACCACAAGCGACTAGGGTTGAATTGGTCGCGACACGATTAGCACTTTAAACTCTGTTTTTTTGGTAGTAAAGCCCGGAACGGCCCGTGCTTGGGTGCCTGCGCGAATAATTCAGCGCATCGAGCAGCCCAGCATGCACCGAGCCGCTCGATTGATTCGCCTACTCTTCTTCCTCGCTCGGCTCGCTAGTATCGCGTAGTAGAGCGAATCGCTCCATGCCCTGCGAGTCGACAATGAGGCGGATCCCCTTCTTGAGATCGCCCTTGGCAACCGCCTCGCGGAAGTTCGACAAGGATGTAACAACGGTACCGTTGACGCTGACTACAACGTCCCCTGGTTGTATATCCGCTTTCGCGGCGATCCCTTGGGGATCGACCTCTGTTACCATTACTCCTCGGCGCTTTTCAGAGCGCGGCTTGCGCGGAGAGCTTTCGTCAAACTCCTCTACCGTGAGCCCAAGATCGGAATTCTCGCCGTTCGGGATGACAGGAGTTTCCTCACTCTGAGCGGGTAGCTCCCCGATCGTTACGCGCTTGGTCTCCTTGCGTCCCTCACGAACCAGAAGAACGGCGACCTCCGTACCGGGTTTGATTGAGGCAACGTAATTTCTCAGCTGATTGACGTTCTTAATCTTCTCGTCACCCAATTGAATTATGATGTCGCCTTGCTGGAGTCCCGCCTTCTTTGCAGGGCCTTTCACATCGACGTGTCCCACCAGCGCACCCTCGGTGCTTGGATAATCGAACGAATTTGCCAGGTCCTCCGAGAGATTCTGGATGCCCACACCGAGCCATCCGCGAGTCACCTTACCCTTGCTGATGAGGCTCTCCATGACCATCCTAGCCATGTTGATCGGAATAGCGAAGCCGATGCCCATGTATCCGCCGGACTTCGATACGATGGCAGTGTTGATTCCTATGATTTCGCCCCTTAGGTTCACCAGCGGTCCACCGCTGTTGCCCGGGTTGATCGCTGCGTCCGTTTGGATGAAATCCTCGTACTGGGCGCCACCCGAAATCGCACGACCCTTCGCCGATACGATGCCCGCAGTGATAGTGTTGTCGAGTCCGAAGCTCGCTCCCGCCGCTACTACCCATTCCCCTATCTTGAGTTTGTCGGAGTCGCCGAGCTTGGCGGTGCGTGGCAGCTTGTCGGTCATTTTGATCTTGATAACCGCGAGATCTGTTCGCGGATCCTTGCCGACGACGGAGGCCTTGACGACCCGCTCGTTACTCATGCGTACATTCACCTCGTCAGCTTCACCTATGACGTGATTGTTGGTGAGTATGTGTCCCTGATCGTCCACAATCACGCCGGTGCCGAGTCCACGCTGTGGAATGGGCGCCATGCGGTCGAAGAAGTCGTCCCCGAAGAACTCCCGCAATGGGTCCATCCCGCGGGGAACCTTGGATTTCTTCGCCTTTGTTTCGGTCGAGATCGTTACAACGGAAGGAGTGATCCCCTCGGCGACCTGCTCGAAGGCGCGCGAGAGTTCGTCAGCCAGCCGCGTGCCCGGCAAAGCAGGAAGCTCTTCTGCGCTGGCTACCAGAGGGCCTGTGACCGCCAAGCCCATCCAGAGCCCTAGCGCTGTGAGTCGCTTCGCAGAACTCCAGATGCGCTCGCTAGGCGTCAGCTGGGTGTTCGAGAAGAAGCGATTAGTGATCAAATTCGCGACTGACTGAAAGTGGGACAAGTAATTCATATGATGTAAGAAACCGTTTCTTTCCTAAGGCTTTCACGTATGCTCCGTAGTACCATGAAAGACGGTAACCGAAAAGAATTATTCAGGTCTCGACGATGAAGCAGCTGCCGGTGATCGTGTACCTGCATGGGTTGGGCGCCTCGCCCCAATCGAAAAAGGGAGCTCTGGTCCGCGATCGCTTCGAGCCGAAGGGGTTTGAGGTGCGAATTCCGGACCTCAATGTGCCGTCCCTGCCAGAGCTCTCCGTCACGGAGGCGCTTCGATGCGTGGAGCATGAGCTGCGTCAAGCGCACGAGCGCCCTGTGTTCCTCGTGGGGAGCAGTTTCGGAGGATTCTTGGCTTTGCGCTCGCATGCGTTACTGGCTCCAGAGAGAAGGTGCCACGTTCGCGGTATCGCTTTGCTCGGGCCGGTAATCGACCCGTGGGACCCGACGAGTAGATTGTTGACGCCCGATGTGGAGCAACAGTGGCGACAGAACGGAGCGTATCCCATGGTTAGGTCAGACGATGGAAGCGCCGCTTCGATCCACTACCGTTTCGTGGAGGAGCTGCGCAGCGTAGCGTCTATGGAGCTGCAAGTTGATGTGCCGATACTCGCGGTTCACGGGAAACGAGACGTGGTGGTGCCGCATGTGCAGAGCGTGCGCTTTTCTCAGCAGCACCCTAGTGTGCAGCTGGTACTCCTCGACGAAGAACATCAGTTGCTCGAGCGGCCTGAACGCTTCCTCGAAGCGCTCGAAGCCTTCTTTGAGCGAGGTTAATCTCCACAGCCATTCATTGCGACAAATGGTCACGTCGAGTATTTTCAGCGTGTTCTGAACTACCCCAGCATGGTGTAGTTGAATAGAGCGATCCTAAAAGTGGGCGGGAGGATAGGGTGATATCGAGGTGGCGACGACTCGTGGTGCTACTGATGTGCGTTGGCGCACTGCTCCTCGTGTTCCTGCGATTCGCCGTGAACTCCACTCCATTCGAACGGGAGAGATCTGCTTCTCGTGAGGTGATGCCCGTTGTGTCGCCATACCCCGATGGCATGACGCAAAAAGATGCTCCGATGCCTGGTCAAAGGGCTCAGGAGGACGACGACGAGCTCGACGACGATGACGAGATAGAGAGTGCGTCTTCTGCTAGTGCAGCACGCGCAACTCCGACTGCTCTGGCGATAGCTCGCCCGAGCGCCTCTGCGCAGAAGCAAGGTGAGTCTAGCGATGGAAAGGAGCGATCGTCCGTAGCCTTCAGCGACGATGATGCACGTTCGATCTTCTCGCCGTTGCTACAGGAGGGGAGTAAGGTTACCAACGACGAGTTTTTCTCTGGGGTGCGGGTGGGAGGGGCTGCCGGGGCTGCGGTGGAACCGGAGCCAACGCAAGAGCCCGAGGCAGGATTACCCTGGGTCGAGGGACAGTCGCGTGGCTATACCATGCTGTATGCGATGCAACCGGCGGCCCGAGATGTAGTTGAGCGCAACGTGCAAGCGCTCCTAGCGTCCCACATCAAGGACGTTCACATCGGTGTCCTGATCGACGGGACCTTCGGGCAGGATTTCGAATATCTCCGCACCATCATAACGCGACTTTCGTCCGACGGGCGCCGCCTCACGTTGGCGTTGTACCTCTCCAACGGCCCGACCATGCGTAAGTGGGACACGACACCGATTGATGCCCTCTTCACCCGCATCGATCCGCGCGATTTTCGCAACCGAATCATCCGGGAGCAGGCGCTGCAAAGTCAATTCGTAGAGGTTGCTCGCAACGCCAAGCGCGTCTTCGCCTTCAACAGGAGTCTCTCGGACTACAATGTGAATGTGGCGATTCCGATGCTTGAGGACAATCTCGATCGAAACGCATACAGGGTGATGCGCGATTTGGCCAGAAACGAGATTCGGGATAACTGTGTATTCATGCGCAATCCGTGTGTCGGGTGTTTCCCTGGTAACGACGGAGATAGCCTCGGAGATCCCCGTGAGGAGCATACAATGAACCTTTTCTCGTCGCTCAAACCGGGAGATAGCTTTTCGCTCGATGGTGTTGGCTTCGTATACCCTGGGATGCAGAAGACGATTGAGCTGTCGGCTGATGAGCTTCTCAATCTGATGAGTGATGCATACGGAAAGGGTCTTCGGTACGTCGGCTTGTGGCGCCACGATTGGCAAGGGGTCGAGCATGGAGTTGCCAATGACCACCCTGAGAGTCGTGCTTACCTCTCGTCAAATGACGATGAGCTCAACTTCGAGATAGAAGCGTTACGCCACAGGCTCAGCCCAGTAGAGCCGTTAGAGGAGGACCTCGATAACTAGTTGAAATATGGAGAGGCCTCTGCGAAATGTGCGCGTGTAAGCCCCAAAACGTATAGTAATCGGGGTACTCTCCGATATTACCCTACAAGCCCAAGGTAGGGCCTCGTAAGCCAAGGATGTTATGGCTATCAAAGTGGTTCATGGATTGATTGATGTATCGGCCCCGCTAGACGAGGGCAGCGGTACAGCTGTGACTATCGATTCGGAAACGACCGCTCCGTCTGATGCCCCGCAGGGTCCTCGTCGACCACTCTCCGCATATCACGAATTCAACGAAGAAATTGCCCGTAATCTTTCACCTAGAGTCCAGGCCGCCCTCGAGAAGCTCAAGCGCTACTCTGCGGGCCGGGAACGCGAGGAGCTCAGAGACATCGACCAGGCGCAGCAGCTCGCTACGATGCTTGCTACTCGCATCGTAGAGGACGACGAGGGGGCTCGCTCTGCCCATTCGGAGCTCACCACCTGCACTGCGCAGGAACACCTGATGCAGTAGTCTCGTTTTCAAAACTATCGTTTCGGATCTGCAACGGTTGTCGTGCGGAGCTAACCGTGCGAGCATTTCGAGAGATCTGCAGTGACTCTGTAACGAGCAAACGCGATGGAAAGCCGAACTGAATTCGATTCGTTGATTACTCAACTCAAAAACGGGGCAAGCCTCGAAGATAACGATATACTCGCTCTGGACAAGGTTTCTAAGGCTGTGCAGACGCTTTCGACGGAGCGCCGAGCGAGCCTTTCGAAACTTGCGCCCGGAATCGACCTAGAACGGGGAGCGGAGGCGACTTTGGCGGTAGCCGAAGCTGTCTCCGTCGCCACGGCACATGCAATCCGCGTAATCGAAAAGCATTTCGCAGAGCGCCGCGAAGGGTCTGCCAACTTGGTCGATGTCTGGGGCAGAGCGGAGGCGTGTCGGGCCTTGTGGTTCGAAACGTATGTGCTCTGGCCGAACGACAGAACTGCAGAGCGGCGCCGCGCCTTAGCGGAAACGGTTCTGCAGATCGCTTCAGAGTCCGTCGGGATGGCTCTGCGGCTTTTGTGTCCGTGTCAGCAATATGTTGATTTTGTTGCAAAAGTCTCTGCTGAGATCGGGCAGCTCAAAGAGCCAAATCCTTGAAATCCCGCGGGCTTGACCGTGATAGCGGTTGTGGTACCCTCTCGGCCTCTCGTTACAGCCATTGGCCGCGGGTGCGCCTACGGGTGCGTAAAAATCTTGAAGATGTAGTTAGTTATGAGTACCGAATTCGTTTCGACCGAAGCCGCTCGAGAGAGCGCAAAGTGGTGGGTGATAGATGCTGCGGAGGTTCCGGTTGGACGCCTCGCGAGCGAAGCAGCCCTCGTCATTCGTGGCAAGAACAAGCCAACGTTCACCCCGAACGTTGATGGGGGAGATTTCGTCGTTGTCGTGAACGCCGAGAAGGTAGCTCTCACTGGCGCCAAGAAGAGCGACAAGATGTACCGTCACCACACAGGCTATATCGGAGGTCTCAAGGAGATCCCGGGTGGCAAGATGCTTGCCGAGAAACCTGAGCGGATCATCGAGCGCGCAGTGGCGGGCATGCTCCCGTCTGGCGTGTTGGGTCACCGCATGATGAAGAAGTTGAAGGTGTACGTTGGCGCAGAGCATCCGCACGTTGCTCAGAGCCCGGAGCCTATGAAAGTTGGATTTCAGCGCAAGCAGAAGTAAGGAGTACAGATGATCAAGGGTGGTGGATTTCACGCAATCGGTCGCCGCAAGCAAGCGGTAGCTCGAGTTTATGTAAGACCGGGGTCCGGCAAGTTTCTCGTAAATGGCCATGAGACCAGGGAGTACTTCGGCCGAATCAGTCTCGATATCCTTCTCAAGGAGCCCCTCGTAATTACGGCTTCCGCTGAGAAGTTTGATGTCATTGCTAACGTCACCGGTGGTGGCAAGTCGGGTCAGGCAGGAGCTCTTCGAATGGCTCTCGGTCGTGCACTCCTCGAAGTTGATGCAGGACTCCGTCCTGGCCTTAAAGCAGCAGGCGTTCTCACTCGCGACGCTCGTGAAGTAGAGCGTAAGAAGTACGGACGTCACAAAGCTCGTAAGCGTCCTCAGTTCTCCAAGCGTTAATTCGTTTCGAGAGGACCTGGAAACGAAGGGCTCGGCAGAGATCGCTCTGTCGGGCCTTTTTTTATGGAGATATCCTCACGCCTGTGAGTTGGCTAGTGGCGCCGAGAAAAATGCCAACGAAGAAGCGGTTGTTTCGCTCATCATCCGGGCAGGTGATAGCATGACCCGAGTTCAGGCTCCGTGTTGCTCGGTAGCAGCCGCATAACATCCCAAAACACGACAGCTCGCACACGCTCCTTGCACGCGGGAGACGCACTCGCGTAACACAGATGAGTGGCCTGGCATGCACTCCATATCCAGATGGAATGCATATTCGAAAGGCTTGCCTACGATAGGGCGGGATTCAATCTTCGTGACGTTCAATCTTGTTCCAGCTATCTCCCCGAGTAGCCGATAGAGGCTGCCAGGCTCGTGAGGAAGGGTCAGGAGGAGTGATGCCTTGGTTGGAGAGGAGCACGGCGCCTCTGTTGCGCTTACTGCAAAGAAGCGGGTCGAGTTGAGCGCGTGGTTCTGAATGTTGCGCGCGATTATGGTGAGTCCGTACGTGTCTGCGGCCTCCTCGCTTGCGATAGCGGCAATAGAGCAGTCCCCTGTCTCACGAACCTGGAGTGCGGCGCCGGCAGTATCGGAATAGCTGGTTGGCACCAAATTGGAGTGGTGTTCCAAAAATTCCGAGCACTGCTCAAGCGCTTTTGGATGCGAGATTGCCTGGGTAAAGCTTGATAGCTCCGAGTCAGCATTTGGCAGCGCTAGCAAATGAAGCTGCACAGGGCAGTAGTATTCGGCAACAATTGAGCACTTAAACTCTCCGAGGAGATCGAAGTTTTCGTGCACGGACCCCGCGAGGGCATTTTCGATCGGCACGATCCCGATATCGGCGTCTCCTGATACTACGTGCTCGAAGATCTCACGAAAGCGGCGAGTGTGAATCGGAACGCAGTCGGGGCCGCATACGGCGCGCGCTGCCATGCTGCTGAAAGAACCAAGGATTCCTTGGTAGGCTACCCTCTTTCCCATAAATGAGTGATAGTACCATAGAATGACTATGGAAACTATCATCGTTATCCCAGCCCGTTACGGGTCTTCACGGTTCCCAGGTAAGCCGATGGCCCCGGTCGCCGGCGCAACCCTCCTCGAGCGTGTATGGAGGATCGCTTCCGCTGTTCAGGGCGTCGATGGCGTCTTCGTTGCCACCGATGACGAGCGGATCGCCGCGCACGTACGCGGTTTTGGTGGGCGCTCCGTCATGACCTCTGATACCTGCCGTAACGGTTCCGAGCGGGTGCATGAAGCTCTGACCCGGCTCAATATCCAGCCGCGTGTCGTGGTTAATTTTCAAGGCGATGCAGTTCTGATGCCGCCGTGGATAATCGGAGCCCTCGTCGATGAGATGAAACGGGATCCCTCGGTGCAGATAGCAACCCCCGCAGTACGGCTCTCCAAGGAGCAGTTCTCAGCCATGAACGCCATGAAGAGCTCAGGAGTGGTCTCGGGCACGACGGTCACCTTCGCGGTCAATCGCGACGCGCTGTATTTTTCCAAGGGGATCATCCCGTTCGTTCGCTCTATGCCTGAAGGTAAAGAGTCGCCTGTGTATCAGCATATAGGGGTGTATGCGTACACTCGTGAGTCGCTTGCCCGGTACATCTCGCTCCCTGTCGGGATGTTCGAAGAGGTAGAGCAGCTCGAACAGCTACGCGCGCTCGAGCACGGTATTCCGATACGAGTTGTCGAGGTTTCGCTCCAGGGACGAACGATGTGGTCGGTCGATAACCCGCAAGATGTGCCGCGCGCCGAAGAGATAATCCGTACTGAAGGGGAGCTGGTATGAACCCAACGGTGATCCTGTGCCGTCACGGCAACACCTTCGCCAAGGGAGAGAAGGTAGTGATGGTGGGAGCACGTGAGGACCTTCCTCTGACTTCCGAGGGCCTAGAGCAGGCTCGTGCGGTGGGCAGGGTGTTGGCAGGAGAGGGTGTCCGGATCGAGCGTGTTCTGAGCGGACCCCTGCAGCGCACAAAAGTTTTTGCGGAGCAGCTCATGGTAGAGGCGAGGTGTGAGGGCTCCCTCTCAATAGATCCTCGTCTGACGGAGCTTGACTACGGTGCGTGGACTGGTCTCTCTGACGAGGAGATCCGGCAACGGTATGGTCAGGAAGTGCTCTCTCGGTGGCAAGAGGCGAGTGAGCGACCGGAAGATGTGGGTTTCGCTCCGTCTGCAGAGCAAGTTCGAGGGGAGATTAGATCCTTACTCGGAGAGATCTCTGCGTTGGGCGGTGTGTCGTTGGTCGTTTCTAGCAACGGACGACTGCGAGAGTTCGGTAGGGCGTGTCGTACAAGCACAGAGCACGCTTCGAGCTTCAAGATGCGGACAGGAAGCACTTCGGTGATAGAATTTTGTGATGGGGCGTGGCAGATCCGTGCGTGGGATCTGCGGCCCGATGCGCTAGCCCGCTTTTACGGTGCAATATGAGCGATCTCTCTTCTTCCTCGCGTGCATGTTCATCGAAAGAGCCCTATGTCTGGAACATCGATTCGATCTTTTCGGATCGAGTCGCTTGGCGTAGCGAGTTCGATGCTGTGGCTGCGGATGCTCAGGTAGCAGAGTCATTCAAGGGCACCCTCGATACCTCCCCGGAACATCTGTACCGAGTCCTGACCGGTATCGACGCACTCGAAGCCCGTCTCTCGCGAGTCGTTGTGTACGCGCGACTTCTGCACGCATCGAACACCCGGGATGACGTGGCGAGCGGGATGCAGCAACAGGTGGATACGCTTGCATCCAAAGTAGGAAGGGCTCTGTCCTTTGTCGAGCCGGAGCTCATGACGATAGGGTATCCTGCGCTCCAATCGATGATGGACCGCTTTGAGCCGCTCCGAACGTTCCAGTATTACTTCGCCGAAATCGAAAGGAGTAGAGTCCACATCTTGCCGCCTGAACAGGAGGCGCTCCTGATGCAGCTTTCGGTGTTGGGGCGCGCGCCAGAGGCAATCCGAGACGCCGTGCATGACGGCGATATGCGCTTCGACCCTATCCAGGTTGCTGGAGAGACACGACAGGTCAATCACGGAGTCATAGAGGAGCTGCTTCAGCATCCTGACCGCGCAGTACGTAGAGATGCGTACATGAGCTACACCGATGGCTATCTCAGAAATCCCAAAGCGCTAACAGCCACTTTGACGTGGCAAGCGACCACATCGCTGGCATTCGCCAGGGCGCGGAAGCACCGCTCTACCTTCGAACGCGCTCTGTTCAAGGATGCGCTCCCGAAGCGCGTGTATCGAACTGCGCTCTCCGCATGTCGGGAGCATCAACCTCTCTTTCAGCGCTACTTTCGAGCGCGAGCGAAGATTTTGGGTGTCTCTAAGATACGTGAGTACGATATTCACGCGCCGCTCTCTACGACTTCGCCGCAGATCCCATATGAGCAGGGAGTTTCGCTCGTTTTGGATGCCCTCGCTCCGCTCGGTGAAGAGTACGTCACGATAGCGCGTCGAGGGCTCACCTCCGAACGCTGGGTGCACGTGTTCCCGAGCCCGGGTAAGTACAGCAATGCATTCTCCTCGGGAGCATACGGAACAGCACCGTTTTTCCTCCTCAACTACGCGCCGACGATGCCTGAGGTTGGGACCTTGGCGCATGAGCTTGGCCACTCGATGCATTCGTATTTGACCAATCGGACGCAGCCGTATCGGTACTCTTCGTATGCGATGACGGTCGCCGAAACGGCTTCGAACCTGAATCAGGTTCTCATGCGAGCGTATGTGCTCAAACACGCAGATCGTGATACGACCCTCGCCGTTCTCGATGAGGCTTTTTTCTTCGCACACAGGTACCTCTTCATGATGCCTGTTTTGAGTCGAGTCGAGCACGCCTTGCATTCGATCTATGCGCGTGGCGGAGCGCTAGGCGCTTCTAATATCTGTAAAGCCACAGTCACAGCGTTCGCCTCGGCCTACGGAGATAGCGTTGAATTCGAACCGGAGCGCTTGGGGATGAAGTGGGGACACTTCTGTCACTTTTTCATGCCGTACTATCTCTTTCAATACTCGATAGGGATAAGTGCTGCGATGGCTATCGGTAAGCGGATCCTCGAAGGAGACCAGGAGACAACACAGCGATACCTCCAATTCCTGCATGCGGGGGCATCGAGGTCCCCAATCGATATATTCAAGATCGTAGGAATCGATATCACCTCACCACAGCCCTATCGTGATGCCTTCTCGGTGGTCGAAGGATACGTCGAACAGTTGGAGCGGCTGGCTACTTAGAGAAAGAGAGACAACTATGAAATCATTCAAGAGCTTGACTGAGCGAGAGATACTAGCCCTGGCGATTATGCTCGAGGAAGAAGATGGTCGGATCTACGGAGACTTCGCCGAGGCGCTCGACGAGCATTACCCCAAGAGTGCGCAGATCTTCCGGTCGATGCAGAAGGTAGAGGCGAGTCACCGCCGTCGTTTGATGGATCTGTACGTGGAGAGGTTCGGAGAGCATCTACCGCTCATTCGTCGAGAGGATGTCAAAGGATTCGTCAAACGTAAGCCTATATGGCTCAGACGTCCGCTCGGAATAGAGCCGGCCCGCAAGGAAGCAGCGTCGATTGAACTCGAAACTCAGATCTTCTACGAAAAGGCAGCGGCACAAACCACTGACGTAGCGATCCGCAAGTTACTCCTCGATCTCGCTGAGGAAGAGCGCGCTCACGTGCATATGGCCGAGAAGATCGAACACGAGACGGTCACGCCGACGGTCGAAGCCGAGGAGGAGGAGGCCAAGCGGCGTTTGTTTGTGCTGCAGATCATTCAGCCAGGGTTGGCGGGCTTCATGGATGGATCCGTCTCTACCCTTGCGCCGCTCTTCGCGGCAGCCTTCGCTACCCATAATAGCCACGAGACGCTCCTGGTTGGCGTTGCCGCTTCCGTGGGGGCAGGTATCAGTATGGGCTTCACCGAAGCGCTCTCGGATGATGGCGTTCTGACAGGTCGCGGCCATCCCTTTCTGCGGGGCGTGGTGTGTGGACTGATGACAACCGTCGGAGGCATAGGACATGCCCTGCCGTATCTGATCACGAGCTTCGAGTTTGCAACAGCGATCGCTTTCCTTGTAGTGCTGGTAGAGCTCGGTATTATCGTGTGGATTCGGCACAAGTACATGGATACCCCGTGGTTCTCTGCGACCTTCCAGGTTGGGTTGGGGGGTGTTTTGGTGTTTCTAGCCGGGATCCTGATTGGAAGTGCGTGAAGTTTTTATAAACGCTCCGATAATAGCCGGACCATGGACGTTCCAGTCCGCCTTATGCGGGGATTGTGGTGCTAATAGCAAGCGGAGCAAACGGACCGCGGACTTTCTAGTCCGCCTTATGCGTGCATGGTGATGGTGCTGGCAAGCGGAGCGGAAGCTCCGCGGTCCAGGGTAGTCCGCCTTATGTT
>JBILEW010000141.1:0-7207 GCA_044351885.1 Bdellovibrionota bacterium
AACCATGTCAGGCCCCACAGGTCTCTGGGAGGAGTCCCGCCGAGCTACAGAGGCGAACAGATAACCCACGAGGTGCCGAACCCAGATTTTTCTATCTGATGGGTGTCCAAAGAAAGGGGTAAGGTCATACTTAGAGGAAACTCTACATCATTTCGGCACTATTTGGGGGGAGCAGATCACCATTGCGAGCGAAGAGGGGTGTGACAAGCGAAGCGCCTGTAAGCTCGATCACACCCGTGTATCTCCGACACAAGTAGATTCCTGTTTCTAACATTCTTAGGGTCTTCATGATTCTTCAGGACTTTTCTCAGGCTCTTTTGAATCGGGGACATAAGGTTCAGTAGGGGCGGCAGGGGCCCAAGTAGTCCACTTACAGCCACGCTCTTCGGTGAGATCGGTAGAACACTGAGTTTCTTCATCGTCACCGCGCAAAGTCTGTTGGATTGTACATTTTTTCTCTTCACACTCCGCTTGCGTTCTAGCACTGCTGCAACCGTTCTCTTGTATCTTTAACCCATCCCAGCCGTTGCCCACGGCTTCGTTGCAGTTGTAAGTTTTAGTATAATATTCTTGTGGATTCGGTATGCAATCCGGCCATTCACCGCATATTGGAACCTGGGTGGTGAACGTAAAGTGGGAGCACTCTGCAGGCGTGTCTACTGGTTTATCTTCCTTTGTACAACGTAGTACCCAGTCGGGCGGCATGTATATTGGTTCTAGCACGCACGTTGGAGGCCATTGTATCCGGGCACCGGGCTTTTCTGGGAAAGGTACGCAGAAGGGCTCATACAACGTGCCACTCGCAACGCAGTGGTACTTCGTGTCAGGTTTGCACTCGTCGCTAAATCTGCCCTCTGGTAAAGGGCATCCACATCGATAATCCTGGGCCGATAACTGAGGTGGCGACACAAAAAGGAGAGAAGCACCGAGTAATGATGCTAATAGAATCTTTCCCAGACACTCGTGACGCCTTGTTGCAAGTCTTGGCGTGTATTTCGTCTCGCTTTTTATGCTCATAAGGTTTCACCGCCCGAGATCGATTTGATGGGGAGATCTTAGTCCGATAGTTCAAGCTATAATCAGTATCGTCACATCATCGAGGAACTTAACCCCCAAAAAGACCGCAGACTGACAGAAGGCGGTGTTTTGAGGCGGTGGGCAAAATACTAAGGCTAAAAAGTCCCAGAATAGTGAATCCCATCTAATGCTGTAGAATGATCGGTTGCCGATTGCCTGAGATCTAAGTGGAAGATGTATAATCTTCTGCCAAAAATTTTAGGCTCTGGGGTGGACCCCAAAGTTTGGACAGGTAACAGCTCCCCACTTACCTGTTAATAACTCCGGTAGTAGCGGCTGTTAAGGGGGGCGTGGGGGGGGGGATCCACGGGTGTGGATAACTCCTTCATCACGCTGCTTGGTATCGTCCGATACCAACCAACAAGATCCCTCCACTATTCTCTCAGAGAGCGCGCGGTAATTTCGCAAGCGATATACCTGCAAAACATGAGTTAAAATCACATCGAAAGATGTAAGAGATCCAGGCGATTGCTCGCATTACTTCAAGGCAATTTTCCGCACTGACAGCTTACGAGCAGGACATTCCACTATTCAACAATCAGAATGTGGGGCTGGCGGATCTCTACGCCATTCCAGTAAACCTCACCTGGCATCTGAACTCGATGTGGGCCGTCTCTGCGCAATATGCCTTTTGGGCTCCTGTGGGAGAGTACAGCCCTACTCGCTCCGATAACGTCGGATTGGGTTACTGGAGTCACGACATACGCGGCACCGTGTCGTTCTTCCCACTCGGCAATCCAGGCCTCCTGATCTCTGCATCGGTACTTGAGGAGGTCAACGGACGGAAACAGGGGTACGACCTGCGCCCTGCCCCTCATACGGTAGTGGAGCTCGGTGTTTCGCAAGCGTTCTCTGAGAGTTTTATGGTGGGACTATTAGCGGGTGGAATTTGGGAGACCGGTGACGCTAGCGGTAGCGATGCTGCAGAGGACGGCAGAGATCGCATGATCAATACCTCGCTAGAAGCCTCCTACTGGTTTATCCCAGGACAGCTCGGAGCGATGGCGCGTGTTACTCAGGAGCTCCATGCGCGCGATCGATTTCAGGGAACGACCTATACGGTGGGGATTAATGTTCCTTTGTAGGACCAAGTAACACCCCGCTCCTTCCGCATCCGTCTCCACAGGTTGCCTGCCATCCGGTCATCGATAATCTCTGCAAGATCCTGCTAAAGCTCAGGCTCGAGCAGGTATCGTTATTCGGCTGAGGGGATGGCCCACCGACGCACAAAAGCGCTCCATGTCGGAGACCTTGAGGGTTATGGTTGCAGTATTCACCAACGGATGGTTCTGCATGGTTTCCTCAGGAGCGATCGATCCATCGAGGAATCCCTCTACGCGTCGTGCCACATCGTTCATCAATCCGAAAAGGCAGACAGACCCGGGCGTGAGGGCGAGCATCTTAAGCATATCGTCGGGTGACGCGAAGGTTATTCCCTTCATCCCTAGCAAGCGCCCAAGCGATTTCAAGTCCACTCGAGTTTCGGCCCGCACACAGACGAGGATGTAGCGTGTACGCTTCTCGTCGCGCAAAAAGAGGTTCTTGGTGTCGATACCCGGGAGCTTCTCGGGCAAGAGAGCCACATCGGCGGTGGAGAACACTGCAGCGTGAGTGAAATGCTGATAATCGACCTGCAGTTCCGAGAGTTTGGTGGCAAGATCGCTTGCGAGTTCATTCATGTCGGCAGTGTAGCAGAAAGCTGGACCTCCGAAACTACCGCGGCAGACGGGCCATACGAGAGAAACTTAGCGCTTAACACGAGACAAGCCTTAATATCAGAGATTGTGGGGATTAGTCGCTTACAAAGCAACCCCGGACTAACACGGGCGGGTGTTTCGAAGGTCTTATGGCTGCACGGTCGCAATTCCAGTGTATGCCAGATGCCTCCGAAAACAGTGGTCAGTCCGTTCTTAAAACATGAAGCACCGTCCGAGCTGCTGCGCGGTCTCTGAGAGAAATAGGGGGGTGCTATCGAGCAGATTCAGCGGCACCGAACTTTACAGAAAGGATGGTGCATTATCCGGACATCCATCATAACCTACTCTGTAGCAGCAACTTACCTTCATTTATATTGTAGGATGACTATTCTTTAAATGAGATCGGCAAGCGGTTCTAATCTACTGGAACTTCTATTTGCGATGGCCCTCATTGCATTAATTAGCCTAGTTGCTGTGAGGCAATTGGGTCGAGCCCTGTATTGCAGGAATTTTGCGTCGATATGTGCTGTGCGCACTAAACAACTAATTTTTTCTCCTCAACCCCCTTATTTTGAGTGTGGGTTTAACTGTGTGCCGGATCCTAACGTTATACAAGGTGAGTCTTGCAGATGTATAGCTGGGGGCTCGACAGCCGAAGAGTTGCCAGATCAAATGTATGAGATGTGCAGGGACAGTCAGCCAGATGTATTCGATTACTGGTGCGCTCAGGACCTCTCTTGAGCTGGTGTTACTTACTATTGTCTGTAAACCGTCCGACTTGTCCGAAGAAGACCGTTAAAGCTATGGGTCTAAGAAGCAACGCTTTTAGATCACGTACTGCTCACTTTCTTAGTCCGGGTATTTGCGATCTTGGCGCGAACTGAGTTTGGAGATAACCTGCAATGCAGAACCGTGGTAAGCAGCATGCAGCTTGGGGCGTTGGTGCAGCCGGATGACTCGGGGGTGGCTCTACGATATTGGACAGACCTTTGTTTCGAGTAAAAGGGTTGAGGTTTAGTCCGCCACAAGGTGCACAAGTCTAGTGTGAATAAAGAATGAAAACTCTCGAGTTCCTCGATCGCCCCCATGGCGGCCCCTTGCTGTTAGTCTCAGCCCTCAGCTTAGGTTTGCTACTATGGACACTCTACGCCCAAGAGCCCAAGGCCATTCTCAAAATCGAATCCGCTAATCCTTCTGAGAGTCTTTTCAGTCCGCCGACACCAGTGACATCCGAAAACTTACAAATATTACTTGGGCACAAGGTAGCTCTGAAAGGAGCATGTCTTCCCCACTCTCTGGGAGCTTACTTCTCTGCAGCCGACGGCGGAAATGCCCGAGTTGCCTGCCAGTTTGCGCCAACTGAATCCATCCAAACGTTCCCTCTACTTGTCGGAACGATGTCGAGGGGCTCGGTTAATGCAGCCGACTGGCAGAATACCTTTCAAGCTTTCCTCAAGGAAGACATTGTGGTGGTCAGGGTCAGTCAGGGGAGAGGCTTTGCTTCCCCCGTGACCGCACTCCCAGCTCCTCTCGCGGAAACTCGCTCAGAAGCTTTCCAAGAGATCTCAGAGCAAAGCTCGCCCTCTGTAGTTCTCACCCTACTGAACTAGCGCCGGTAAAAGCTAATTTCATATTCCCCGAGACTGCAGGGGAAAAGGTGCTCCCCCTTCTATTTCCCTTCTATTTCTCTCAGAGAGCGCGCGGTAATTTCGCAAGCGATATACCTGCAAAACATGAGTTAAAATCACATCGAAAGATGTAAGAGATCCAGGCGATTGCTCGCATTACTTCAAGGCAATTTTCCGCACAGGATGGCGATTAATATGTTTTCAAAACATATCAATTCAAGGGGGCCACCATGTTTCGAATCGACCAGATCCTGACCGCGACGACGTTCATTCGTTCATTCAAGGAGGTGGCTTACCGGCTCTCGTTGAATCCGGAGCCCCTACTGATAACCAAGAGAGATGGCGGCTTTATCGTGATTATGGACGGCGATTTTTCGAAGGTCTTATGAGTGCACGGTCGCAATTCCAGTGTATGCCAGATGCCTCCGAAAACAGTGGTCAGTCCGTTCTTAAAACATGAAGCACCGTCCGAGCTACTGCGCGGTCTCTTCTATGTAGGCAGTCAAGAGGTAATACCCAATCTTCTATACGAGCGCGGCTGACGAGAGCTTGCCCAGTGTGTAATGATTCGAGGGTACCGAAAAAATGAACATGGCTGCCCCACCTGAGAACGGGCTGTTAGCCCCAGAGACCGCCCGAGCTCACCATGTCCGAAACTGCCAAATCTTTTTTACCGCTACTTCATTTCGTGGAAGAGTCGACGAATCCATCGATTTGCCACCGCGCATATGACCACACCATTAGGCTTGCCCCGAGCGGTGAGCTTCTGCGCGAAATCTCTCCACGCTTGATCATACCGAATCAGGGATATGGCTCCCTGCGTGAGGCATGATTTTAGCAAAGTGTTCCCTGAGCGTATAACGCCACTGTCACTTACTATCTCACCACTAGAGCGGTTGCATGGCGAAACACCACAGAAGCGAGCAAGCTGCTTCCCATTTTTGAAACGGGAGAATGTGCCGATTTCAGACCTCATGATAGCGGAGGTAACAACTCCAATTCCCTTGTGTTGAATGAGCTTTAGACACAACGAATCTCCTTTGACGTATTCCTCAATTTTTTTAGTGACAAGTTTCACCTCTGCACCTCGATGCTCAAGTTCACGCAGGTGGCGACTAAGTACCCAGGCGCTGTGCCCCTCAAGAATCCCATCCGACGTAAGCCATTTTCGTCCCTTGATAGTCCAAAGACTCACTCCTTCCGGCGGACGCACACGGTTGTTTCGTAATAGCGCCCGGATCCTTAATTTTATCACTCAACCTTTATCTATCTCCGCAGCTCGGTAGCGCACCAACGCTCTCAGATCTCGGATAGCCGCTGGCGCAAGCCACACTTCGGGTAGATATCCAACTCGGGTTAAGTCTGCTATCAACTCCCCATCGCTCTTGTCGATCTTGTCCGGGTTTGCTCGCATCCGTTGTGCGTATCCAGGATGGCATAGTCGTACGGGCCAGCCGGTGCGTAGGTGTAGTTGATCCAGAAATGTGGCGCTTCCGTTGCACGCTTCCGCCACAACCGTTACTTCCGTTCGCCCCCTTCCAATCGCTTCCACTACAGCGTCGATGTCATTTTTGACCTTCCGATTGAACTCAACCCGCCCGTCTCGAGACATTACGCATACTTGTACGCCACGCTCATGGTAGTCGATCCCTACGCTCGTTTCAGTTACCATACTCATGCTCCTTGGTTTGGTTAGTTACAGCACTGATCGGCTATCACTTCCGGTAGTCGATCGCCAAGGAGCCTTCATCTCACCTGAGAGAAATAGAGGGGGAAATAGGGGGGCGGCGCACCTACTCCTAACGGGCATCGGGGTTATTTCTATAGTGCTCTTTTATGGGGGCTAGAATTTTAGTTAGTAACCGGCCCTTACCAAGACCTCTGTTACCTTGTCTTCCTGCAGAATTGATGGTGCCCCAAGTGCTTCCAGGTAAAAGTGGTATTTCGCTTGATCTGTCGTTACACGAGGGCCAAATTCCCGTCTTTTTAAAATGCTGCACTGCGGCTTCGATAATAGTCTCCTCCGAAAGTGCCCCTCCCTCATTTCGAATCTTGGTGCCGTATCCGGCTTTAATCGGAGCAAGAATCCTCGGTAGTGTTCTGCCTTTCTCTAACCCTCTTTGACCTAGGTATCCTGCTGCATTAATTGCCGCCCAATTGTCCCCCGGCAGGAGTGGAATATCCTCAACAGTTTCTTGCGTTGGCCATTTTTGGGTGCGCTCGAAATGATCTCTAGCTGCTTGCACAATTATCTTCTCCGTTAGAGGAATTCCTTTAGCGCGAATTTTCGAACCAAATTCCTTCTTGGTGGGCCCAAGAATTTTTGCCAGAGACTTTCCCGATTCGAGACCTCTATACCCCCTAGATAAAGCCAAATTTATAGCCGCCCAGTTGTCCCCCGGAAGAAGTGGGATACTACTCGTTGAATCCTGATTTGTTGGCCATTTCCCAGTTTTTTTAAAATGTCGAATCGCCGCCCTAACAATAAGTTCCTCGGTCAACGGACTTCCCCTCATTCCAGCGCCAATTTTAAGAATTTTGGTGTAGAGGCGCTCGAGAAGGTTACTGCTGAGTCCCTCTGAATTAAATATTACAGACTCAGATGACCCGCGATGCCCGTGCTGATTCCTCGCATATCCTACGAGCAGGTCTCTCGTCCTGACTTCGAACCTATCATCATGTGCTCTCAGCGCCCGCATGATCTGCGCGACATACCGATACGGTGTGCTATCAAGAAAGTCTGCGCTCTCAGCATTCTCTGGGACAACAAGAGGGACAATTATTGTTCCGTAATCTTTATTAGTG
>JBILEW010000016.1:0-58076 GCA_044351885.1 Bdellovibrionota bacterium
GGAAAAACCGCAGATGTATCCGCTGCGATACATTGAGGATTTTTTCCCATCGTGAAAATTGAAGAGCAGCCCAAGATCCGCTTTCGTAGCAGGGAGGGGTTTTGCCTCGCTTCCCTGGGCGATGAGATCCATCCGGACCGGCTGGCATCTGAAGATGACCAGCTCCCGACGATCACCTTCCTTGAGCATGCTCCCGATCTCCCGAAGGGTGGCAACCTCCGTCACGCGGCCCTGTAAGCGCTCCGACGCTTCTTGCATCCACTGGCGACGAGCCAGATAGAGCCTCTGCTCGGCACACGGAGGCGTACCGAGATCATCGCGAATGACGTGTACTTTCCGATGCACATAAAACAGGATCGGATCGAAATACTCGTCGAATGGATTCTTTATGACTGTCAGCTCATCCATCGGCCGCGCCTGAGCAATCCACTCCTGGCTCATTCCTCTGAAGTTTCTAAGGTGTGCCTTTATGCGTGCACCCGTAGACACTAATCCTGTCATCAGAACGATCACCGAGAACCATACGCAGAACAGGGAGCTTTTGAGCGATTTCGTTCCCCACCCTACACTCGCCAAAACCGTCACGAGGACCAATACCGACAATCGCGGAACCGCGGCTGCCAGCGCCGATTGAATCTCGGATGCAAGCGGATGCGAAAACAGTGGCCCACGCAAAGAGAGCCCCACGCCTACCAACAACGCTATCCCAAGCAGGGCCACTACCCACTCCATGCGGCGCGAAAGCTCTCCTATCCTCTGTCGCAAACGACTTCCGCCCCGCTCCATCCATGTTGCCACAACAAGAGCGAACTGCACCGCTACAAGTGGATAGAGCGGCACTAAATAGGAATGTCGTTTACCGGCCGCGCAGGAGAAAAACAGAATCCCCACCACCAGAACCAAGAACGGAACGGAGAACAACGCTTTAGAGCCCGTTCCGTACGCGAACTCGAGTCGCGGTCGCCGTATCTCCGCTATCCAACAGAGGAGGGCTAGGACACCCCACGGTGCAGTACTTCGCAAGAGAGACGGCCCATAGAACCACCACGGTTGGGTGTTCACATGATCTCCCCCGAAAAAACGGCGCACGTTCTCGAAAAAGATCTGCCGTTCCACGAACGCCTCACCGCCATGCGAATATGCGCTGTAATACCAGGCTATGGGAGCCGCAAAGGCCAGCCAACCCACACTTGGTCTGAGAACCTCTCGGACGACGCTACGCAGATCGCAAAAAACGAGCGCCGGCACCGTCACGAGCGCAACGGGTAGTACCACCCCGATCGGCCCGCGGGACAAAACGGCTCCCGCACACGCTGTCCAGAAAAGGGTACGCGCTCCGGTCGAGACAGCTCTCCTCTCTTTCCATGCCGATGGGTCGCTCGACAGCACTGAACAAAACGCGCACCACACGAAGAACGCAAAGCACATGTCGACCATCGCCTGACCGGCCATGGTGTGAAATCCATAGGTCAACGTGAGAACACCCACCGTTATCAGAGCCACCTGACGCGGAACAAACGAGCACTCCCACGCACGATTCATGCGCGCCAAGCGAAACGACGCAAGCGCTGCCAGCGCTATGATACCAAGACCCAAGAGGAGCGATGGCAATCTGACCGAGAATTCAGATACTCCTCCAACACTCCACGAGAGTGCGGCCCCAATCCAGTGAAACAGGATCGGTTTAGACGGCACGATTCCGTTGCGCAGCGGAAGTGCCCAGGTATTTTCCCTCAGGATGACGTCGATAACCTGCGCCTCCCTCGCTTCGGAGCTTCCCCCTATCAGGGGTAGCCCGAGAAATAGGAGGTAGACCACCCCGTACGCACCCAGCAATACGAGAAGGGCTCTTGTGGGAAAGGACTGGGTACGTGACTCCACCATCGTGGTGGGGACCATACCGCAAAGGAACCGTTGTGACAAAACCTTCCCAGCTCGATGGCTGCTACAATGTGCTGAAGACGAGGGCGCCCTTTCTTCACCCGTTCGCGGCAAACGGCGACGACCTTCAAGTCATACACGGGCCTAGACCACGGCTCTTCTTCTTACGCGATATAGGAGCTCGACCCCTTCGAGGGAGGGAGATGCCGCTGCGCTTTGGCGCCTCTCTTCGCTCGACCTCTTGTTTTAAGGGGACTATCCACCTCAACATTAACCTCGACTGGCAGATGAGGAACCTCCCCTCGAGTCGTGAGCTCGGGATGGACGACTCGCTGGTACCAATCCACCTCGTGCTCGCCCCCTGCTATGAACGCGCACCGATCATGAATGTCACTCGGAACGATATCGAGAACCCGCCGCGCGCCGTTTACCGCTCTACCTCCAGCCTGCTCCATTATGAAAGCCAGGGGCATGCACTCGTACAAGAGCCGCAGGCGCCCTTTGGGTCGCTTCGCATCGACTGGATACATGAATATACCACCCTTACGTAGAGTCCGGTCGAAATCGGCTACGAGTGATCCGACGTAACGCCCGGAATACGATTTTTCCGCCTGCGCGTTCGAATCCTTTATCGCCTGAACGAAGTCTTTGACCCCTGAATCCCACCAGCACTGATTCCCCTCGTTTACGCTGAAGATGCTCCCTTTACGAGGAATGATGATCTCGTCGTCTGTGAGCACGAACTCTCCGATACTTGGATCAAGGGTAAAGCTGTGCACACCTCGACCAGTTGAATACACGAAGGAGGTCTTTGCGCCGTACACTGAATAGCCGGCCGCTACGATCTTTGTCCCAGGCTGACAAAAATCCTCATGGGTCGCTGGACGCGAAAGATCCAGTCTTTGAAGTATACAGAATATCGTTCCGGTAGGGATACTCGAACCTATGTTGGAGGAACCATCGAGGGGATCGAAAGCCAAGACGTACTTCCCGCCATTACAGCTGGCCTCGGTCGAAATCACGCTGTCTCGCTCCTCGGAAACGAGCAGTCCGAAGTGTCCCGAGGAGCCTAGCAACTCCACGAGAACCTCGTCGGCCTCTTCGTCGAGCACCTGAGTACTCTCTCCATGCACGTTGGTCCGTCCGGTGTACCCGTGCAATCCTTTGATACCAGCGGTGGCGACCATCTGACTAATCAACTTGACGCCCAGAGATATCGACATGAGTAGATCCGAGAGTTCGCCGGTGCTGTCCGGGAACTGTCGGCGTTTGGCGTGAATGAAACGACTGAGTGTTTGCGTTGGGATCATGGTCCTCACGAGATATGGGTCGCTCCTGGAGGAGCTAACAGATGCCGAACAGAATAAGGTCGGCTTTCAAGGATGGTGAACGACGAAAATACTTCCCAGCATCTACGAGCGACTAGGAAATCGCCACGAGAAGAGAAAATGCTACCTATCTTTCAAGTATACGTCCCTGAGCACCATAGCACCAAGTAGATTTGTAACCCACTGAAACTACTCGACCTATGAGGCCAATTAGGGCTCTTTTCGCTCGCTGTGGTGCGAGAACCAACTCAAATCTCGCCGCTTGACGCTCCGAGCCTTCGGACCGTCGTATGTTGGGGATGCTGCGGAAGATTGATCACGAAACGTGTACCGAAGGGATGGTTGTCGAAAATTCTAATCTCCCCCTGGTGATCAGAAATTACCGAGCTCACGATAGCAAGACCGAGTCCCGTTCCACCCTTCTTCGTCGTAAAGTACGGTTGAAAGATCCGATTTTTGTCGGTGGCCGACACTCCCGGTCCGTTGTCGTCGACCTCGATAACGGCCCGACTATTTCTGCGGTCAAAAGACGCCTGTACTCTGATCAGCGGGGAACGCCCCATATCCCGAACATGCGCAACGGCAGCTACGGCGTTGTCGAGTAGATTGACGACGACCCCGCGGATCTGTTCGGGATCGAGAAGCATCTCGGGAAGCTTGCTCGCAATAACCCACTGAAACTCGACGTCGGGATAGTTCGTACGAAAGGTGCCGAGCGTGTGCACGAGTAGCCCCTGTAGGTCCGTCGCCACGAACTGAGCCGTAGGCATCCGGCCGTACTCGGAAAACTCGTTTGCTAAACGTTTGATAATGGCAACATGTTCCACGATCGTTCGTGTGCACTCTTCTACGGGCTCAAGCTGTCCTGTATTGGAGAGGAGTTTCTCGAGGCGCTGAGCGGAGAGCTGTATCGGGGTGAGCGGATTTTTTATCTCGTGTGCAATACGCCGCGCGACGTCCCTCCAGGCCGCAAGATGCTGAGCACGCGACAGCTCGGTGATATCATCGAAGATAAGAACGAATCCGAGGCATTCGCTCTCTGAGCCGACGATGCGACCCGCGGTACAAAGGACCAAGAGCTCTCGTCCCCCACAATGAATGGTGCATTCGACCTCTGCCACCAACGGAGCTTTCTCGTTAGTGGACGGCACCAAGGACGCCAGAAGGGGAGCAATCGGCTGAAAATCTTCTCGACTGAGCAGGTCGGTCAGCGGTACCCCCGGCGAAAAATTTATATGATCGATCTGCAACATGGCCGCTGCTGCACTATTGACCGTCGTTACCCGCATCTCGGTATCGAGCGCGATCACTCCGACAGCTAGGTTAGATAGGATCGTCTCGATTAGTATTCCGCGCCGTTCCGCTTCGTCGCGAGATGCCCGCAGATCACGCAACATCTGATTGAAGGAATTCACGAGGAACCCCACCTCGTCGTCTCTGGCAGGTTCCAGGGCAAAATCGTAATCGCCTTTCGCCACACTGCGCGTTCCCTCGGCGAGCTTCTGGATTGGGCCCGTAATCTGCTTCGATATGAAGAACGCCACCCATATTGCGCCGAAAATAGTGAGCAAATTGAAGAGTGCCAGCGTCAAGACGAAGTTGCTCTTCAGGGGGTGCTTGAGAGACTTTAGTTGTTCGTATTCAGCGAACGAGTCACTGACGGCTCCCTGGGCCTGTACTATATCGGGATCCATACGGTGCGAAACGACGAGTATCCTGTCACCGAAGGGCTCGTAACATCGTACGAACTGACTCGCTCCTCGCTCCTCTACCCTGAGGACAGGCTCCGTGTTTTGGGCTCGTCGCAGCGCATCACTGTCCAGATCTGGTTCCTTGAAGGACTCCACTCCGGCAGTCGCATGCGCTGACTCGACAATCACTGCACCGCTGCGCTCCACGATCCTCACCGCATACAGATCGTTGCGATACCTCAGATCCTCCAACCGCGACTGCAGTTTCTCCAGCTGCCCGGCCTCCGCGTTCTTATAGGCCTCCAGAGCTCGTTCGATCCTATCCGATGCTGCTCGGACCGATACCTTGACGCTCGCCAGGTGTTGCCGCGCTATGGTCACAGCGCTCGTCACCGCAGTCTCCACCTCGTCGGAGAACCACCCATTCATGGCTTCTCCAATGAGTCCGCTCGAAACTATGAAGGTCAGAGTTATCGGAACCCCTGCGATGAGTACGAATGCAACCATCAAGCGGGCGCGCAGTTTCGCGCCCAAGATTCCACGGCGGCGCTCGAAGATGAGCTTTACCACGTTGCGCCCCACGATGAAGCCGAGCACAACCAGGGCCATCACGTTGAGGTTGACCAACGCAAATACCAGTATATTGCTCAAAGAGGACCCGTCGTTACCACTCCAGTCGACCGTGAGTACGACGATGAGGAGGATCAGGAGCAGTGCTGTCGCTGCCAGAACCCACCTAAGTTTTCGTAAGAGCCTGAAGATATCGTTCATGGTTCGGAGCGCGGTGTCGTGATGTCAGAAGCCAGACTGAAGTCGTTCCAATCCGTGGTCGATTCGACCACGTTGACCATCCCGAGCGTCAAGATCTGCGAAACATTGGCGAAGAATCTGTTGACGCTTCCTCGACACGATGTGGTTGCTCGTACCTGCATATAGGTCCCTCGCTCCTGAAGAACCGTGGCATCCTCCTGCGCAAGGTAGTCTAGCCGTATCGCCTTCGTATGAAGCGCCACCTCGATCGCCTCGGTTCGTGAGGGAATACCGGTCGAAATAGGCTCCGAATCATCCCCTAGCAGATCTGATACGACGCGATAGCTCTCGGTGATCGGGTCGAATTCAATAGTGTTGAGGCCACTCCGACTTGGTCGACACGAGTCGAACCACGCTGGGCTGCGCCTGCACACACGAAACTCGATCCGCACTCGCGACTGACGCGCCGAATCGAGGCATTCTACAACTGATTCGGTGAGTCCCGAGCTGTACACGGTCACCGCCTGCTTCTCGTTACTTGTCCAGAAGACAGTGAACAGCCCCTGGGTAGAAACAGCCGCAATCACGAGAACGATTGAAAGGGGACGTAGCACAGCAGCTCTAATCCTTCGAGAAAAGTGTTCTCTGCCGAGCCTCTTCCTCGAAGGGCCTTCCCAAGTGAACGTACGCACGTTCGGTTACCGCGCGACCACGCTTGGTACGCGCCACGAATCCCTCTTGCAGCAGGTAGGGTTCGAATACATCCTCCAAGGTGTCTCGGTCCTCACCCAAGGCAGCGGCTATCGTCTCGATCCCAACCGGACCTCCCTCGAACTTGTCTATGATCATCGCAAGATATGCGCGGTCTGTACGATCGAGTCCGACAGGGTCGATCTCTAACAACTCGAGTGCCTGCCGCGCTACCGGAACCGAGATCTCCCCCTGCGCACACTCCTCGGCGAAGTCCCGGACGCGCTTCAAGAGCCGGTTCGCAATGCGCGGTGTCCCACGCGAACGCGAGGCGATCTCCTGCGCCGCGTCCGAACTGCACTGGATACCTAAAATACCCGCAGAGCGAATGACGATCCGGCCCAAATCCTCGATCGAATAGAAATCAAGTCGATGGACTATGCCGAAGCGATCCCGTAGCGGTGAAGTGAGCATTCCCGACCTAGTGGTAGCGCCCACGAGGGTGAACGGCTTGAGCGGAATCTTTACCGAGCGAGCTGACGGGCCTTGGCCAATCACGATATCGAGCTCGAAGTCCTCCATCGCAGGATAGAGGATCTCCTCCACCACTCGTGAGAGCCGGTGGATTTCGTCGATGAAGAGCACGTCGTGACGTGCAAGAGATGTCAAGATCGCAGCGAGGTCTCCCGGGCGCTCAATCGCCGGTCCTGACGTGCCCTTGAAACCGACGCCGAGCTCCCCGGCTATGATCCGCGCGAGAGAGGTCTTACCCAGGCCAGGAGGGCCGTGAAGCAGAACGTGGTCGAGGGGATCGCCTCTACGCTTGCACGCATTGCAGGCGATCTGGAGGTTGTTGCGAACGTGCTCCTGACCGACATAGTCATCGAACCGGCTGGGCCTAAGGGAGAGCTGGGCCGCTTCCTCTTCGTCCGCGCCCGACGGCGAAGTATCGAACGGCTCGACTGCTACGCTATCGGAGCCCCATATCTCGATCTCATCCTCGAAGTCTCCGCCTTGAGAACCCCTTTTATCAGCGGTCGACATACTCCCCCTTGGTTTGGTTACTCAACGTAGATTACACGTTACAGGGAGGCCCGAACAGGGGGTTGAGATAGGGAATTTTGACAATAAAAAAGCTTTGTTACACCCATTTTGAGGACAGACCTCAAAACCTCGAATTGCCCAGACCGCGGCTTTTAGGAGCTACGCAGGGAGGGTTTGCCGCGCTTCCCTAGACGAAACGCAAGGCTTCCCGAACAAGGTCCCCCACCTCACCAAAAGCGCCCTTAGCTTCGACCGCTTTCGAAACCGCAGCCTCCGCGTCCCGACGAGCGAATCCGAGCACCTCCAGAGCAGAAACCGCATCAGAGGAAAGTGGCCGCGCCTCACGCCCTCCGCCCCGCTCAACCGTCAACATAGAGCGCAGCGCACTCGATCGCTCACCTGCCATCGATGCTACCAAGTCGCGCAGCTCGACGACTATGCGCTCGGCCTTCTTCTTACCAACCCCCCTTATCGACATGAGCGCCTGTACGTCTCCCGAGCCGATCGCGTGAAGAAGATCTCGAATAGCCACGTTGGATACTACGTCCAACGAGGAACGCGGTCCCATCCCAGAAACTCGATTGAGGAGCAAGAATATATGCCGCTCGGCAGGCGAATCGAACCCAAACAGACGAATGGCATCTTCGCGGACATCCGTATACACACTAACGACCGCCTGCGACCCAATATCGAGGCGCGAAACGAGCGTCGACGTGCACACGATCTCGTATCCGACCCCCTGTACATCTATAAGAACGGAATCACCGTCGATCTCGACCACTTCGCCGCGCAAACGTCCGATCATAGGAGCCTCATAAAGTGTTCATTTTCTCTGTTACATGTATACAGCACTTTCGTTTCGTGAGCACCGCTGATATTCAGGATGTCAGCCACGCTGTACGTGCTTGACGTTAAAATCGATAATCATGCCCCGCCAGTCGCCTAAAACCAAGCGCCCATCGAGCTCTACGCGAAAGAGGGCGACCAAGCCCCGTACCGTCAAAAAGAAGAAAACTGCACAAAAGCCACGTTCTCGATGGACCAAGCGCCTGGTGCTGTCGAGCGTTCTGGTGTTGCTCGGGCTGGCTGGCATGTGTGTCTACAACGACCACGTCGTGGAGACCCGTCTGCGCTCACTCGACAGCTCCACACTGCCCGTCATCTACTCCAGTCCACTCGACATATCGGGCACCGTGGCGCGCCTCTCTGCCTCCAGCGATCATCCCGAGGATAAAGTCAGATCTATCCTCGTCGATCGACGCTATTCCGAAGTTTCGTCCCCGAGCAAACCGGGGGAGTTCTCCATCGCCGACCGCGCCCTTGCAATCGTAACGCGGGAATTCAGGACTCCATCAGGCGTGATGCTAGGCTCGCGCAAGCTCAAGCTGTCGCTCCAGACTGGGGAAGTTCTAGGGACTCGTAGTGACGATTCTTCCAATGTACTTCTCGAACCACAGGTCATCTCTTACATCGGTACGACGGAGTTACGCGCCAGTAAGTTTACTGCACTGAGCAAGATTCCGAACCACGTGCGACAAGCCGTTCTGGCGATCGAAGACGAGCGTTTCTACGACCACTTTGGTTTGGACCTAATAGGAATTGCTCGCGCGACCTTCCGGAATATTGTGGCGATGCGCCTGGTCGAAGGGGGCAGCACCCTTACCCAGCAGCTTGCAAAAAACCTCTTTCTTTCCCCAAAGAAGACGATCTGGCGAAAATTGGCGGAGGTGCCAACGGCACTCAGCCTTGAACGCCACCTCTCGAAGGATCAACTCCTGGAGCTATACTTGAATGAGGTGTATCTGGGCCAAGAGGGAGCCATCGCTGTGCATGGCTTTCCGGAGGCAGCCAGTGCTTTCTTCGGTAAACGCATCGAAGACCTGTCGGCCGACGAGGCAGCTGTGTTGGCGGGGATCATCAAGGCACCGTCCTATTACAACCCACGCAAACACCCCGACCGCGCGCGCGAGCGTCGCAACACCGTGCTGAGCAAGATGCGCGATCTCGGCTTCATAAGCGCGACAGATTACGCAGCGGGGGTCGCGAAACCCCTCACCACTGCCCCTCAGCAGCACCACCGGCGGGTGGCGCCCTATTTTGCCAGCGCGCTCGAAGCGGATCTCTCCCAGAGCATCGACCTCGAATCTGTGCCGGTATCTGGACTGGCTGTATACACCGGGCTCGATCTCGGAATGCAGCGTTGCGCAGAACAGGCTATTGAGAACGGCCTCACGCGCCTCGAAAAGAACCACCCAGTATTCGGAAAGCGCACCGCCCCTCTCGAAGCGGCTCTCGTGGCGATCGAGCCCCACTCTGGCCTGGTCAAGGCATGGGTGGGTGGTCGCGACTTCTCGCAGAGCCAATTCAATCGTGTGAGCCAGGGGGTTCGCCAGATCGGCTCGACCATCAAGCCTTTCCTGTATCTGACGGCTCTCGATGGGACCCTCAACTCATACAAGGTCGCCTCCCCGATCAGCGTGCTCGAGGACAAACCGATGGCCATAGCGGCGCGGCGCCAAGCAACCTGGATCCCAGAGAACTACGACCGAGACTTCCGCGGCGACGTTACTCTCCGTTTCGCGCTCGAAAACTCCCTCAACATGCCAGCCATCTACGTCGCGCAGCGCGTCGGGATCCCCGCCCTGGCACGCACAGTCGAAGCTTTTCAACTAACCGCATCGGTGCCACGCGTTCCAGCGCTCGCTCTCGGGGCGCTCGATACCACCCTGCTGAAGGTAACCTCGGCCTACGGCGCTCTCGCGAGTATGGGCATGTACGTTCAACCCCGACTCTTCGTGTCTGCTCTGGACGATGCTGGGGACCGCCTTTCGACCTCAAAGATCGTAGAACGTCGCATAGCAGACGAGAGTGCAAGCTACGTTCTCACAAATATGCTCCAAGGGGTGCTCAGCCGCGGCACGGGCAAGGGGGCACGGACGGCGGGATTCGAGCGTGAAGCCGCAGGTAAGACTGGCACCTCCGACAAAGCACGAGATGCCTGGTTCATCGGGTATACACCCAATTTGAGCGTCGGGGTGTGGGTTGGGTTCGATGACAACAGCCCTACAGGACTCTCCGGGGGTCAGGCGGCCGCTCCGATATGGGGCGATTTCATGAAATGTAGCGAGCCCTTCATGGGAGACCTCCCCTTTATTCGCCCGCCAGGGGTATCTGTTGTTCCTATCGACGCAAAAAGTGGAGAGGTCGCTACGCGCGAATGCCCCTCCGAGAATGTCGTCGAGGAGGTATTCGTGCGGGGGACCGAACCTGTCAGCCCGTGTTCTCAGCATTCGGGCGATCCAGTTTCTGAGTCGCAGGATTTGGGCTCTCGAGCAGGTCCCGACCGTTCCAATCAGGCTCGAGAGCACTCGTTCTGGGAAGCAATCTTCAATTGACAGGGCACAACCAGCGAGCGGTTGCCGTCATCTTATAGGCGCTGGAGGTGCTCGCGCAGCCATAGCGGGCGGGGGGGGGCCTAGATATCCCAATCTCACCCTTGCTCCATCACGCCTTACCCAGTAACTTCTTATGGTTATGCAGTGTATCCTCGGTGTCGATTTAAGCTCTCAACCGTGCGAGCTTACCGTCTCGAACGTATCGGGAACGGTAGTGGAGGTCGTTCAGCGTCGAACGTTAGACCTGCCGTTGTTCGCGAACCAGGGCGCTCTCCTGCACCAGGACTGCTCGCAGTTACTCGCTGAGTTGAATTCTTCTACCGAGACTGAGTCGTCGGACCAGCTTTCGACGGACGAAGACAGCACCACCGAGAGAGATGTTGAGCACGAAATCACCGCCCGCTCCGTGAGTCGCACAGTGAAGACACTGCGTGACGCGCTCGCAACGCTCGAACCTGCGTGGACGTCGGCTGCCGTTATCATTCCTCCGTACGAGCACCTCGCGCTCAATTTGAGTCTACCCTTCGGCGACTCCAAAAACCTCAACAAGATCGTCGAGCTCGAGGTTCAGGACGTCGTTCCTTTCGAGCTGGATGAATTTCTGGTTCAGCACTCTTCGCTAGGAACGTTGTCGAGACCCATTGCCGATGCAAAGGCTGCGAGCGGTTCCTATGACGTTCACGTCGCACTCCTGCCGACGCGATACGTCAAGAACATCCTCGATCTGTGTGGCACAGCAGGGCTCGATCCCGCTGTGATGACCGTGCCTTCCAGTGCTGCCGGTGCAGTCTTTCACATCGCTAAGGATTTTTTCCAAGGCAATGCCGCGCTCGTTCGCAGCACCGGTCAGGCGTATTCAATCACGCTGTTCGTGGAGGGTAAGGTACGCGCCGAACAGGTAGTAGATGCATCGAACCTTTTGGCTAGTGCCGCAAATGGTGGAGAGGTTCACACAAGACCGGTATTCACAGCTCTCAAGCTGATGGTAGCTGCAACCGAGCGTCGCTATGGAGTGCGCATAGAAACCATATACCTCCTCGGACTAGTACCGGACCAACTGGCTCTTCATCAGCTCATGGGGCGACCCGTGGAGCCCTTAACCCTTAACGATATCGTCAAGACCAGTGACCCAAGTGTGGGGCTCTCGCCCCTCGGCGCCTTCTTTGCACAAGACGAGACTCCAGCGCTTCCCCTCTCCAACTTTAGAACCAAGCAGTTCTCCTTTCGTCCCCGATTCGCTGAGTTGCTCCGCGCTCTCCGGGAGACCTCAGGATACGTCCTGGCTGCTGTCGCCATGGTGGTAGTTGCGATAGGAGGCGTGTACGGTGTTCGTGAGTACAATCTTGCACGGGCCAAAGAGGCTCTCATTTCGGAGCTGCAGACGGTTGTCACCGATTTCCCGGCCGAAGCAGAGGACATACGCGCCGCGCTCATCGCGGCGGAGGGTAAGATATCTCAGGAGCTCGGCGTCCTCGGGTCCCCAGCCAAGATCACCCCACTGGACGCACTCATCGAGGTCACTCGACTCGTGCCTGATTCGACGGGTCTCCAGATCCAGTCCATCAAGGTATCTGGTGCCCGCGCCGAACTGAAAGGAATAGCTCCGCAGCTCAGTGCCATCGAGGATTTGGAGCGTACGCTGCGCTCGAGCAAGAGCCTCTTCAGCAAGGTCACCGCCACCCCCGGGACGGCGAGTGGTTCCCGCTTCCCATTCACTATAGAGATGATTCTGGCGCAATAGCATGACGACCACCCTCCTCTCACCGCAGGTAAAGAAATACATCAGCGGATTGACTCCGCGCGAGCTGGCGATTGGGCTCGTTGCCCTCGTACTCCTCACGGCGATGGGTGTATATTCCTTCGTCATCGAACCGACTGCGGCGGCGTTCGAGCGCCAAGCCGCCGCCTTCAAGGACCTCTCGAACACGGCCTCAGTGGCGCCCAGTATTCTCGGTCGTTATGCCAAGCTCGCCGCGCGCCGCAAGGAGCTTGAGCAGTTTTACGAGAAGGTCGACATCAAGGCCAATCCTCTGTCGCATCTCGAACGCTTACTGCGCGACGTGGCTAATGTCGCTCCCGGTGCTTACAACGTATCTCCTCGGGAAGGCGTGCAGCTCGGTGGTAAGTACGCCCACAAGATCTTCCTGGTTAAGTTCGAGACCACTAGTCTCGGCAGCCTGACTGCCTTTCTCAAGGCGCTTACCACCGGCCAGCAGCCTATGCTGATTTCCCAGATCAACCTGGAGAAGCGGCCGACGAACGACGCACTGAACGTTCAGCTCGAGGTCAGCGGATTCGAGGCGGTTTCGAAATAGCAGGAGGAGTAAGCATGCGTCTGCGTCGAACGTTCGTGTGGATACTCGGGGGTCTCGGTGTCGGGATCTACCTTCTGTGGCCGACCCTTGTGCGCGTGGTCGCACAGGAAGCGCTGCGCTCTGCTCAACGAAATGGGGCGCGGATATCCTGGGAGGGGTTGAAGGTAAGTGGATTCTCGGTTTCCTTGGAATCCTTCGGGATATGGCTACCCGGTCCGCAGATAAAGAGAGGGATTAGACCCCCGATAAAGATAGATCTCGAGAGAACGCAGGTTCATGTATCTCCGTGGAGTCTGCTTATGCTCAATCCGACAGTGGACTTTTCGGTGCATGCATATGGCGGCTCGATCGAAGGCACCGCTTCCCACGTTCGCACCTCTCCTCGTCTATCCGCGACTCTGCGAGACGTCGATCTTGCTAAACACGATCAAGTTCGCCCCCTGGGAATCGCTTCGGCAGTAGTGAGTGGCTCGCTATCTGACTTCCAAAAGATCGGACAGAACGGGACAAAAGGGGGCTTCGATATCGTGGTAAACCGGATCGAGATACCTAAAATTCCGCCGAGCCTATCCCTCGTAAAGCTCTCACCCCTTTCCGATGGCGAGATCCATCTCCGTGGCACCCTCGATTCAGACAAGGTTGAGATCGAACGGCTCAAGATCACGTCCTCGTACGGATCGGCGGACGGCGCGGGGAGAGCTATGAACCTCTCTCGTAAGGGCAGTGAATCAGCGGACGGCGAGTTTCGCGTGTCAATCGGGGATGAGCTCCACGGGCAAATATCACCGCTCCTTCCGGCGCTATCCAACAATGTCCTTCAAGCTAACACGCGTCAATTCAAAGCCCGCATGAAGGGATTTCCGTGCAGTCAAGGCCCTCGTGAGTTCGTGGACTTAGAGCTAGGGTCATTGTGCGTGCGATTTACGCCCATCGGAGTATTCTAAGGAGCAGCCATTTGTGCATGAGCGGGCTTGCCACAGAGCCACAAAGAGCGAGATGATGCCTCTGATAGGCTAAACATTCAATTCTGTAGAATGGAAACTGGTTATATCGTCTTATCGACAATTATGTCGCTCATAGCAATCGTAGGGGCAGCATTCGCAGGCAAGAAGCTCGCTGGTGGTGCGACTAAGGAGCAGATCGAAGCGCTAGTGGCAGAGGCGGCAGAACTGGAGACCCGCATCGGCTCGGCGGGAGCTTCGCCTGACGGTCGATTCTCTTATGCCCAGCTTACTCGCTTGATAGAACAGACTGAGGAGTTTGTTCAGGGGCTCGAGGCACAGAAGCAGCTCATCAAGGAGCTCGAGGTCAGGTTGGAGGCCGCACAGAAGGACGTCGAGGCCAAAGAGGGCGCGCAGCAGGAGATGAAGTCAGCTAGAGAAGAGGACGAAAAGCGGCTCTCTGAAATTATGACTGCGTACGAGACCTATTCCAGTCAGTCAGTGTCATTAGAGCACGAGTTGGCCGCTTCGCTGAAGAACTTGGACACGATGATCGTCGAGGTTCCTATGACTGCCGATCAAAAAGCAGTATTCCAGGAACTTTCGAACGCGCTTACTAGCGCGAGCGCTCGGTTACGCGACCTCTTCGTCGACTACCAAGCCGTACAAGAGCGCCTGGAAGGCCTCAAGGGCCAGCACGCTGACTTGGAAGAGGAGTACACCAAGCTCGTTGAACAACAGCTCAGCATGTAAACAAGCGGTTCTCTCAAAGCATATCTTCGAGCACCTTACCGAGCTGTTCGAGTGATGCCTGCCGCACTGAATCATCTACGACTTTGAATACGTCGCGCATGACGGTGGAATCACGACAATCCCAGCGCATACCGTACTTCATGAAGTTCATGGTGTAGGTTGCTACCCGGTCGCGCACCGTACACGCTATCGTCACGGTCATTCCGTTTACGTCTCCGCGATAACCTGTGTAACCCTGCTCTCCCTCGAGCTGCTTCCAGTCCGTCGACGCGGTCTCCTGAACCTGCTCACGAACGTTTGCGATCAGTCGCTCCACCGAATCGTTGAAATCCCGCTTGAGGCTCGTTCGATATTGCCTGAGGCTAGCCTCCACTTCGAAGTAAAGTTGCTTTGCAACATCTCCCTCGGCTAAGACCTGGTAGTTCTTGTCCTGCGCTCCACTCGAACGATAAAACGGGTCTACCAGCATCTTCGGAGCCCACCCGCGTCCCCGTAGTTCAATCATATATCGAGGCATACCGGCCTCGACGAAGCTATATCCTCCGCCGAAGAAATTACTCGTGACCGGCGTGGAGCATCTCAACACCAGTACGCCAGCCTTGGCATCGGTACAATACAGGTGCTCCCACGTCTCTTGTGGCTTCTGAAACTTCTTGCTCGAGTCTAGGGGTTCTCCAGCCTCCTCCCAGCGATCCGGCGAAGTGCTGGCGAGCGTCTGCTTAATCTTTTCGAGTAGCGACAGCGCTGGTGCGCTCCCACCGCTTCCGCCCGTGTTTTCGTTTGCCTTGGATGGCTTATCGTCACTCGCACTCATAGAAAAACTCACCTCACGACCCGTCTACTAGTCCGGCATTCCTTGCTTGCTAGTACTGCCCTGGCAACCCGACTTGCCATGGTCTACCTCTATTGTATTCGCCAGGGAGCCTATCTTCAATACCTTACACCGTCGAATCCCAGGGCTAAGTACGCAGCTCCACATGCGACCCGTCTACTACAGGACCCTGCGAACAGTTATGACTCAGGTTCTCGCACAGGTGAGTTAATCAGTATTTCGCGCGGACGCACTCCGTCGGTCTTTCCAACCACCCCTTCACGCTCCATCGTCTCAATGATACGTGCAGCACGATTGTAGCCGATTCGAAAAACCCTCTGAATCATCGACGTGGAAGCAGCCCCCTTCTCGAGCACCAGCTCGACAGCCTTGTCGTAAAAGGGATCGAACTCCTCTGCGCCGCCGTCCTCACCTGTTCCACCCTCACCGTTCGCGCCACTCTCCTCTGCCAAGGCCTTTTCGCAGGCAGAAATGATATTCTCATCGTATTGCGGACCACACTGATTCTTGAGGGAAGCAACAACTTTCTGCACCTCCTGGTCCGAGACGAAGGCCCCGTGCACGCGTTTCAGGGGTACGGCCCCTGGTAGCATGAACAGCATATCACCCTTGCCCAGTAGCTTCTCTGCTCCCATCGAATCGAGGATCGTACGAGAATCGATTCGACTCGAGACTCGGAACGACAGACGAGCTGGAAAATTCGCTTTGATCAGCCCTGTGATTACGTCCACCGAAGGGCGTTGCGTGGCCACAATAAGGTGTATGCCCGCTGCGCGCGCCTTTTGAGCAAGACGGGTGATCAACTCCTCTACCTCGCGACCAACGGTCAACATCAAGTCGGCCAACTCGTCGATAACGATAACGAGCTTCGGCAGCGGTTTGAGCTGTTCAGGTGCAACTGACTCCAGAGACGGGCTCGGCTGAGCATCCTCCTCACGCGGTGTTTCCATGGACAGCGGAAGCTCCTCTTGCCGCTCGTCGGATCCCTTTGCTTTCGTCTCAGGGATCTGGCCCCCGGCAACCAACTGGTTGTAGCCGTCGATATTACGCACCCCGAACTTCTGCATGTAACGATAGCGCCGGTCCATCTCCTTGACCGCCCAACTCAGAACAGCTTTGGCCTGACGCGGATCGGTGACAACCGGCACACGCAGATGAGGGATACCATCGTAGATGCTCAGTTCGAGTACTTTCGGGTCAATCAGTATTAGGCCAAGCTCAGAGGGGTGCGCCCGATACAAGAGGCTCAATAACAAAGCATTGATACAAACCGACTTACCAGTACCGGTAGCACCTGCCATGAGCAGATGCGGCATCGTGGCAATATCCACGACAACGCTATCACCATACGTGTCCTTCCCCAGTGGAACACCTAGAATAGAATCAGAGCTGACGAACGCTTGGCTCTCGAGACACTCACGCAGCCTCACCATCGCCCGATGCTTATTGGGCACCTCTATGCCGACCGTTCCTCTTTTCGGAATCGGAGCGATAATACGGATGCTGCTCGCTCTCAGACTCATGGAAAGGTCATCCTGCAACGCAGCTATGCGTCCGACCTTGACACCTGCAGCGGGCTCGAACTCGAAGAGCGTGATAACCGGCCCCGGATGCACCTGGGTTACCCGCCCGGCGATGTTGAAATCGCGCAGCTTAGCCTCGATCTGCTCAGCCTTTTGCCGCAACTCGTCATCGTCCTCACCGATACCATCGGACTCCTCACGATTGAGCAGTGCCAGGTCCGGCGGCACGTAGGCCTCGAAGGCCGGCGCTCCCTGTGGTGCTGCATCCTTCTCTCCTTTCGGAGACTTCGCTTCAGGTGAGCTGCGCATCCTCTTGGTAACTGCAGGTTCCGGAGGTTTCGGCTTGACGATAATCGGATCTGCCCGCTCGTAAGCTACCGCCTGCTCTCCACCTCGGGGCGCCAGTGGCTCGAAACTCTTGGCGGCTATCGGCTCCAGGGAAGGCTGTGGCTGTACCACATTTTTCCGCAACCTCGGGCGCGGAAGTGGGGCTTCCTGTGCAACCGGCACAGATCGGGACACGAACAATCGACCGAATCCCTTGAGCCCACGCAGGCTCACCTTGCTGGCCACACTCACAGCGGCGAGAAGGCCCCGGCCAAGCTCCAAAGGAAGCTTCACGAACGCATACGTGCACAAGGTCTGCACGATCCATCGCAAACCGTGTGCCACATCACCCACTGAGCGTTGCGCAAGAATAGCGGCGCTCACAGCACACACCAAGAGCACCCACAGGAAAGCTCCCCCTGCTCCAAAAGTTCCGAGCAAAGAACTCTTTACCGCGGCACCCAACGTACCTCCCAAACGGTCATCCCCGACGAGCGTAAGGAACGACGAGGTGCCGATGACCATTGCGACCAAGGATACAACAACGACAGGAGCACTATAGAGCCTAGGTCGCTGCTCTCCTCCCCGATTCCTAAAAAGGGCTAGCCAGACTAAGGCCCCGACCGGCAGTAGGGAGGCCAGACCGAACGTCCCTGCGAGCAGGGTAGCCAACACGTGTCCCAGTGGACCCATGATATTTTCCGTCGGCACGATCGCTTTTCCCGATACGAGTGTGTACCCGTACGAGGAGAGCGCCAACAGCACGACTATCGCTGTTGCAAACAACAGGAGAGAGACGACGTCACGCACCCACAGATGCGGGCGAAGCGCCCCCTGCGGGGCCCCACTCTTGGCACGGGCAGGTGCGACCTTAGCGGACCGTTGCGTTTTTACTCGGGTGGAAGACCTTCTCTTTTGAACTGCTGACATGACCCCAGATACTAGCACCTCGAGATCGGTCGCCCTAGAGGCTTTTTAGAGGGGAATACCCGGCTGCGGAAGCTTTTAGCTACTATTTCATTACGAGAAACTGCTGCTCGCGACGTGTATTCAGGTCTCTCAGTGCGCTGGAAACGCCCGCCTCGAATATCTCACTACCCGAACTCCATCCCGGTCCCCTGCGCCGCTGTCCAACCACGTCCCCGAGCTGAAGCACATTATCACTTAAGAAGCTCTGTCCATACGAATAGGTCCCCTGCCAAAGCTCCTTGGAGTCTGACGAGCGAACCAAAGTCATGACAAACGATACAGCTGCCGGCTCTCCCCCGACGGCGGAACCACGGCGCTCCACGAACGTGGCGATCTCAGTACGCAAAACAGCATCCGCACCGAGTCGCTGCAACGAAGCTAGGGACGGCGCACGCGATATCTCCGCTACCAGACGAGCGCGATCGGGCACCTCGTCGATCCAGCGTTTACCGAGAACCTTTACGCTCAATTCCCGCTCTGCGATGGACTCCAGCCTCTCGACCATGTACGAGGTGGTTGGCGGCGAATCTCGACCTACATCGGAAAACGACGGCGGCACGACGAGCACCGACGCAATTGTCGCAAGTTGAGTCGCATCTGGCACCCGTACGGAGAGCGGTGTCGTAGTAACACTCGTTCGCTGCGCCTGCCCGACCGCCCTCGATTGGGGAATGTCTCGCGTACCGCCTTTCGTCGAGCAGCCTTCGACGTGCAGCCCCACGAACACGCTTAAGGCGACATACACTACTCTGATTGTCCCAGCGGGTCGTACTTGCATGCAGCCTCCTGTAGCTACCTAAACGCCATCTTGGTTAGCTCGGAAATGCCTCGACTGCAAGAGTACAAAGCCGAATCGTTCAGGTACGCCGCGGAATCTCAGTATGCGCGCGGTCATGCAAGCACCAAATAGCGCAAGTAAGGTACTGAGGCATGGTTACCTCTTGATCTTACCCGTCAAAAGGCTTTACGCTCGGAGCAACGAAAAAACAAAAACCCCGCCTTATTAAGCTCGATAAGGCCTGTATATACTTGGAAAGTTCATTATGACCACAAAGGCGACAGAGAAGATCATTGAGGCGCTCACCCAACTCGTGGAGGGATTCGCCGAACTTCAGGAAAGCCTCGAGGAAGATTACGATCCCGAGCTCGAAGAGGGCGAAGAGGCGGAAACAGAGAGTGAGGAAGGTAGCGTCGACCTGGAGGATGCGCTCGTAACCGAAGTTCGAGCCGCAGTGGAAGCAGTCATCGAGAATGAGGACTGTGCGCCTGAAGATCTAGCATCGATCGTCTCAGCCCTCTCGGATGCGCTCGAAGAGATCGATCCTGAGGTTTTCGCTCATGGCGAAGTCGCAGAGAGCGACGAGGACGAGGACGACGAAGACGATATCGATCTAGATGACGACGACCTTGACGATTACGACGAGGACGAGGACGAAGACGAGGACGAAGACGAGGACGAGGAGGAAGAGGAGGATGAAGACGAGGAGGAGGAAGAAGAAGACGACTAACTCACTCTAGCGTTCAGTATTGAAGCCCTCGGTGAGCTCTCATAGTCCCGCCGAGGGTTTTTTGTTGCCTTGTACGCTATTCGGGCATCAAGCGATACTCCGCCCAATCTGTCAGAGGAAATCGCGCCAGCGCTCGCTCGATATCAGCACGCCCCACGGCGCGCACACGCCGAATTACCTCGGACAGCGGGGTGTTCTCCTGACGATAGTTCCACTCGAGCCCCAAAGCCATCAGACGTCCCATAGGCAGCTCTCCGTCCAAAACGATTCGAGAGATAACCTTCGACTTTGCCCGCTCCAGATCGTCCGCCGTGAAATCGAGAGGAGCAGAAAGGATCGAGCGCGCGATCTTGACCACATCATCTAACTGGTCGGGAGTCGAGCTTACATAAGCCAAAAAGCACCCGGTACCATCTCTTTCGTCGCTATCGACACTCGCTGAGTCCGCCAACCCCTTGTGGATCAACTCCCAATACATCCGGGACCCAGAAGAATCTCCCATCACCGTCGACAGAAGGGAGAGCGCGTACCGCTCGGAATCCTGAGCCGAAGCACCGGGAGCGATCAGTATCGCGTGCGCGTGGCTAAGGTTCTTCCTGACTAATCGCTGCTCTATCGTCTTGCCCTCATAGCGAGGAGTGTCCCGTCCGACAGAATACAATTGCCAGCCACCACACATCCTCTCCGCATCTGCCACGAAACGGTCCCACGAAAAGTTGCCGGTTGCCGCTAGCACTATATTGGAGGGCGAGTAGCGCCGATCAAAATACGCCTTCATCTGATCGCGGGTCAGCGCCGAAACAGACTCATGGCTACCGAGCACCGAATTCCCGGCTGGATGAACTCCGAAATAATCCTTGAATGCGTTCTCGAAGAGGAAAAAATGAGGGCGGTCCTGGTACAACGCGATCTCCTCCAGTATGACCTTCTTCTCCATCGCAAATTCTTCGGGATCGAGCGCGGGACGAATCATGTCCGTCAAGAGTTCCTGCATCGCGCTGAAGTGCTCGGGGATTATCCCCGCGTAGTACACCGTATTCTCCTCTGATGTGAACGCGTTCGCCTGAGCCCCGAGATTACCGAGCTGGAAATTTATGTCGATCGCCGAACGGGTCGGAGTACCCTTGAACATCATATGTTCGAGAAAGTGCGAAACACCTGATTCCAACTCCGTCTCGTCTCGCGCGCCGGTCTTGACGAAAAACCCGATAGCGGCGCTCACGTTCGAGGGATTGACCTCTCCGAGGATTGTAAGGCCGTTCGCTAATGTGTGTTTCTGAAAATCCGACTTCATATCTCCTCCATCACTCAACGACTCCTGCAGGAACCTCGAGCGGATGCCTGCCTAGCGTCAAAATCGAACACGGCCTGAACGGGTAGCGCTCTACAAATGAGTCAACAGTGCCCAGCGACACCGAATCGATTGCCGCCGCGATCTCCGAGAGCGGACGGATGCGCTTCAGCAGCCACCAATCCCCGGCATTCGAGGCGGCTCGAGAACCTGGGGATTCCTCTCCCATGACGAGCGTTGCCTTGATGTTCGTCTTCGCTCTGGCGAGCTCTTCCTCAGTGACACTGCCTCGTAGCCCTTCGAACTCACGCAACAGAACATCGAGACTCTCCTGTGCCCGCTCCGGTGTGGTTCCTACGTAAGCGGTGATCGTTCCGTACGAGGCGGTTGCGCCGTGGCGTGCATAGACCGAGTAGCACAACCCACGCTTCTCGCGAACTTCCACGAACAACCGGCCGAACATAGAGGCGCCCAGCAGGCTGACCGCCACCTTACCATCGTAGTAGGCGGGCTCGTTGAATTTCACCGAAGGTGCCGCCATCACGATCTGAAGCTGTGCTGAATCAACCTCCATGGGATAATACCGATGCGGCGAGATCGCCCCGAAGGTGGGGAGCTCCGATCCTTCGCCCGACCAACCTCCAAGGTACCGCTCTATCCACCCGAGCACCTCTGCCGCCTTGACCTTACCCGCTATCGACACGATTGCACGCTCTGGCACGAAGAATCGATTGTAGAGATCCATCATAGTTGCCCGAGTCGTCGCGGAGATGCCTTCCGCCTCACCCAATGAGGAACGATTGAACGGGGCGGGATAATACCGCTTGGTAAGTTCAACCATCGACTTTCGCGCCGGATTGTCGTTTAGGGCCGCAATGTCTTGGAGCATCACGCTCTGAATACTCGGGATCTCCTCCGCCGGCAGGCTCGGTTGGCGAATCATGAGTGAGAGTAGTTCGATGGCGCGCTCCAACTTGTCGGCCACCAAGGAACCGCTCAGAGTAAACCGATCCATTCCGACCCCTTCGCCGTGCCGAATTCCAGCCGAATCGAAAGCCGCCGACAGTTGTCGAGAGTCCATACTTCCCGCACCTCGGCCGAGAAGCTCCGCAAATATCAGACTTGCTCCTACCGTCCCCGCCTCATCGATTATGAGCCCACCGGGGATGAGCACATCGTAAGAAACGGACTCTACGTGATCCATCTCCTCTATTATGACCGTCAATCCATTTGACAATTGCGTAGTGGTAATCATAAGGCTTGCTCCGTTTAGAATCCGATCCACACATCCCGCCTCGCGGGGGATGCTCACTCCTTGGCGAGATCGGCTAGGGATACCTCTTTCGGATCCCCGTTGACGCTGAAACACTCGTACAGACGTCTGACCTCGGTGCCTAAAAACATCGACGCACGTTTTTTGAACACTGCTTCACGGATCTCAGCAACCGTGACCGTCTCAGGACTACGCATCAACAACAGCGGCATATCGCGCCCTCCTCCTCTCATTATGATGCCCGCTTGTGTAAGAGCATCGAGAGTGGGCTTGAGTACAACAGAGCTACACCCGATGTGCTCCGCTATCTCGAGTTCGTTGGGAATTTTCTCCCCGCGCCTAAAGGCATGTACCACCATCACGAGCGTCTGTACGGCGAGCAACATGGCGCCATCCCCAACACTCATCAGCGAACGTTTCCACAGCTTGCCCCTGCGTGGTAGGTGCTGAGCCTGATACGAGATCTCCGCGCCGACCAAAACTATCGACCACGAGACATACAGCCAAAAGAGAAAGATCGGAACAGCCGCAAGGGCCCCATACAGCTGATCGTAGCGAGTGAAGCGCACCAGATACAGAGCAAACCAGTGCTTGGCCATGCCGAAGAGAACCGAGGCAGAGAAGGCGCCCAAGCATGCAGCTGCCACCTTGACCGGAGCTTTGGGAACCAGAAAATACAATGCGACGAATGCCAGAAAATCTATCAGGAACGGCACCGCATCCTCGTACATCGTCGAGAGGATACCGTATCCAGCCAAGAGCGGCTCGACCGTAGTGCTCGTATAGTAGCCTGATACCGCGAACAACGGCACCAATACGATGATGGCGCAAAATATCGCCAAGCGGTCCGTAATAGGACGCGCCTCGTACACCTGCCACACCTCGTTGAGTGCGTACTCAATCGAATTGAGCAACAGCAGAGACGTCACGATTAAGGTTGTAATCACCACGTAGTTGAGCGCTCTGATGTTCTGACTCACGCGATGGATCCACTCAAGAACGTCCGTCAAGCTCTCTACCGGGAGGAACTGTTGAAAGAGAAACTGCTGAACCTGGGCAGCCTGCTCCGGGGTCTGGATGAAGCTACCGAACATGCCGAAGCAGAGAACCGTCAGCGGGACCAGGGAGAGAAGCGATGTGTACGCGAGTGATGCGGCCTTGGAGAACCCGTTATCCCAATAGAACCGGTCTGCCGAGGAGATCATGACGCGAAACAGCCAGTGCACCTCACTGACCACTGCGCCCAGCGACTCCCGCACTGTGCGCTTGATGTCCTTGTGCGAGATGGGGGTTGCAGTATCCGTCATGAGCCTGTTTGTAGTGGGCATCTGTCCATAATGGAGCTAACGCCTGGAAACCTCAATATCTTCTTTTCCTTTCATCCACACCGACAGGGGCCTCACCCACCCTGTTTCTCTTAGATGCCATCGAACGGCCGCCATGATGCTGTGAAACCTGAGATTCCTCCTCAAGAGTGGACAGCTCCTCGAGACCACGTTATCTTTTAGATGGTCATGAGCACCTTGATATGTTTCCACTGTAAAAAGCCGGTTGAGCTGCCCTCGTCATCTGGAGCGGTCCGCATTGGATTTCGAGACACATGCCCCTCCTGTCACACAGACCTGCACACCTGCTTGAATTGTAGCTTCTACGACGAAGGCTCTCATCACGAATGTCGTGAAAGCTCGGCTGAGTGGATTAAAGACAAAGAGCGCTCCAATGTATGCGAATACTTCAGAGCCGCTGTTGGAAGAGCCGCAGCAGCAGATTCGAAAACAGGTGCTTTGGCGGCTCTGGATGATCTTTTCAAGAAATAAGCTAGACAGCGAGGGACGCCCTCCTCTACCACGCCTATTTTCGTTATGGGCTCTGATGTTTGGCTCAGCGCGTTTTTGAGTGGGTCATAACGAGTACAGCGACAACGCAAGCCCTTGTTCTGACCTACAAATCGCGCCTTTCCACGTGAACGTGCTCGTGCGCGTAAACGTGAACGTACCCAAACGAGCGATTTTATCCCATCCTGCCCGAAATAGAGTTGGATGCTCAACTATGAAAAATTAGACATTTATCGAACAGCGCTATTTGTCAATAGCGCGAGGATCCGTCATGGACCGTGGTACCCTCTTTGAACTGTTAAGCGCTCAAAGCTATGCCTCCCCTGACGAGTCCCGCGCTAGGAAGCGTTTGCTTACAAGGATTGCAACCATGCTTTCCAAGCTATGTCTTCAGCCCCCATGACGCTTGTTTCGGGCACGTTCACGTTTACGTGCAGGAGCACGTTCACGTCCGGATAAAACGAATCCTACCCCCTCAATTCCGCGAAGACCCGGTATAACCGGCGTTGTATACCTCGGTGACCTCTCTGCCCTCTTTGTTCACATTCGAGCGAGGACTACTCGACCACTCTCCATTAAGCTCTCCATCACTATTCGTGCGGCAGAGGCTCCGACGCGGCGACTTCGCCCCGCTCGTTAATTCTGAGCTTGTCCATCTTGTACTTAAGGATCCGCCTGCTTATTCCCAGCAGCTCCGCCGCTCGAGTCTGAACAAAGTTTGCGCGTTTGAGAGCTTTGACGATCATCTCCGTTTCGAATATCCGCTCCGCTTGCTCAAAGCCCAGTCCGGCAGAAAATACGGGCGCCGGCGCCCCCTCGCCACTCGTACGCTCACGCAGTTTTCTTGGGAGATCCTCCATAGCGACCTCGTCGTTCGGAGCCAAGGCGAGAAGACTTTCCACGACATTCTCCAGCTCTCGCACGTTCCCAGGCCAGTCGTAGGAGGTGAGACATTCCAACGCCTCAGGAGAAAACGATATCGCTCTACCACCGTAGCGACGGCCGAGCTTCGTCGAGAAGAACTGAGCCAGATGCGGAACATCGTCGTAGCGCTCACGAAGCGGCGGGAGGGTCAGATTAATCACATTGATCCGGTAGAAGAGGTCCTGTCGAAATTGCTTCGCACGCACGAGCTCCTCTAGGTTCTTGTTCGTGGCGGTGATGATTCGCACGTTGACCTGTATCGGCTTGGAACGTCCTACCCGGTAGAACTCCTGTTCCTGTAGAAATCTCAGAAGCTTTACCTGAACGGTCAAGCTAAGCTCACCAATTTCGTCAAGAAAGAGGGTGCCGCCGTCAGCCAACTCGAAGTGTCCGAGTCTCCGTTCCACAGCGTGAGTGAAAGCCCCCTTCTCGTGACCGAAGAGCTCGGATTCTATCAAGGTCTCGGGAATAGCCGCACAGTTGATTGCAACAAAGGGTCCGTTACATCGAGAGCTGCTCGCATGAATCTGCCGCGCGACGAGCTCCTTGCCAGTTCCGGATTCCCCGGTGACGAGAACGGTCGAATCACGCGCTGCAACCTGCTCGATACGTGCAAAGAGATCCTGCATACTGCTCGAGCGCCCGACCATACATCCGAAATCTCCGACAATTTCCGGCATACGCTCACTCTCAGACCCAGATGCCACCGCCGGCTCCGCGATCTGCGCCTCTCGCTCCCCGAGCGTTCCGATAATCAATGACGTAAGCTCTTGGACATCAAAGGGCTTGTTGAGAAAATCCTTTGCACCATACTTCATCGCCTGAACAGCGGTCTTCACCGTCGTTGTTGCAGTGAGCATGATGACCGGAACAGTGAATCCCTGCTCTCGCAATCGCCGCAAAACTCCCAGGCCGTCGATCTTCGGCATGAGCAGGTCCAGCAAAATGAGATCCGGCTTTACCTGTTCGAAAACCGCAAGCGCCTCCTCTCCATCCTCCGCAACGCAGACTTCGAATGTTGATTTGAGCAGAAGGCTTAGGGAGTCTCGGACGGCCGGTTCGTCGTCTACGACCAAAATTGTCCGCCTGCGATCGTCCATATGCAACAAAAACCTGAGTTATCAACTACTTGACCAAAACACTCTACGCACAGAGAACCTCGGAGATAGGATGCTGATGAGTCCCCTTCCGACGCTCCCCTAGCTTCGAATGCCCAGTGCGGCAATCAGCGACAGCATGTGGTTAAAGCTCTCCTCCTCACTACCTGCTACCGAAACAGCGCTCACGGGCTCGTCCGGACCGGGAGGTTCAAGAGCCTCCAGCTGACTCTCCAAGAGGCTTGCCGGCATGTACTCGTGTACGCGCTCCCGATGGTGCCGTTCCAGGACATCTCGGTCGGCAGTTAGGAAGAAAAAATGCACCTCTCCTTCGACCCCTTCCATCAGACGCTTGCGATACGCGACCTTTAGAGCCGAGCAGGCAACGACGAGGCACGTGCCACTGTAGCTCCTCATCGCGGCATTCACTTGAGCGAGCCAAGGCCATCTGTCTTCATCTGTCAGAGGAACTCCGCCTGTCATCTTTTCGCGGTTAGCAGCAGGATGAAAGCGGTCCGCTTCCAAGATCGGTCCGCACTTCAGGTGACGAGCCACGCGCTCTGCAAGGGTAGTTTTGCCCGAACCGGAGACCCCCATGACGATCAGAAAACGGGTCATACCCTACTGCTTACTGAGCGTGTCGTACCAGTACCGGTACACATCTTCCAACGACCTTTCGAAGGGGATCAACGGCTTCCATCCGCACTCGCGCCACGCCTTGTCAGTCGACGCATACAGCTCCATCACCTCCGGTCCACGCATGCGCGCGGGATCCTGGCGAATCTCTACCTGCAGGCCCGACACAGCTATCAATGTATCGAGCACCGACTGGATCGAGCGGGGCACACCGGAGCCGAGGTTGTACACCCCAACCCCAGTTTCTGCGATACGCCGATAGGCTCTCACGATATCGCGAACATCGGAGAAATCCCGACGAGCCTCGAGATTTCCCACCTCCAGAACTGGCGCGGACCGTCGCAGCGCTATCGCTGCCAGCTGACGGGCAAAATTGGAGGCCACGAATCTATCATCCTGTCCCGGACCGATGTGATTGAACGGACGTGCAATGGTCGGACGGAGCGACCCGATCCGTCCGTACCGCTCAACCACTAACTCTGCCATTCTCTTACTGAGGCTGTAATTGTTTGCTGGCCGCACCTCGGTCTCTTCACGGATCGGAAGCGTGTGAGCCGGCACCTGCCCGTATACCTCTGCCGAACTCACGAACAGCAGTGAAATCCCTGTGTTCAGCAGATGACATTGACGCACGACATTGGCAGTACCGCCCACGTTGACCTGAAGTGTACGAGCGAAGTCTGTCTCTGCCTCGGGCACGAACGCAATACCCGCCAGATGGTACACTACCTCCGGCCTGACTTTCTGAATGACGTCTGCACAACTGTGCGGTGCTGTGATGTCCACCATCAAGCTGTTGTAGGACCCGAGGCCCGGCACGACACCGTCTATACTAGCACCAAAGACCTCGTCTCCTGCCTCGAGCAAGTGCTGAGTCAGGTAGCGACCTACGAAACCTGCCGCACCGATGACGAGCGCTCGCATGACTAACCCCGCATGTCGACCTAGGCAGCCCCCGAGAGACGTTCGATGTCGGAATCAACCATCATGTGTATCATCTCTTCGAAGGAGACCTCTGGCTTCCAACCGAGCTGCTTTTCGGCTTTCTCTGGCGTACCTACCAGAAGGTCGACCTCGGCAGGACGCATGAAGGCCGAATCGATCTTAACGAATTTCTGCCAGTCGAGCCCGGCTCGCTCGAACGCCACCTCGACCAACTCACGCACAGTACGAGTCTCGCCGGTAGCTACGACGTAATCATCCGGTGTGTCCTGCTGAAGCATCATCCACATCGCGCGGACATAATCGCCCGCAAACCCCCAATCCCGACGTGCATCGAGATTACCGAGGCGTAGCTCTGAGGAGAGCCCCAATTTAATACGAGCCACTCCGTCGGTGACCTTACGCGTTACAAACTCCAAACCACGCCGAGGGGACTCATGATTGAAGAGGATCCCCGATACCGCGAACAGGTCGTAACTCTCTCGATAGTTGACAGTGATATAATGACCGTACACCTTGGCCACTCCGTAGGGCGAGCGTGGATAAAACGGGGTCAGCTCGCTCTGAGGGGTCTCACGCACCTTGCCGTACATCTCCGAGCTCGACGCCTGGTAGAAGCGAATGGAAGGATCGACGAGTCTGATCGACTCTAGCATCCTGGTAACCCCAATCGCCGTGAACTCCGACGTAAGGACCGGCTGAGCCCAGCTAGTCGGGACGAAGCTCTGCGCTGCCAGGTTGTACACCTCCGCAGGCTTACACTGCTTGAGCACCGAGATCAGCGAGTACTGATCCAGGAGATCCCCCTGTATCAGGGTAATTTTGTCCATGATGTGCGCGATACGTTCGTATTTATCCACGGATGCGCGGCGCACCATACCGAAGACATCGTACCCCTTCGAGAGCAGGAACTCGGCCAAATAAGATCCGTCCTGTCCCGTAATACCTGTAATGAGCGCTACTTTCTTAGCCATACGTCCCTCAATCACCTGTTTTCGATCAAACTATTGCTCGTTATCGTCTCGTTACGTCAGATCAGTGCGACCTCGCCGCTTGAGCTCCTCGACTACCTTCCTGACCTCCTGCACGTGGTCTCGAGACACCACCAGCAGGGCATCACCCGCATCTATAATGATCGTATCCGTAAGCCCCACAGCGGCAATAAGCCGCTTGTCCGAGCGAACGACGCAGCGTGTGCTGTCGATCACCAACGAATCACCCTCGAGAAGGTTTCCGTCATCGTCGGCCTTGAAGCTCTCTGCCCACTGGTCCCACGATCCTACGTCGTTCCATCCGAACTCCTCGGCTGCCACCACGAGGCAGTTACGAGCGTGCTCGAGCACTCCGAAATCGATCGAGATCGATTCGAACCCCGAAAATAGCCTCTCGAAATGCTCTTGACCAGTCGCCGTCATCCCAGATTCGATAAGCCCCTTAATCTCCATCAGGCCCTCGTACATCGTCGGCAGATAAGCCTTGAAGGCCTCCAAAATCACACTAGCACGCCACACGAACATCCCCGAGTTCCAGGAGTAGGAGCCATCTTCGACATATTTCGTGGCGCGCTCTAGGTTAGGCTTCTCGAAGAATCGCTGCACCTTGTAGGTCCGCCCTTCGACCGACGCACCGCGACTGATGTAGCCATAGCCCGTGTGGGGATGAGTTGGGGGGATACCGATCGTTACGAGCACCTTCGAACGTCGAGCGTGGTCGATAGCTTCGCGGAGCGCAGCCCTGAGCTTATCCTCGTCCTTGACCGCGTGATCCGCCGGCAGAACCACCATGACCGGATCAGCGCCCTCGGAATGAACCAAAGCGTGCACTGCAGCCAAACCGATACACGGCGCCGTGTTTCGCGCGACCGGCTCGCACACGATTCGGGCCTTGGGGACGTGTTCCGTAATCAGATTCACCAGGCCAGGGTTGGAAATCACCCAGACGTCCTCCGGCGACACTATCCCCTCGACCCTTCGAACCGTCGACTGGATCAGACTTTCACCACTCTCCTTGATGGAGAGAAATTGCTTGGGACGTGCGCTTCGACTCATCGGCCAAAACCGACTGCCCTGCCCTCCGGCAAGTACCGCCACAACGGTATCGCATCTCCCCTGAACCTTGCTCACGTTACACCATCCCTACTTGAGAATTCCGATTTCGCCCAAAAATATCCTTAAGCCTTCCTGCCAGGAGACCGGCGATCGTCCCAGCAGCGTCGTTATCGCCCCCGTGTCGAAAGCAGAATACACCGGCCGACGAGCCGGTCGGTTGAGCTCTACCGCCGAGGTCTCTTCGAGCCGCGCCAGCTTCGTTCCCTCGAAATGCGGTCGCGCAAGCTTCATGATCTCGCTGGCGAAATCAAACCAGGACACTGCCCCCGTACACGACGCGTGAACGATGCCGCCCCGGTTAATCCTCGCGAAATCGAGCAGAGCCTCGGCAAGCCATCCAGCCCACGTCGGGGACACCCATTGATCGCTGACAATCTTGAGCTCCTCCCGCTCAGGAAAGAGCTTCAGCATCGTCAAGACGAAGTTCACCCCTTTCTGCCCGTAGAGCGCCTGAGTTCGCGCGATAAGGGCCCTGTCCCCGAGGATGCTCTCAACCGCCTCTTCTCCCTCGAGCTTCGATTTTCCGTAGACGCTTACCGCGTTTACCGGATCGTCTTCTCGCAGGGGCCGTCCCAACATGCCGTCGAAGACGTAGTCGGTCGAGATATGAATTAATCGACATCGAATCGCCTCGCAGGCCTCTGCAACATTTCGAGCACCATCGCGATTTACAGCAAACGCCCGATCGATCTCCACCTCTGCTTTGTCTACCGCGGTATAGGCGGCACTGTTGATCACCACGTCCGGCTTTACGGATGCCGTGAGAAACTTCACCTGCTCTCGATCGGTGATATCCAATTCAGCCGTCACCGGGGAAATGAGCTCGAAGGCGAGGTCTGCTGATCGCTTCTTGAGCTCATAGCCCAGCTGCCCACTACCACCGAACAATAATATCTTCACTGCTACTCCTATCCCCGATGTGCGTAGTTCTTCTCGTAGAACTCACGATAAGCTCCGCTCTTGATTTCGCGCCACCAAGACTCGTTGCTCTTGTACCACTCGATAGTCCGCCCTATGCCCTCGCGGAATGGTGTTTGGGGCTTCCAACCGAGCTCGGCGTTAATCTTGGAATAGTCGATTGCATACCTACGATCGTGAGCAGGCCTATCTCCCACCTTCTCTATGAGATCTTTAGACTTGCCGAGCCTTTCGAGGATCATGAACGTCACGTCACGATTGGGAAGCTCCGCTTCCTGACTACCACCAATATTGTACACCTCACCTGCTCGCCCCTTTTCCGCAACACGCAGCAAAGCATCGCAGTGGTCGGTGACGTACAGCCAGCTTCTGACGTTCATCCCATCGCCATACAGCGGAAGTTTCCTATCTTCGAGCGCGTTGGTAATGAACAACGGAATGAGCTTCTCAGGAAAATGATACGGACCGTAGTTGTTCGTGCAGCGAGTAACCGACGCGTTCATACGATGGGTCTTGCAGGCGGCCAACACCATCAGGTCCGACGCCGCCTTGGAGGCCGCATAAGGACTCGTCGGATCCAGCGGTGTCGTCTCTACGAAGGCTCCGGTGGGCCCCAAGGAGCCGTACACCTCGTCGGTGGAGATATGCACAAAGCGCTCGACCTTCGACTCAAGCGCAGCATCGAGAAGCACCTGAGTCCCCATAACGTTGGTTCTCACGAACTCCATAGCGGAGAGGATCGAGCGATCGACGTGACTCTCTGCAGCCAGATGAAATACGAGATCGAATCGCTCGGTCTCGAAGAGCACTTTGATGGCTTTATCGTCATTGATATCAGTGCGGCTGAAGCGGACCTTGCTCTCCTTCAGAAGACCATCGATATTTTTGAGGTTCCCGGCATACGTCAAGAGATCGAGCGCTACGATCTCCCATGAGGGACGCATCTGCGCCAAATAATGAACGAGATTGCTGCCGATAAATCCAGCAGCACCGGTAACTAGAACTTTCACAAGGCCCTCCCTCGGATAGCGCGGTCACGCGCCCTTATTGTCCACTATTCTGAGGTAATCCAACATTTTGTGTGATATCGCCTAACCCGGCAAAAGTAAAGCTCACCATCACCGCCGTTCGGTCCGGATTGTAGCGATCGCTGACACCCAGGTCGATGCTCCAGCACTTGCAGGCGTTTACGAAGCGCATGAGAGCCCTCGTCTCGAGCGCCCGACGATTGTCGACGTCGTAACGGGTGTAATATCCTAGCCGCAGCTGCTCGTGGAGCTTGAATTCCACGTTACCCTCGATCTGGCTCGTCGTTTGCTCCCCGTTGGAGGCCGTCGGCTCGAAAAAGGTGTAACGCAAGCGCAGAGCATCTTCTCGATCGTCTCTTAGCGCCGTGGAGATATCATAGCTCGAAAAATCCCCATCTCCCGCATCCAGATTCGCTTGCAGCCCTCCAGCGAAGTAGGTTGACGGAGACAGTATCATCGAAAGGTTGATATCCGAGAACTCGTCCTGGTTGGGGTCCACGTCCTTTGTCGCTTCGATGTAATCGTAAGTCTGCCTGATATCGAAGCGTGCCAACTCTCGCACGTCCGAGACCTGCCTATCCATATTGAGTGTGGGAGAGAGAACCATCCCCCTTCCGAATCCTAGCAGCGACGACGAGAGATCGAAGGTCGGAAGTGTATCTCCCGCTGCCGCCAACTCCTCGACGTTCCGCGACCTCTCGTAGGGCCGGACGAACTTGCCGTAAATTCGGGACGTACCACCGTACGAGAATAGGCTGCGCTGACGGTATCTGTCGGTGGCATCGAAGAGCGGAAGATCCCCCTGGCTCACGCCTGGAATATACGTGTACTGCACCGAAGGCTCCAAGGTGTGCTTGAGGCGCACCAACTCCTTGGTCTGATTTTCAGCTCCCAGTCCCGCCAGTGTTGTCAGGAAACTGTTACGCTCCAACTGATAGACTCTCTCCACCCCGCTGGCCATGCCGTAACTAAAGATCGGTAGGGTCCGCGTGTTGGACGCCTCTAAAGTCGAATCCTCCTCCATCCCACCATTAGATGTGCCCGTCATCGTAGCGCTCGAATCAGACGACGTTGTCGCGCCCGACCCACCTGAAGGTGTCGGCGTCGGAGGGATCATAGTCTCGCCCAGGGAATAGTAGGTTTGGTGCAGCTCCGCCGAAAGTTGCCCCCGTACATAGTTCGATACGTGAAACGGGATGGTCGCGCGTGGTACCAGATCCGAGCGCCATCCATCGTAGTACTCCTGCCGAATGAAGTTGGTCGTGGTCGAATTGAGGCTCGTCACGAGCTTAAGACCGTATGGATTGAACCCAAACGGCCTAAACGTTTCGCGAGTAGAGAGCGCAAGCTCCGGGACCCTCTGGAACTGAAGCTCCTGTGGACTCAAGATCATCTGGTTGTACTCGGTTCGAAGCTCGGCATTTACCCGTCGGAACGCCACTCCGCGCAGAATAGCTGTGGATGTCAAATACTGCGACTGCTGCGGCCCGATCTCTATGTCCTCTATCTCTTTCACGAAGAGATTGTCGCTCGTGTAGTGGCCATCGGCTATGAATTCGAGGGGTAGATCCAAGCGCGGATCAGGCCGCCATTGCTGACGATAGAATCCGCCGAACCGATTCGTGTCGATCGTCGGGTCCGAGTACGTACTCACATTGAACCCGCGCAGATTGTCACCACGCATCGACTCGTTTGAGTAGTACATGCGGCCGCGCACATTACTGTTCGTCGAATAAATCTTCTGCAGGGTAACTGCGCTCCCGACTCGCGACTTGGTATCTACGAAGGGAGTTATCGTAAAGTCTGTGGAGTCGTCGATCGGCAGGAAGATCGGCTGACGGTAGCGAAACCCATCACGGTTCGTCATGCCCCACTGCGGAACGAGGAGCCCGGGGGCGCGCTTCGTCTTGACGGGGAAGACGATGTACGGTGTGTACAGCACTGGCAGCCCCTGAAAGCGAAAGGAGGTGTCGTAAGCGTGCGCATATCCGTCTTGCGTGATGTTACACGAACCCGAACGCAGCTCCCAGGGACGAGATCCGTCCATACACCTACAGGTCGTCATATCCGAGTCGTCGAGATCGAACTCGAATTCGGAGAGCTTACGCACCTCCTTGGCATGAATGTCGTACCCATTCTCCTCGACCTCGAACTCGCCGTTCTGGAAATTGCCGATCTCGTTCTCGATGTCGAGCCACGCGGAATCGGCAGAAAAGACCCCTTGAGGCGACGTCATGACCACGTTTCCGGACACAACGCCTTGCTTGGTCCGCATATTGATGGTGCTCTCGTCAGCCTGGACCTGCACCCCACGCTGCGAAATTAGAATCCCGCCGCTCCCTTTGACCTCATCGGTGTCTTTGACAACCTCTATCTTCGGAGCTTGAAAATCGAACTCCTCGTCTGTCTTGCCCGCTGGCCGAGTGGCCTCTCGAATCGTTGTTTTCTGCTTGGTCTTCTCTGCTTTGGTGTCTGCGGCGAAAACGGCCCGATTGTCGTTGACTCGACCCGACTGCGACCACCCACTATCCACTCCCAGGACCAGCGCGCATGCGATAGCCATTACCCCTCGGGCCGTTGTTCGAAACAGCGCTACGAAACCTCTATTCCTGCGTTTCACCATGAGCACACTCTACCGCCTACGCGCGCCCGCAACCGAGCTACCACGCACATTCACTACCGCTCAGGCGTCTTCCCGATTCCACGAGCGGAGCTTGTTGTTTGCGCCCTTAGCCTAGCGAGCCCTGGCATTTGTCGAAAGGGTAATTTAACTATCTTAAACGAGGAAACATCAATAGATTCGACTCGAGGCACGCGGCATTCCGATCTTCTCAGATGCCGAAACCGAAATTACGCAGAACGAGCCCGATCTCGTCCCTCATAGCGGTACGAGTGACGATACGGTCCAACATTCCATGCTCGAGCAGAAACTCCGAACGCTGAAAACCTTCCGGGAGCTTCTGCTTGATGGTTCCTTCGATGACCCTCGGCCCTGCGAAACCGATAAGCGCATCCGGTTCAGCGATTATAAGGTCGCCCAACATCGCCAGCGATGCCGCGACACCCCCGGTAGTGGGGTCCGTGAGAACTGAAATATACGGAATGTGAGCTTGCCCTAAACGAGCTAGAGCTGCGCTCACCTTTGCCATCTGCATTAGCGAGAATACGCCCTCTTGCATACGAGCGCCTCCGGATGCAGAGACGATAATCACAGGGCGTCGCTCGGTGATGCCGAGCTCGATCAAGCGCGCTAGCTTTTCGCCGACGACCGAGCCCATACTGCCGCCCATGTAAGCCGAGTCGAACACTCCCAGCATTACTGGGATGTTTAATATACGCGCTCGCCCGGTTACTACCGCCTCTACCGAGCCAGTCTTCTTCTCGGTATCCTTGATACGGTCCTTATATCGCTTCTTGTCTTTGAAATTGAGCGGATCAGTCGAGCGCAGGTTCACGTCCAGTTCGAGGAACGAGTGGCGATCGACCAGGATCGGGATACGCTGACGTGCGGTGAGCCGAAAATGGTGAGTGCACTTCGGGCACACTCCGAAGGCCCTGCGCAGATCCTTGGTGTAGAGGATAGCCTCGCATTTTGGACACTTCGTCCAGATATCGTCCGGGAGCTGCAGCGGCTCTGCTGCCTCACCACTCTGCTTCGGCGCCTTACTTCGCGTGAACCAACCCATGAATCCTCTAACGAGCTTCGTGAAATACTTTCCGAGGGGGAAACCTAGCAATCTTTCCGACAACAGGCAACGGCGCCAATCCTCTCCTGCGTGAGGCAAGACACCCGTTGAGTCAAGGAGTTAGCACCTGCTCTCTGGCATACATCGGTCGTTCGGTAGTATCTACATCCCCAAGGCGGACCATACACCACAGCGCCACACGCCAGGAGAACGATGTCATCGATTGCTACAGCCCCCCTACACGAAATCACGACCTTTCTCGACCGAGAGCTTGAGATATCGCGGTACAACGACTTGGCGCACAACGGCCTTCAAGTCGAAAGCTCCTCCCGTGCAGTGGGCAAGGTCGCTTTTGCGGTCGATGCCGGTCTATCGATTGCCGAGAAGGCTGTCGAGAGCGGAGCTCAACTCTTGGTCGTACATCACGGTATTCTCTGGGGGCATTCAGAGCCTTTCGTGGGCCCTCTGGCGAAGAAGCTACACCTACTATTCTCACGGGGTCTCTCTCTCTACGCCGCCCACCTCCCACTCGACGGTCACCTTGTACACGGCAACGCCGCGCGGCTCGCGTCCGAGATAGGAGCATGCAACGTATCGCCTTGTTTCGAATACAAAGGAGCTACCATAGGCGTGCAAGCAGAATTTCAAGCCGCCTTGAGACTCGACGATCTCATAGCCCGCGTTAGCTCCTTCGAAGGGGCACTCTGTCCCCCTGTCGTGCTGCCGTTCGGGAAGCGCCTCATTCATCGGATCGGAATAGCCACCGGTTCAGCCACGGGATTCATTCCGGAAACCACCATGCGAGGTTTGGATCTGCTAATCACCGGGGAACCGAAACAGGAGGCGTATCATACTGCACGCGAATACGAGTGCTCTGTATTGTGCGTCGGTCATTACGCGAGCGAAACGTTCGGAGTGCGCGCCTTAGAGCGTATACTTGCCGAACGTTTTCGTGTAGAAACGGTCTGGATAAGTGAACCAACAGGAATCTAAGGTATGCGGCAGTTAGGAGACTTACAGGTCCAAGGGAAAAGGGTATTGATTCGCGCGGATCTCAACGTACCGCTCAACGAGCAGCTCGAGATAACGGACGACAATCGTATAAAGCAATTCCTTCCGACCCTGCAGCTTATACTGTCGAAGGGCGGCAAGGCTATCCTGATGACTCACCTCGGAGAGCCCTCCGGTCGGGACGCTGCATTCTCTCTCAAGCCAGTTGCTCGTCGTTTGGCGGAGCTTCTAGGCACTGACGTCGCTCTAGCCCCGGATTGTATCGGCCCCGAAGTGACCAAGATGGCGTCGGAGCTCCAAGATGGGCAGGTTCTTTTACTTGAGAATCTCCGCTTTCAGTCCGGCGAAAAGAAAAACGATCCGGAGTTCGCGGCTCAGCTGGCATCCCTGGGAGAGGTTTTCGTCAGTGACGCCTTCGCAACAGCTCACCGTTCTCACGCATCGATGGTCGGCGTTCCGCAGCTCTTCAAAGAGAAGTCCGCCGGACTTCTCATGCAGAAGGAGCTTGATTACTACCACCAGGCGCTTGAGCACCCGAAGAAGCCGCTGTGCGTTGTAATCGGAGGAGCAAAGGTATCCAGTAAACTTCAGGCCCTAATCAACCTCGCATCACGCGCCGACAAACTCGTGATCGGTGGTGCCATGGCGAACACCTTCCTCGCGGCGCAGGGATTGCAAGTCGGTCGCTCTCTCTTCGAGCCCGATCTCGCGCCGAAAGCGCTCGAGCTGCTCGGCACCCTGGCACGACGAGACTGTAAGGTGTATCTCCCGGTCGACGTCGTAGTTGCACCCTCTATTACCAGCAAAGGCCTCGGTCGTGCCGTACCCGTTCAAGAGATACCAGCAGACACGATGGCCCTCGACATCGGCCCTGCGACGAGCATTCTCTACCGAGAGGCTCTACATTCAGCTGAGACGATAGTGTGGAACGGCCCGATGGGCGCGTATGAGAACGAGGAATTCGCGAAGGGAACCTTCGAGATGTGCGAATCAGTGGCCAATTCTCACGGACTCACCGTGGTGGGTGGAGGAGACACAGACGCAGCCATCCACCACATGCAACTGGCACACAAGTTCAGCTTTATATCGACCGCAGGCGGTGCGTTCCTGGCTCTACTCGAAGGGAAGCCATTACCTGGAGTGAAGGCACTGCAGTAGCCTCTGAATCTCCGTCTGAATCCAGAGCAAAAAACCAATTGGTCGGCAGATCAGGACCTTAGCAGCAGCATGGCGTGTCCACTCGCCCTGCGCTCCCGCCAGTTCATGTAGTTTCGAGAGTTCCGCGCTCGGCTCACACCGTGGCCCTCTGTGTCGGATATATTCACCGCAGCGGTTTTCGCTAACACCTGCGCCCTCACCCATGCTACAGAGGTTGTTCGCGTCGTTTGACTATGCACCCCGAGGAGGTCTGAGCGCCGATGGCTGCAGGAGATCACCGAGTCAAAAAGGATGGCGCCGCAGAATTGGCCCATCCTCCAGAAACGGCAGCCCGTTCTAGGCCGCCTCTGAACTTCAAACGAAGTGGTAGAGAAGAGGCTCGTCCGCCGCAGCCCCGTGATCACACTCCGGTGCCTCCTGACGACGTCCGCAGCCTGATCCACCTCAGCACTGCATGCATCGCGTGCTTCGAGTTCGACGTTCCTCTCTCCACTACTACATCAGCCTCAGAGCTAGTTAGTCAGCTCTACGCCGTATCTTCTCGATGCGTGGAAGCGAACCTCAAACTCGCACTCTCCTCGGACAAGGCAACCTCCGATGAACTGATCGGCCTGCCCCTGGGCGAGGTTCTTCCATGTTCCTTGGGATACGAGAACCTCTTCCGACGCTGGCATGCATGTGCGCTCTGGGGCCAAAGCTTCGAAATAGACGTACTTGCATCCGACAGCTCTGCACTCGTCTTGCAGTCGGTCGTGTACGCGCGCATCACAGAGGATACTTTCTCACGCTTGTGGGTGATCTTCAGAGATGTCACGGTCCATGCGCGCGCAGTTCAGGCACTTGCTCGTGCAGAGCTCCATTATCGCTCATTAGTCGAAAGGCCGGGTTTGATGCTGGTTCGGTTCAGACCTGACGGTTGGTACGAGTACATGAGTCCCTCAGTACATGAGATCCTCGGGTACTCAATGCGGGATTTCAACGCCCATCCACGACTCATATGGCAGCTCCTGCATCCTGAAGACGTGGTAAGGGTCGCCGAATTAGGGCGCTTGGGCAGATCCATGGGATCTGAGCCAATAGAAAGCGAGTTCCGACTCAAGCTGGCCGATGGCTCGTACCATTGGTTCTTCAGTCGACATTCCTGCAAACGTTCGGTGAGCGGAGAGATCGAGTATATCGATCTCCTCTGCATGGATATTCAGCGGCATAAAGAGCTGGAGGAGGAGGTTGCTCAACGGAACAGTGCGACCTTGGTCAGTCAGACTGCTGCCGGCATAGCCCACGACCTCAACAATTATTTGACCGTCATCCATGGACAGGTAGAAGCAAGCATACACGCAATCGACCCGACCCACTCCGCCCATCAGTCACTCCTCGAAGCGCGCCAGGCTATCGCAGCTTGCTCACAGATGGCGCGGCAGCTTCTCGACGTAGGGCGATGCGTGCCGAAGCAGCGCGCACTCAAAGCAGTTGCGACCATCCTTCACGAAACTGCGAGTTTGGCAAAGCATCTCATCCCACCCTCGATAACATTGCATGTTGAATCGTGTGAGGAGGAACACCTCATCGAATGCTCCCCCAGCGAAATACAACAAGCGTTGTTAAACATCATACTGAACGCTCGGGATGCCCTCGAAGGAAGTGGTGTGATAATCCTGAGCGCAGCCCCACTACCCGCGTCCGACGGTGACTCACCCCCTCAAATGGCAATCAGGGTCAGGGACAACGGGTCGGGGATCCAGCCCGAGTTTCTCGAACGAATCTTCGAGCCCTACTTCACGACCAAGGGGTCCCGCGGCGGCACAGGACTGGGACTCAGCAACGTCAAAGCGTCAATTGAGTCTCAAGGAGGTAGTATCCTCGTCCGCAGTACCGTGGGAGTTGGTACGGAGTTCTCCATCGTACTTCCACTAGTAGGCACCAGCATTAACAAAGCAGCCATACCGAGCACCCTCGTGCCAAACCCTGAGCGTCCTCTCTCTATCCTCGTCGCCGATGACGAGGAAGGCGTACGTAACATCATACTCTCGAACCTGGCACGCATGGGTCACCGAGCCTACGGAGTAGCAGATGGCCAAGCGCTAGTCGCTATGATTCAGGAAGGGATTAACACATTTGACGCAATCATCGTTGATGATTCTATGCCGAAAGGCCGCGGGCTTGATCTCATGGAGCGGCTGCGAGTGCTCGCACCAAGGGCTCAGCTGATCCTCACCAGCGGTGATCCTCGTATCCGAGAGCAGGCCGCCCGCCTGACATCGCCGCCGATATTTCTTGCGAAGCCTTTTGGGCTCGAAGAGCTGAATCGAGTCCTTACACAAAGCCCACGTGATGCACAGCAGGGCTGAGTGTGACTAGTTTTTGATTCGTTTGAACGAGGCGCACGCAGCATCCCCCGGGGAGATTCGAGAGCTATCGCCCTCCTCGATGTATCTGATTGTAGCCCGAGTTCTCGTATCGCTGACGTTCGTATTGCAAACGTTGTTGCTCGGCCTGCTGAAGGCGCCGCTGCTCCTCCATCTGTCGCGCCTGTGCCTCTCTGCGCTTTCGCACCTCCTCTTCCTGACGCCGTCGCAGAAGCTCCATCTTTTGCCGATGGTTGAGTACGGGGGTGGGCGTAGGTGGGACTATCTGCTCCCGGTACTGCCGAGGGACCTCCTTCATCCTGCTGACGAACCGGATATTGCCCGCCTCGTCCATGTATCGAAGCTGCTCCGCGAGGGCGGCAGCAGAACAAAACACCGTGGCTGCCAGGGCAGCGAGAAGGATATGGTATTTTCGAGTCGCGTTCATACCCTGTTATGCACGATCTGCTCTCAGGTGACGCATTTGAAGCTAAGCAGGAATAGCTGGCCTAGGGCTGGCTGCCAATTCAGCGAAAGAACGAACTATTTTTTCGTGGGTCCACCTGCCTTCATGCCACAGCGAGGCAATACCGGATACAAAGCGCGTCTATCATCCTGCCCTCATCACGACGGGCGGAATCCGCAGCACGATAGGCGCGGGATGTAAAACGCACGTACAGGATTCACGCTTGTCGCCGGCGTCTGTCGCAACGCCTACCTCCCACCTTCGCCTACGGCCTACGCCGAGGATCTTTATGTCAGCTCTCCGATGCCACAAGAGTTGTTTATGTTTTGCTAGCCTCCGAGGGATTTGACGCTCCCAAGCAGCGTCTCTATTATCCGCGTCTATGTCATACGAGCATCTCTTCTTCAACGACTACTCGGAAGGTGCGCACCCCGCCATCCTGGCTGCACTTTCGGAGAACAACTTAAGCCAGGAGCTCGGGTATGGAGCCGACACCTTTACTGCCGAGGCGATCACGCTTATTCGTGAAGGATCCGGCAACCCGCGAGCCGCTGTGCATTTAGTATCAGGTGGCACCCAAGCCAACCTGGTGGTATGCGCCGCCCTGCTCAAGCCTTACGAATCTATTATTGCGGCCGCGTCCGCGCACATTTGCGTCCACGAGACAGGGGCTATCGAAGCGACGGGGCACAAGATCCACCACATCCCTCACCACCACGGAAAGATAGCACCAGAGGAGGTACTCAAAGTTATTGAGTCCCATTCAAGCGAGCACATGCTGCGTCCCAAGATGGTATTCATCTCTCAAGCTACGGAACTCGGTACGGTGTACACGCGAGATGAGGTTGCGAAGCTCTCTGAAGTTTGTCGTTCATCCGGCCTACTGCTCTACGTCGATGGGGCGCGGCTGCCAGCATCTCTTGCTAGTGACGCCACGGATCTCACGCTGCGCGATCTCGGAGAGTTAGCCGACGTCTTTTACATCGGTGCCACTAAATGCGGTGCCCTTTTCGGCGAAGCGATCGTTGTGTGCACGGATGGATGCGCAGACGACTTTCGATTTCACCTCAAACAGAGAGGTGCCCTACTCGCGAAGGGACGCTTCCTCGGTCTGCAGTTTAGGGAACTTTTGCGCAACGATCTCATGATTGAGCTCTCTCGATACGCCGTACTCCAAGCACAGAGACTTGCCCGTGGCGTTGAAGCTGCCGGATATCAACTTCTCTGTCCTGTAGCCACAAATCAGATCTTCGCAATCCTTCCCGATGATGCGATTTCGCGCCTCCAGGAGCGCTTCGGCTTTTATACCTGGGAGCGACTACCAGACCGGCACTCGACTATACGGCTGGTCACCTCCTGGGCGACGCCCCCCGAAGCCGTAGACGCTTTTCTCACTGCGCTTAGCAGGCTGTGATGGAAAAGCTCTTGGTTCGTAACACAAGCGTCGTATTCGCCACGAAGCACGGCAAAAGCGTCGCCGCCTCCGAGCCTTTCGGTAGAATTCTCGATACAAAGATCGAGGAGCTCATTATCGATTCGGATCGTTTGGGCACGTTCTCCGGAGAGGTGGAGCGTCCTGGCTCGATGCTTGACGCTCTCCGGGGAAAGGTGAAGCTCGCCCGTGAGATCACCCCGTCGCGATTTGTTCTGGCGAGTGAGGGGAGCTTCGGGAGCATGGACGGACTTGGCATGGTTGCTCAGGGCATCGAAATGTTGATGCTCCACGATGCATTGAGCGGCGCAGAGGTTATCGAACAGTATATATCATGGGACACCAACTACGCCACGGCGTCGCTCACCACAGAGGAAGAGTTGGCCCGCTTTCAGAGGAGAATATCATTCGGTTCCCACGCTCTGGTGTTGTATCCCGAAGGCCTCCAGCCAGCGACGAAGATCTACAAGGGTATCACGAGCCCCGATGAAGCCACGAGCGCTTTTCACGCGTGCCTCAGCTCCTCTCCAGTGGGCGCAGTGATCGCCATGAGTGACATGCGGGCCCATATGAATCCGACCCGAATGCAAGCTATCGTTGCTTGCTGCGAGCTACTCGCGAACCGGCTCGCCACGCCTTGTCCCCAATGCGGGAGTGGTGGTTTTGGACTTGTCGAAAGTATTCCTGGCCTTCCCTGCGAATGGTGCGGCTCTCCTACGCAGCGCGCTCGGGCAGAGAAGCACTCGTGTGTGGTATGCAGTAAGAACGTCGAATATCCCCGTAGCGACGGAAAGCGCTATGCCGCCCCTTCAGAGTGCGACGTATGCAACCCATAGAGATCGACAAAACTGTCGGCATGTCAGCGGGCTCGATCTAGATCATACGCCAAACTCTCAGTGAAGTCGTCGCTTCGTTTCGACCACTCGCGCCAACACTTCCTGATATGCAAAATCCACACGCAAGTGGTCTCGAATGTGCTCAATGAACCAGCTAGTTGGCGAACCTTCACCGAGCTGCGGAAGCTTACCGATCGTTGAATTGTCAGCAATTTGAAAGAGCGTGAAGAGATGAAGGTCTGCCACATCCCTCAGAAGGCCATCGAGTCGATCCCTATCAATGCCACCATGCGTAACGGAATTCCTGTACATCGAGTACGGGACGTCGTGATTCTGCACGCAAGAAAGTAGTCTGGGATCATCTGTAAACTCAGCCAGAAAGGCGCGCGCCAACGAAGCGTGACTCTCCGGGTCGTCAATCCTTGCTCCCTTTTTAGCTACTCCCTTAAAGGTGTCATGCACATGAACAGCTATGAGTAGCTCAAGCCGTAAGATTTCAGGCAAGTTGCCTGCGAGCTCTGAATTCGCAATCTCGAAAAGGAGATCAACGTTCTCGACAACTTCCTTGATGTGATTCTCAATCGATCCCTCGGGGTGTCCCCTTCGGATCCTTCCATAGGGAAGTCCCGCCAGATATCTAGCATCGAGCTGTATGTCGTCCAGAACCTTTCGTAGAGCGCTTATCCTTGGATCCAAGGGCAATCGAGCTTCCGAACGTTCCCGATCCGTGGGAAGAGGTGACGGCTTTTTATCTGGTGAAAATTCAACCATGGGCGAGTCTCTCCGGGCTACCCCACCAAGTGTCGTTGCCTGAATGCTACGCTCGCTACTGCCCCTGTGCAAGCGAGTAAGCAGGTATCCCGTCGCAATTCCCTAGAAGTTCGGTGGAGCCCACTGCTATGTGCTCGGCTAATCGATCCCCAGCACCCTCTCGCTCATTCTCGACCGGATCGAATGATACGGGTACGTGACCAGCGTCAAAGATCGACAAGACGGTCGGGCCCGATTCCACCTCCTGCGGCTAGCGCTATATTGACACTCATACAGCCCCCTCTTTTGAACGAGGCGCGATCAGATTGTGATCAGATAATCGCCCCAAACCAACTCTCTGGAGGATCGCTCCCGCCGAACTGAATTAAACTCATCACTAGACAGTGTCTGTGGATCACCGTCCGAGACGACACACAGGACCGAATGGTCTGCGCCAAACTCCGTACACAACCGCTCGGATATCGTTCTCGCGACCTCGCGAGATACTGTGGTTTCAATTCGACTGAATCTATCGAAAGCCTCCCCTGTTGCGTTGGTCCGAGCTGTATGCTCCTGCGAGCGCAAAACTGAGCACTTTGGAGCCCCCCAATCCCGTAGCCTCGCGGACAGGATCGTATCGAGGGAAGCCTTGGCAACTATCGTTATCGAACATGTCTCAGGGTGTGTCATGGCTCCTCTCACGTAAACAGATTGAAGTAGTAATCACTGATACGAAAATACAGGGGTATCCCAACGAGGATGTTGAACGGGAACGTTATGGCCAACGCCAACGTCAGGTAATACGCCGGGTTCGCGTCGGGAAGCATTGCTCGAACTGCGGGTGGTGCCGCGATATAGGATGCACTGGCTGCCATAGTGGCCAGGATGGCGGTGCCACCGACACTGAGTCCAGACAAGTGTCCGAGGGGAATCGCCAATAGGGCGTGAATCACCGGAATGGTGATGCCGAAGCCGACCATGAATATCCCTACTCCTCGTATCTCACCTAAGCGTGACGCAGCCGCGATCCCCATCTCCAAGAGAAAGATACATAGAAGCCCCTTGAACATCCCTCCTTTCGGGTCGAAGAGCGGTGCTATGGTCTCCCAATTTTTGGTACCTATGACACAACCGATCATGAGCCCCCCTACCAACAAAACCATCGTTCGCCCCGTCACTATTTCGTGAATCAGACTTGCTGTTGACCGACCGCTGGAACGACTACCGAGAAAGACTCCCAGCGCGAGGGCAACGTGGATGCCAGGACTTTCCATGAGAGCAACCAGGGTGGGAAGATACCCCTCGAGACGTGGCAGCTCCGGCCGAGCCACCAACATCTCCCCTACAAACGCCTGCGCGGCGATGAAGGTTACCGCCGATACCGAGCCGTAGTGCGCGGCTATACCGGCACTATCGGCAACCGACAGACGTCCAACTTTACGAAGCAGCGCGTAGGCGCACAGTGGGGTCATGATTCCGAGTAGGACGGTAACTGCCGCTGGGCCGATAATCGTAACAAAGGCCACCTGCGATAGCTCATGTCCCCCTTTCAGCCCGATGGCGAAAAGTAGGAATAACGAGATCCCGGTGCACACGTCCTTTGGAACGGAGAGCTCGCTACGCACTATGCGGGCGATAGCCCCCAAACAAAATGACAGTGTCAGCGGGTTGAGCAAGCTCGTGGATAGGGCTGAAACATTATATGACATGCATTACCTGACCTTTATTGCATGTATACCATAGCCTATATGTCATGCCAATACTATCTGCTAAGGTAAATAAATCGCGCTAACCACCGGTTGTTTCAATACGAATACAAAGGACAGATTGACGAACGAGTTCCCAGATGGGCAAGAAAGCGATTAAACACAAACGGGATACTGCCGATACGAGCGTCCGTCGGGCGGAACAGCACTCAATAGGCTGGACGTTTCTGAGCAACCACAGCCACGTAATCATATGCCTGGCGCGCGATCCTGAAATTCGCATGCGTGACATTGCGACGGCCGTTGGGATAACGGAGCGCGCTGTTATTCGAATCGTGACTGAGTTGGAGGAGGCGGGTTACATAAAGAAGGAGCGAATTGGTCGTCGCAATCACTATACTATCTTGGCTGACAAACACTTACGGCATCCTCTCGAAGCGCACCACTCAATTGGTGGGATCCTAGCTTTGGCGCGGCGCTAGCGTGCACACGCGCAGCAAAGGCTCCGCATCCCCAGAAGGTGCTTGAAACCCAGCCATGCTGAGCAGCCATTATTGGCAAATACGCGTCGTCGAGCGCTCTCTGGTACAACAACTCGCTTACAATAAGTTCGAAATAGTCGGTTTTAGAAGCTTTACACTCCTTGAAGAGCCCTCCGTTTTGGGAAGCCCCCTCCCTCACCTCGTTGTTATTATGAGACTTATGGCTCTGCCGCACCTTCCACGAGTCGATGCGACATACAGTCTTAGAAGATGCCCTCAAGCCCTCATTGCCTATTTCCGATATCCGCTCTAAGGGCTACCCTACGGGGCATTAAAGCTCCCGCCCTGCACAGCGTTAGTGGCCGCCTAGAAGCAGTAGAAACGGAGACTGGTTCGTGAAACAAAGCAGAGGAGATCTCGGACTGACAGCCATAGAGGCTCTAGTCTGCGCAGGCTCTTTGCCCTTGTCTCGGATTTCGCACAGGCTAAACCAACCGCTGGCAGCCCGGAAGACTATCAACGTGGGCCGTTCATGCAGACTATACCGACGCCCACACCCACATCCACACGCACCCGAACACCGACTCGTACGGCTACGCCTACGCCAACAGCGACTTCAACACCAACGCGGACACCTACGCCTACTCGAACAGCAACACCAACCCGGACGGCTACGCCTACTCGAACAGCAACGCCAACCCGTACGGCTACACGCACTCCAACGCCGGAAAGCCCAGAGTGTCAGTACTGGCAAGTAGATGTTCATTTGGAGGGCCAGGGCGGCAACGGTAGGAGCAGTATCGGGACCATGGAAACGTTCACTTCCGGTTCTGACAGGAGCTGCCTGGAGGAGAAGTTTCGCACTGCACGCGACTACTGCAGCGACTATAGTAATCTGCCTATCCCCATCTCTGGGATCGAGAGCTCAGTGGATAATTGTATAGCGATGTACCTCCTCGGGGACGCCTTTTATGAAGGAGGCCTCGGAAACGTAAACTCTGGCAACGAGGTATACCCGAAAATTCCTGGGCGTGACCCTTCGATCTTTGGTACCTGTAATCAATGGCAGTTTCCCGCAAATTATATCAACGGGCCATGCGAGCTTGGAAGGGTACTCTTCGATCATGCGTGTCGCGCGGTTCAATATGTCGAAGGAGTCCTGTGTTCAGCCGCCGTCTTCGGATGGAGAATATCGCCGATCTCCCTCGTCTGGGATGGAACTCAGACAGCTGAGAGTCAAGAACTCAGGATAACCCGATTCCCGCTATTCTCAGAACCCACCAAGCAGTGGGTTGTATGGAAGGCCTCCAAAGAACGACCACTCTTAGTACTTGATCCTGAACATAAGGGAACTATCACCTCAGCCGAGCAGCTCCTTGGTTCCAGGAGCTTCGGAGGTAAGCCCGGCGGTGGCGCATGGGATAATGGCTACGAGGCACTTGCTACCCTCGACGCTGACCACGACGGCAAAATTGCGGGTCAGGAGCTCGCCCAACTCGCGCTCTGGTTCGACGAGAACCGCGACGGAGTTTCTCAAGCTGGCGAGGTCAAGGCACTTTCCGATCCAGAGGTGGCTGTCACAGCACTGTATTTCAAGGACGTGACGAGGAACGAGCGCACAGGGGACGTTCTAGCTGGCCTCGGATTCGAGAGGTCATTAGGTACCACTGTGACGCGTGGCGCTTCCATTGATTGGTTCACAGAAGGCGGCGCGAGCAAGAAAGAGGTCATCAACAAGCTTATAGCCACCTCGACTACGAGCGAGCAACTCGAGGCTATACAGCAAGCAGAGTTAGCGCCAAGTGCGAGCGTTGCTCTCTCGGAATCGACAACCGCCATGCTTAGCGGTGCCTGGTTGTGGGAAACCGATGATGCCAAATTCGAGAGCTACGGCAACCTCAAGCCACAAGGCTACCTCACCTTCTCAACCTCCGATACTGGCGAGCTCCGAGGACACTCGTACGCAGAAACACCTTACGCCCCGGGCCAAAAGTTGAAGAGCCAGCTCGACATCGTAAGTTTTGAAGGACGAACCGAACGGCTTCAGGGCGGCGAGATGCAGGTTGCATTTACACTCACCCCTGGCAGCGGCGCCACAGTTTCGAGCAGCGCGGTTTTGGATGAGAAGGACGGAACCCTTCGCGGCAGCAGCAAGGTCGATATCGTCTACAACGGCGAGCCAGCACACATCACCTATACCTGGGTGGCTAGAAAGTTACGCTAGAGTAGCAAAATTCACCCCCGTGCTGCTCCCTGAATATTCTAAGCTCAACAACGGCGCCTCATCACCCTCGGTCTCACCGCCCCATCAACACGCCTCCGACCCCTTTGATGGTCTGACCAACTGTACCTACCGCGTTGTTGATGAACTCTCTGAGCGGCCCAGACTGCATTCTGCCAAAGCGCTGCTCGTACGGCCGGCCGGCGTTGGGGATGAACGGGAGCTTAGGGCCAGCACCTCCATCAGGAGCCTTCTGTAGACCCTGTGCCTGCCCATCGCTGGGTGGAAATACGACAACGGCAGGGAACCCCCCCTCCAAGGGCCCCATCACGGCACGAGCTTGCTCGAAGGTTGGGAAATCGACCGTACAGATCTTGAGCTTTACGCTTTTGTCGTACTCACTCGCGGCGGTCGCCACATCGCTTTTAAATACTCTGCACGGTCCACAGAGATTCGGCACCGACACGACAAGGACCACCCGCATCTGTGGATCCTGGAGGTAACCAGAGATCTCTTTGAGGTATTCAGTGCTGTAAGGCTTATGTACCGAGATTCGAGTATCGACTCGCTGCGTTGAGGGTTGTGGCGCCGACGGCCGCGGCTGTACACCTGAGAACTCGACGGTACCCTTGAAATCCTTGTACGCTTCGAAAGAGATGGTGCCATCCGATTGGCGACGGAACATGCCGAGCCCCGGAATCCCGTAGTCAGGCGCTTCGATCTTGTGACTTCGAATGGGGTGTCCCGTGATGGTGAGCGAGTCACCTTGACGGAGTCCTCGCAGAACGAGCTTCTCCTGCTGTGCGGACAGCTCACTCGGGAGCGCCTTGTCTATCGGTGTACACAGCTCGCCCTTGCACGCCACCCACATCCCCGACTCTAGTTTGATATCTGCCGGGTCTATGCCCTTAGCGGCAGCAAGCTCGACTATGCGAGGGGGGATCTCCGCAAGTTTCTTCGCATCCGGTAGCTTGAGAGCGAGCCCCTGACCTGCTAGGCCTGGAGAGGATTCGGGGGCGCTTGCCGGAGCGACTGCGGGGTTCTTTGGCGTTTCCTCCTGGCCTCGCCCCATCTGCGGGAAAAACGTAGCGGCCGCAAGAACAGCTCCCCTTGCCGCACTTACAAGCGATGATTTCATATGTTGCCCTCCTTAGCACACCGAAACGATATGAGCACAAGCTACAATCATGTGCTATCCGTCAGGTGTATCGATCAGTTAAGATTTCATCTGATCTACAGCTTTCTTAGGATACTTTTTTCGCAAACTAATCCTGAGCGGGCGTGAGCACCTTCACGTGGTAAGTTCAAACATCAGACCGCTAGTACCATTATCTCATCTCCCTAACGCTCACGACTCTCGAATTCCACCGTATCAGTGACCAGTTGAACTAACTTCTCCAGTGTCTTTTGCTGAGAGAGAGGCGCTGCAGCCTCCACCGCGAAAAGCTGCTGTCCAGCGAGCATCGCAAGCGCTACGAACACCCACCGATCTTCACCGGTATTCGTATTTGTCTCGAGCCGGTCTGCAGTGAAAACAAATACCGTGCGCGGACGATCCTTGTTGAGCTCTAGTTCCCTCCGAACCCATGCGACGTTTTTGAATACTCGAGGGAAGTTCGTTTCGTAACTGAGCTTTAGCTGCTCCAATTGTGACACCGAGAATTCCTCGTCACGCAGGTTAGCGAATACTACTGTATGCTTACCCGGTAGTTCGAACAGCTTATCTTTTCGACTTGATGCGTTGGCTTTCTCGCTGTCGTTTGGCTCCCCGGGGGTTATTCTCGTAAACCCGCTCGGTATCGCAAACGAGACCCATGTAACGCGCTTCCCTCCCTCTGCATGCTCCTGAGGATCGTCGCACACTGGTCTGCTCAGCAACGTCACCACATGCCTATCCGGTTGGACCCCCTCTTGCATCAGCACCATTCCGTCGAGCCCCGCCTGAAATATCTGTACTCGCCCCGCGCTTCCCAGCGCCCTCCTCTGCTCTTGCGAACAGTTCGGTGAAACGGTGGGCTCATCGAAGCTCTCCGGCCACTCACCCTGGCTGCAGTAGTGCGTCTGCAGGGAATCAATTAGCGCACTACGCGATCTCTTGACGCACGGCTGGTACACCCCCACGACGCAGCCACTTGAAAACAGAGCGACCACCAATAGGAGCAGTAGCCTTCTCAACATAGGGTCTTGATATCTTTCACTCATGAGGCGAATACTAACACAGTCGGACTTATCCGTCTTGATTCAGCACCGCATGCACTTTGCGCGCAAGCGCTCCGGGCATACGACCTACTTTGGCCAACTCCTCGACCGACGCCTGGGCCATCGCTTCGAGCGTCTTGAAATGCTTCAGGAGACGCACCTTGTGTTCCGTACTCACCCCCGATATCTCATCGAGCTTGGAGCGGAACACCCGCTTGGAGCGCTTCTCTCGGTGAAACGTAATAACGAAACGGTGCACCTCGTCCCGAATCTTCGATAGAAATCTCGTGACGGAAGCTCCCTCTTCCAAGCCGATCGAGTCCTCGCGGCCTTCGAGATACAATCGCTCGGGCTTGCGCTTGACCTCGGTACTGTGCGCTTCGCTCTCAGTGCGCATCTTTGCGAGTCCCACTATATCAACGGAGAGCCTAAGCTCATCTCGCGCTTGCAGGGCCATAGAGAGCTGACCGGGACCGCCGTCGACCACCAAGAGGTCAGGCAGATTCCCCTCTTGCATCCCACGCTTGAGGCGACGCGAGACTACCTCGTACATCGAAGCAAAGTCGTTAGGCTTCCCCTGCTCAGAGATCGTGTAGCGACGATAGGAGGACTTGTCAGCCACACCATCGAAGAAGACTACGATCGCTCCCACAATATCCGAACCTTGAAAGTTAGAGATATCCACACACTCGACACGTCGAGGCACCTGCTTCAAACCGACCAGGTCCGCAAGCCCCTGCGCTACCTGCGTCCACTCTGATTCGAAGGTCAAGGAGTTGATGAAAGCCTGCCTCGCATTCATCTCCGCCATAGCGATGAGGCGAGCCTTTGAGCCGCGCTGCGGAGCAAGCACAGACACGCTCGCACCTCGCGCCGCACGCAGACTCGCTTCGATCATCGAAATGTTGTCGACCTCACGTGGAATGAGGATCTCCTTCGGGATTTCGCGGCCACCATCGTAGAACTGTTGAATCGCAGCCTCCAACACCTCCTCGTCGGCGACGCGCACCTCCAGAAGCGAGAAGGTTTTGGTCTCTTGAATCCTTCCAGACCGCACCAACAAAACACACAGACTAGCGTGAGTGCCCTCACGCGCCAGCCCGAACACATCACGGTTCTCTCCGCGGAACGAGATCAAACTGTGGCCCGCCTGAAATCGTTGCAAGATCTCCAGGCGATCACGCCACGCGGCCGCCTCTTCGAAGCGTAACGACTCCGCCGCCTCTTCCATCTTCCCATTGAGGTGCTTCTCTGTTGAGGAGGTCTTACCCTCTAGAATCGAGGTTGCCTGCTTGACCAACGCAAGATACTCCTCACGATCCACTGGCAAGCAGCAGGGAGCACAGCACCTCTTAATCTGATACTCGAGGCAGGGCCGCTGACGGTTATAGAGCACTGCATCCGTACAGGAACGCAAGGGGATGACCTTCCTGATCACCTCCAAGATATTGCGCAGCTCGCCACTAAAGGCGTACGGGCCATAGTAACTCGCCCCGTCATCCTGGGTTCGGCGGACCAGCTCCAGTCGCGGCCACTCGGCACGCTCATCGACCCTAATGGAGAGGTACGCCTTGTCGTCTTTCAGTCTAATGTTGTAGCGCGGTTTGTACTTGGTAATCAGATCACGTTCCAACAGGAACGCCTGCTCCTCGGTCTGGGTGACTATCGTCTCGAACGCAGCGACCTTTTGCAGCAGGTAATCGATCTGGTAGCGTCCGTCTCCCCCCATGAAGTACGTACGCACCCGAGCCTTGAGATCCTTGGCTTTTCCGACGTAGATGACCTCCTGGTTCTCGTCGCGCATGAGGTACACGCCCGGCAACTCGGGCAAGTTAGCCGACTGTCTGCGCAATAGATCGAGGCGAGTTGGTTCTGGGGTGCCCTTCATGGTGTACGAACAACGCTACATGCCTGCGTAATGAGGATACGCAGGCATCGTACCAAGATTGCGCAACAAGGACACCCCTCAGGGAAAGGAGGCGAAACCTAACAGTAGTCTCACTTTATAACGTAGCACCGATTACTGAATAACCTCGCCAGAGGCATCCCCCTCCTCCGTGGGAGCTTCTTGCCACTGCACATCATCCGTATTCTCCTCCTGCTCGCTCTCTGGCTCTGCCTCGACCTGCTGAGCTGCTTGCAGAACAGCCAGCTGGGGCTTGAACTTAGCTTCTAGCGCCTGCACCTCTTGCATGGCGACACTTGAGATAGCTTGCTGAAGCTCTTGTGCACTCTTCCCGTTGATTTGCAGGTCCGATCCACTTCCTTCCAGGAGAAAGTTAAGGTCACTTGTTGAATCGGGAGTCTGATCGACTACCCGCAGCACACGCCCCAGAGCTGCTAGAAGATCCTCGAACAGCTCGTCGGAAAAAAGGAAGGTCAGGAACTGCTTCTGTTTTTGTAAGGCTTCGCCTTGAACCGACTCCGACGAGTCATTGGACTGGAAGAACGTTGCGAGCCCACTCCGAGCTCCAAAGAGCATGAGCGGCGCCCTAAACTCTCGCAGCAGTTTCGACAGCTCGTAAATCGCCACATCGGTCTTCCAGGACTTCGCTCCATCGGCACTTCCCTTCAACTCCCAGCCGAATCCATTCCCTAGCTTGAGAGAGGTGGCCCACGTGGCTACAGCTCCCATGAGCTCGAACACATTCGCATTGCCCGAACTCGTCTTTACGTTGACGTTCAAGGCGAACCGCCCCTTCTGACCGAAATAAGCTCGAGAGAGCGCCTCAATCGAGGATCGAAGCAGTACAAAGCTTCCCTGGTCAGACTCAAGCTCCTTAAAGCTTACCAGCGAGCTCGGCGCGACACGGCTCGTATCGATAGTGCGGCCCTTAAACTGTGGAGATTCAAGGACTACCTTTATGATACTATCAGCTGCTTTCTGCAGGTCGACAGCCTCCGTCTCCTGTGTAATATCCAGCGCGATCGGTTTGGCCTCCTTCACCATGAATCCGATCGTACCATCGACGGAGGTCATACCACTCAAGATGAATGGCAGTCTGAACTTGAATTCTTCAAATTTTACTTCGAACGGCGGGACGGGGAATCCAGAATCGACCTCTGCGGCCTTCTCCCGAAGGCCCACGCGGTTAGCAGGAAGAGTTAGCTGAACAGCGCCTTTTGTAACAAAAGAAGATTGAGCCATGAGTAGCTGTTGGATCTTCTGAAACGATTGCAAGATCTCCTGCGCAGAAGGATCAAGCGATGCAGACCCCGCAGGCATCATTCCCATCCAAGAGGCAAAACCGGGCCCGTAGTTGGCCTCCATATCGATGTCAGAGCGAACGGTCAACATGCCATCGGCCCCAATGCCCCACCACAAGCCACCGCCATTGACTGCGCCCTCCATGACCACCGCCTTATCCAGCGCATTGAGGGTCTTACCCTTGAACTCAATACCCACTCCAGCGAGATCTTCTACGATTCGCTTTGGATCGGCGATCATGGCATCGACCTGCTTCTCACGCGCCAGGGCGAGCTGCGGCCCACGAAACACGAAATTTACTCGATAGGTCTCGTGCGATTGAAGCATCGCGAAGCTCTGATCGTTGACCTTCATCTCCCAGCGCGCTTCGTTCAATGGATCAACCTCAAGGGCGAGCGATTTTCCCCACAACGGCACAGTTACGCGGGCCACCATGGGCTTTTCACCGGCCGAGAACGCGCAGGTAGACACCTGTGGTTGAGCTTGTTGAGGGACCTTCACCAAGCTTATAGAGGCGATGCTCTTAACATCGAACTCAACTCCCACTCTCCCTCGCTGCCAGCCTGTATAGCGCAAGGGGCCCCGCTCCATCTTCATCGCCATCGTGACGGCTTTGTCTGGGCCGAATGCCACATTAAACTCCGTCTTTGACAGCTTCGCCTCGAGTCGCATGCAGCCGTAGTACCAGAGCCCCCCGTACGCACCGCCGAGAAGTACGACCAGAACTAACAGTAGTGATATCAGACGTTTCATGATGGGTAATCCTCCCCTAGCCCAGAATCAAGCAAGATAGTCGGCGCTACAACCGGCAACCTTGAGAAAGCGCGGCAAACCCGCCTATCCTAAAGACGAAGGCTTCCTTGCCGTCGTCTCTGGGAAGCGAGGCAAGGCCTGCCCGTAGCGAGAAAGTGCAGGGGGCTTGCAGTGCGTCCTTAGTGACCAAAGCAGCTTAGCATTCGTCACTGAGCCGTTCGAGCCATAATATCAGGAACCTTACAGGCCCAGTTTAGTCCTGATGCGCCTCACGATCTGCACCGCGAAGGCATCTGCAGGCGTCACCTTCAACTTTATGTCGAGCGCTGCACAGCGATCCCGAATCTCCGGAGACATCGTTCGAATTTTTACCGCATCCTTAGCCGTACACACCAAAGGCAAGCCGGGATGTCGCTCTATCAACTCCAGGAGATCGCGCTCCGTGAAGGAGTGGTGGTCTGCGAAATCGTACTGGGCATCAACGGAGAAGCCCAGCTCTCGTAAGGAATCGAAAAAACTACCCGGGTTGGCTATGCCAGCAAACGCAACTACCGTCGAGGGTGGCACAGCCTCACCGCTGACGAGCCATACCACCCCGCGTGCCTCGAGGTACGACCGAAAGACCGAGATCCCTGACGGCATCACAGCCAGAAGCCGAGTATCCAAGGGGGAGAGCGCCTCGGGACCTGACACGACCCGACGTTCCGCAACAACAACTATCGAAGCCCTGCGCAAAGCTCGCTGCCGATTCTCTCGAAATCGGCCCAACGGAAGAAGCTCACCAGCTACAAAGAGATCCACAGCTTCGCGCGTTCCTGCAAAAACCGAGACGATGTCGACCTCGCGGGCCAAAGCTCGGTGCTGAAAGCCGTCGTCGAGCACAATCACGTTGCCCGTGCCCTCGCGCTCAATCAGTCGAGCCCCAGCAACTCGCGAGCGCGCGATGTACACAGGGACTGCACCACTGCGTGCCATCAAAACAGGCTCATCTCCTACGAGTCGCGGACTATCCCCTGGCTGAACTCGCCGTGGACCACGCAAACGCCCGCCATATCCACGCGACAAGATGACGGGCTTCAAACCACGAGCAAGCAGCTCTTCCGCTACATACATACACAGTGGCGTCTTTCCATTTCCACCCGCGGTCACGTTACCGATACTCACGACCGGAAGGCGGCTCTCGTAGGTCCGAACTACCTTGGCATCGTACAACCAGCCACGAACTCGCGTAACCACTGCGAACAGCGCTGCGAGGGGGCGAAGCATTACACGTTGCAGAAACGACACCACTCTAATCATGACCTTCGAGCACAGACAAAATTCTCTCCGATGCCCCACGGTGTCGCTGCCACACACCGTAGCCAGCGGCCCCAACACCTTGCAGAGCAGAATCGCGTTGGGCAACACGCTCCATTACCTCGGCGACGCCGTTACGCTCGCGGACCTCGACGACTCCCGACACGCCTCTCATATCTTCGATTATATCCCGAATCACGGAGATGTGTGGACCAACTACTACGGGGGCTCCGTACATAGCCGGCTCCATGGGGTTGTGCCCGCCGACATCTACGAGCGTGGCGCCTATAAAAGCAAGGGCTGCAATTGAATACGCCTCATCGAGCTTTCCCATCGTATCGAGCAAGAGGATGTCAGCATCCACTTCCGAGCGCTGCTCACCTTCACTCCAGCGCATCGACGAAAGACCCAACGCGGCGATTCGCTCGCCGAAAAAATCGAACTTTTCGGCGTGTCGTGGCGCAACTACCAGCTTGAGCGGTAGTCCGCGGCGCCGTATCTCGGAGAAGGACTCAAACCACCACTGCTCCTCGCCGGGGCGAATGCTTCCGAGCACCACGATCGGAACATCTATCGAAGCGCGGGGAAAGAATTCGCTTCTCACCCGATCCCGCACCTCATCCGAGCCGATCCTAGGCTCAGCGTCGTACTTGGAGTGGCCCGTCACTACAACCGCGTCGGAACGTGCTCCGAGCGCGAGGTAACGAGCCCGCTGCGACTCGTACGGCACGCAGATGGAGCGAAACTGCCGCATGATCGGTTGTATCATCGAAGAGATACGTTCGTACCAGCGAACGGTATAATCAGAGATCCTAGCGTTGACGACGTGTGCTGGGATACCACGACGAGCCACAGCATGCAGGAGCACTGGCCACAGCTCGGTCTCGCTTATCACGAGCCGTTGCGGCGTAACGCGACTGAGCGCCCGCTTTACACACCACTCTACATCGAGAGGCAGAAGACGCAGACAATCCGCATGCTGCGCGCCGCGCTCCAAGCCGGTCGGAGAGGTCGCCGTCAACAGCACCTTGTCGTGTGGATGCTGAGTTTTGATTCGCGCCAGAATCGGGAGTAGCCCCTGTACCTCGCCCACCGATGCACCATGGAACCACCACGGCACATTCCCAACATCTTCCCAACCTCCGAAACGCTCCCCGTACCGCCGTCTCCCACGCGCAGAGAACAGCAACCCGCCTGCAGCGATCGGCGAACAGAGGGTAGAGAGCGCGCTGTATCCTCTAAAGAGCATCCCAGTGCCTATCTGCTCGGAGGGTAATCTCATTCAGTGCATCCTGAATCGTTCTACTCGAGACCTCGAGGTCATCGTCGCGTCCTACCATGATCGGCTCTCCACGGATCGCCACGCCGCGTGAAAACGGCTTCGGAATGATCATCCCATCCCAGGAGCGTAGCTGCCAGCAGTTCTTCGTCGAGTACGTAAGCGGATATACGGGCAACCCCGTTTTCTGGGCCAAGATTGCGATCCCCTTCTTGCACACGGCCCGTGGCCCCTTGGGCCCATCGGGAGTGACCCCGATATCCGATCCGGCGTCAGCCTTCCGGATCAGGTCGAGAACCGCAGTTACCGCTCCGCGCGTCGAAGAGCCAGCCACCGAGTGTATACCCAGTAGCCGGATGGCAAAAGCGATCAAACGACCATCGCCATGACGACTGATGAGCATGTAGGGACGAGCCGTGCGGCGACTTCCACGGTGTCGCATGTAGTGTCGCGGCAACATCAACATCCGACCATGCCAAAACGCGAAGATCTGCGGCTCAGGGGCCAGCAGCCCGCTGTCCTCAGGAGCTAAATTTATCCGCTCCCAGCGGATCGTCGCGTACAGGACCCGTATGACGAGGGCTGCCAAAAATCCCAGAACGTAGATGCGAACAAACGCAAAGGTAGAGTGCGACGACATGTTAGAGCATGCTAGCCAAGTTTGGTCCTCTTCTCAATTACCATGCGGGTAATACCGTGGTTTTGCACCCCTCCCCTGGCTTAGTTTCTACACGTCTGACAGGTCGCTGTGACCTGTGGAACGCGGTACAGGAGCCCGGGAAATCTGGAGCTGCTCGTGTAAAGGCCGCTGCCGTGCGCCCGCAGATTTTTGGGGCCTCTGAGTGGTACTGCGAGCCCTCCGGCCAGCTCGAGGCAAACCTGGATCTGTTCAGCATCGCTCGAACCGACGTTTTTAATCCGCACCGAGATCAACCGAGTTTCTAGTCCGCCCGACTTGCCACTCAGCAGCACCTGGGGTTGCTCGGCACGCAAGGTGGTCAGCACAGGCGCCGATGTAGGCGACGGGGTCGCCTTCCGCTGTATCGCCTGAGCGTCCCGTCCTACGCCGAGGATGACACAGCTGACTAGAAGAATGTATGCGGGTTTCATGGAGATGCATATCGGCAACGCTATAGTGAAAGTTGCCTAGGGAAGCGAGGCAAAACCTACCCGTCGCGAGAAAGGGGAGGTTTGATTGATATTTGATTTTCGCGGCGGAGAAAAACCGCAGATGTATCCTCTGCGATAC
>JBILEW010000143.1:0-7002 GCA_044351885.1 Bdellovibrionota bacterium
AGATGAAGAAACCGTACCGACCTTCGACTCTGAAGGCGTGACGGATCAGCGCATCGGCTTTTCGACTGTGGTTTACCCGCAACCGATCGGCTTCGAAGCGGAGTGGAACATCGGTCGAAGCCCAACGCTGAGCGACGACTACACGACGATCGATGACGAGTACATGCAGGGAGGCTACATCCAAGCGAACGCTAAGATCGACAACTCCATGGGAACGATCTTTCCCTTCGTACGCTGGCAATACTTCGATGGCGCACGCAAGTTCGGACGTAACGCACCGGCGGTTCTCATCAACGAGTGGGACTTCGGCGTTGAGTGGAGCCCCTGGAAGGAGGTTGAGTTCACGGCGATGTACACCTACACGCTCGATCGAACCAACAGCAATGTCTTTCCGTACGACAATCTCACCGACGGCTCACGCCTAGCGCTGCAGGTGCAGATTAACTACTAGTGGCGGAACTGGGGGCGGGAATGCCGTCCCCAGTTATCGCCCTACCATGACCGATAAGTAACGTTATCAGGCACTAAGGGAGGGGTAAGGTAGCGAATCTACTAGATCCTGCTGCACTTACCCCTCTTGAAAGGCGCAAAGAGGCTTCTCCGAAGAGAGGCGCCCTTTGTGCCTCGATCTCCAGGTACTACTTCTTCCTCAGACCACGTCGATTTTGGTTGCGTGTTACCTGTGCGGTGGCCGTGTTGTTGTTTTCGTTGGTCTCCGGTACATCGCACTTGGTATCAGCCTCGGCAATCAGATTCAGTTTACGAAGTTCGCGCGGAACGTTCGACCTGAAGGAGATCGTCCTGCTGCCACCTGCCGGCAACGCCGGTGATCCAGTCCTCAAAAGCAGCCAAGCACCGGAACTCACGGTCGGCTTGGTCGTTCCGAAGAGATCGACGAGGAACGAGCGCGCAGCTTGTGTGCCGAGATTCGTCACCACCATGCTTCCTACCACTTGGGACTTCCCACGCGTCTGTACGAGCGAGACCTTGTTGAGGCGCACCGTGAGGTCGGCCCTCGAAAAGATCCCCGGGGTTCGCGTCGGCGTCGGCCCTGGTGTCGGTGTGCCGTTGACCTGCGGCGTTCCGATGGTAAAGACAGCGTTACTCCTGTCGGTTGCGGTCGCGTTCGAATTCGACGTGATGCGAATGAGCGCTTCTGCGGTCGAAGGACCAAGGATCGTGATCGCCTGTTGGCCGTCGTCTGCAGTCGAGTCCGTCAGGACCTCCCACGTTCCGCCGTTGTTCCTGCTCAGTTCGATCTTCACCGTATCCGCTGAGTCGCCAGTGGTCCAACGAATCGTCACATTCTCGTTCAACTTGATCTTCTCACCTCCATTCGGATTCAACACCGTAATCGGCGTCAAAGCGCCTACCTCTTGAGGTTCGGCGTAGATGAAATCATCCATTGCGACCAGATCACGGTTAGGCGGATCATCGGTGACCGTCGCTGCAAGCGCTGCCGATCCACCGGTTATTCGAACGCGGCCGATCTTGAGATCCGAGGACGAAACTCCCAGGAATGAAAAGGTCGGTGTAGTCTGCCCAGGAAGTGAGACCCCCGCAGGCACTATAAATGCCCCGAGCGATGCTCCCGTCGGATCGAAGAACTCTACGAGCGTTGAGCCCGTAACATCGACGTCAGAGAAGACCGCGCCGAAGCCTTTCACGTACGCCGGTTTGGTAGTGCCCGGCACGAAAAAGTCCACATCCACAACGTTACTATCGAGCGCCGTGAAGAGACGTTCGCCGCTGAACGGCAAGAATGTGCTCGTGTAGGCAGGATTTATGTGTCCGAAATTCGCAGCGAGACCAGTGTTATCCGAGGTCTTGGAGCTCACTTGGAAGCCAGCTCCCGGCGAAGAAAGGACAACTCCTCGAGGGCTGTTTACATTGAAGAAGTCAGCCGGCAGTTCGTTTGGCGGAGCATTGAAGGCCCCCACCCCATCCCAGCTTATCTCGCGTCGAATGCCCTGAAACGACCCGTTGGCCCCGATGATCGCCCCTCCGCCCAAATCCGATCGAAATAAATTAACCGTTGGCCGTAGCTTCGCCGCCGTCTCTCCCTGTCCTGAACGCACTAGAATCTCTGCTTGTGCCTGCTGCACGAACCACACACTCGCCATGACGGTGAGCGTCGACATCACTCTCCACGTTATCCTCATACCTATCCTCCTAAGCTCCCCTTATTCAATCAATTCACTCCGAGTGCGTCTCTCCTTTCATCCCCTGGCATCGGGAGCGTATATGCCGTGACCCAAGGGCACCGGTGTAGCGCTGAGAGGTTAGAGTGTTGCAACTAAAATGCGCTGATCTGAATCAAGCGACGAGGCGATCTGGAATCGCATCATGATCGGCGCACGACATCTTTCGCAGCGTGACTACTCTTCGCCTCGAACATGCAGATACGCGGAGCGCGACACACTTCGTCCCCCTTCCTCCACCACGAGAGAGAGCCGGGCGGACATGCCGGAAGAGATCGTTGAGACCGAGACTTGGGTCCTGCCTGAAGCCGGCAATGCTCGTCTGGAGATCCTGAACCAATCCCCACCTTCTAAAGTTTCTACTATGACGAAGACCCTCCGACCATCTCCCGTGCGCGGAAGATTAGATCCTCTGATCGGGAGAGATTGCCTACCAACGAACACGGGACACGGTGACTCGACCGTTCCACACCCTGCCGGATGAACCCCGGTGAGCTGCAAGCGCGGCTTGCCGGTACGTCGTGTCACCTGGGGCACTCCCACGTTCACATAGAAGCGCTTTTGTGATTTCATCCCCCCTTGGTCGACGACCGTTAGAGTAACTCTGTACCTGCCGCGCCTCATGAACGTCTTGGAGACGATCGGTCCACGCGCTCTAGTTCCGTCGCTGAATCGCCAAGAGAATTCGAGTGACTCACCCTCCGGGTCACTCGATGCGCGCGCATCGAATCTGACCTTGGCCGGCAGCCGCCTTCCGACGCGCGGCTGCTTAAGTGATACGAGCGGCGGCTGGTTTCCGTATACAGCCGTGAACACCTGCGGCTCGTTTCCTACGACGAACAATCGCTCACGAGTAGTGACCCCATCGCTCCACCGTTCGAACGAGCGACCTACATGCTCTGCGGCCGCCACGATAGTCTGATGAGAGTTCACTACTGGGTTGGCGAGGTATGGGGCCAGGACGTCACGCCCCTCGTCCACGTACGTAATAGTCGCTCCAACAGGGGAGCTGGCGAAGGTGTAGTCGACCGTTTTGGGTGTCACGAGCACGCACTTTTGGTCTGTGACATCCGCCTCGTCCCGCGCCAAGAGACACACATCGTATGCGGTCGCATCTCCGTGCTCCTCTGTCTGAAAGGCACCCGACGAACCCGCAATCTCTGTGACTAAGTGCTCGTGTTGATTATGCCGCTGAAGGATGGACCATGAAAGCGATATGTTCCCTGCTCCTTCAGCGCGACCTGACAGATTAATGACGTCGCCGACCGCATACTGTGTATCGGATGCAGGCGACTCGATTACGATCTTCGGTGGAGTTACACCCGTTCGTATCGTCACATTCGCTGCCGTGCTGTTGGACGGATCTTCAACCTCCGACACGGTGAGCCGAGCATTGAAGGTTCCCGCCTGAGTATATACATGCTGTGGATTGTGCTCTGTCGACGAAGTCCCATCTCCGAAATCCCACCTGTACGAAAGTGGCTTGCCATCGGGATCGTACGTACCATCGCTTCTGAACGACACTACGAGCGGCACGTCACCGGCGCGTGGAGACGCGGCTGCGATCACCACCGGAGGGGCGTTGTTGCCAGTTCCAGCTCTGAACCGTCGTATCTGACTCGTCTTAGTCTTGAGATCGAGATACACGGCGTAAATATTCGTATCAGGGCCCGGTAAGAGCTGCACCACCCCCAACATGGAGCCGAGCTCAGTGGCGAAGTCGTGCACACTTGGCTTTCTCTGATTGTCAAAAGTGACATACCGGATCCAACGCTGCGCGTAATCTCCGATGAACAGCGCACCCTGATACTGGGCAGGATACGTTGTGCCCGAATAAAACGCGACGCCAGTAATCGAGGCGCCTAAGTCCTTCTTGTTCTCGTCGTACTTGTGTCGATAGGTGAAGATTGGCGGCACTACCACGCTCTGTCCTTGATCGTACATCCGCTGGCAAAACGGCTGCGTTCGCGGATCCTTTCGATATCCGACCTGTTGGAGGCTAGTGGTATCACCACCCTCCTGCATAGCGCGCTCTATCAAACCACCTTCGTAGCAGGGCCAACCAAAATTACCACCTTTGCCGACATTGACCTCCTCGAAATACGACGTTCCTACGTCACCGATATATGCCTGACCCGTCCTTGGATCGAGGGTCATTCGAAACGGATTGCGGAGTCCATGCGACCACAGTCGTGATGCGTTGGAGGTTGGTTTGGACGGGTCGTAAAACGGATTGTCGGGAAGTCCGAGACCGGTGTCTGCATCGACACGAACGACGCGCCCAGACATCGAATTTCGATTTTGCACCCTCAATCCGACTCGGCTCGGGCCGTCGTAGCTCGCTCCATCTCCAAACGAGGCGTACAGGGACCCATCGGAGCCGAATTGGAGCTCGCAGACCGAGTGGGAAAGTCCGTCTACTGGGATACAGTCCTCAATCGGCTCTCCCGCCATCGTAAGCCCTGTCATACACGAGGCTGCCTCTGGATCATTGGGCGCTCCCTCAGGCACTAAAGGGGCCATGTTTTCAGCCGTGCTGTTCTTGCCCAGAATCACCTCCATGCTGCCCGGGAGTGCAACATTGTAATCCCGTGCGGCGTCAGCGGTGAAGCGCACAACCCTTGCGACACGAGGCTCTCGCAGATCTTTGTTCGAACCAGGGGGATCGTACACGTATGCAGCGTAGATGAACGGCTTGACCGGGAAATCAGGGTGAACTGCTACCGCGAGAAGTCCTCGGTCGGTGGACTTGTTGACGATCTCGGAGATGTCGACAAATGGCTCTGGGAGCAGCTTGCCGGCTACTGCGACCCGTATCGAGCCCTCCTTGATGGCGAGGAACACGCGCTCTCCTGGTCCGAACGCTATACCGGCGGTCACAGGCAGCCCGTCGTACAGTACATCCTCAACGAAGTTCACGCCGGGCGCAAAGGCAGACTGCGCAGCCGCCTGATGGAGATCCAGGAAGAGACTACTCACCAGAACCTCTACGACGCAGAACACGAGAGAAGCGAGGCGAAACCTGCCTATAGCGGGAGCGACCCGAGAGCAGCTCTCGTAGCAGGGAGGTTCTTTGACTCGCTTCCATAGGATACACGCACGGAATATTCGGACAGCGGCAGTGGGATACATCGGTAAATTCCAAAAGAAAGAACGACAACGAGCGCTACCGTTGAAGCGGCGAGGCTCGAGGACGATTACGATAGCGTCGAGAAAGAAAAGCGCTCTCCTCGACGAGCGTACAGTGACACGACTTATGCGTGCACAGGTATGACACTGCTCACAGATATACGGGTGAACTAGACCGGCCGCTGTCGGACGCTCTCCACGCGAGCGAACGCACGCTCGCCTAACGAAAACGAAAAGAACACGATCATCACGGCAAGCGCGCACCAGTTGAAAACTTCAGCACACGCGCGGGCGAAATCAGAGAGCCCTAGGTCGCGCACCTGCATGATGCGCATGAACCATTCCTGACCGAGAATGGCATTGCCAGTTAGCTCGTAAGCGATATACGTAGCGATTGCAAAGCACACATTGAAGCCCGCCAACAGCAGGACCCCGGTGCACACATCTCTGAGCAGCTCGGCAATTGGAAGAAAGAGAGCCTTGATCGTAAGCATACTTGGCTATGCTCACATACCGAAGGGGAATTCCTTGTAATCTACCACACCACTCGCTCTAACCTGAGCGAGAGCCTTAGCATACTCAATTAGTATTCCCAGGCCGTGGTCCAGACGATTGCGGATCTCACGATCGCGCTCGCTCGATGGCTCTGTCTCGCGCAGGCACTCTCCTACATTTCGCACAATAACGTGCTCGGGTATGTAGACGAGGCGGTTGTTCTTGTACGAAGACACCCGCAGCTCTGCCACTGGATAGCTGCCGCCGACGCCCGCCGATACGGAAACTATCAGGGCCGGCTTGTGTCCAACCTCACGAGTCGAGCACAGGAGGAAGAAGTTTTTGAGTGCGGGCGGGACCATCCCTGCCCACTCCGGCGCCACTACGACTAGCGCATCCGACTCGCGCAAGGTGCTCGAGATCGGCCCCCACAGCTCTTTCCACCTCTCGTCGCCGGCCCATACCGACTCATCCCACAGAGGCAACGGATTCCCGGCTAAAGACACGATACTACCGTGCGCGCTCAACGCCGATAGCCGCTGCTGGAGAAAGAGAGAAACTCGCTCCGACTCCGAATTTTCCCGATGGCTGCCCGAAACTATTGCTACTTTCATGGCTGCATGATGCGGGATCCCCTTTCAAAGGAAAAGAGCTTTCTCTGGGCATCCTCTTGCTCGAGCTGCACTTCAAGTGTCGTGCGCATCGCCCGCTCGCTCCTGCCCCATCGATTAGCAGCATAAACCCAATAAAACCATCACTAAAACCCGCACTTGGACTCTGGGCGCGTTCGAAAAATCGTGCTAGCGTCAGTCTGGTGCACGTACCATCTCACTTGGAACAATTAGAGGCAGAGAGCATCTTCATCATGAGAGAAGTGGCCGCTCAGTTTGAGCGTCCGGTGCTGATGTATTCTGTAGGAAAGGATTCCTCAGTGCTTCTCAGGTTAGCTCAAAAGGCTTTCTACCCGGGGAAGATCCCTTTTACCGCGCTACATATCGATACGTCGTACAAATTTCCCGAGATGTACGAGTTCCGTGACCGTATGGCCAGGGAGGTTGGCCTTAATCTTATCGTTCACCGAAACGAAAAAGCTTTAGCAGAGGATGCGAACCCATACGCCCTCGGTACGCAGCGCTGCTGTGCTCTTCTCAAGACCGGCGCTCTGCTCGAAGCGCTC
>JBILEW010000144.1:0-6768 GCA_044351885.1 Bdellovibrionota bacterium
AGACTAAACGTGCAGAACAGTACTCTCCCGTGAGGGTGATATTTCATCGCCTTTGCCATAAGCGTAATTATCGGTGAAGAGCGATGGAAGTTGTGTGCTAACTCCGAAAATAGTAGCCCCGGTACAGAGGGAAATAGTAGCCCCGGTACAGAGGGAAAATCCGTGGGAAGATACCTACCAGTATGCGAGGGAGTAGCTCTGGGGGAAGCGAGGCAAAACCTGACACTCTACCACGTGAACGTGCTCGTGCACCTGAACGTAAACGTACCCGGAACAAAAACATCAAGATGTTCGGGCACGTGCACGTTTACGAGCACGAGCACGTTCACGTGGCATGCTCGAAAGTACGACCTCAGGTAAGTTTTGCCTCGCTTCCTTAGGGATGGGTCAGGGGGCTTAGTATATTGGATGCGGCCAGGTGTATCAGCCGGTAAGACTCGTGCATCGTAGCGAGCGATTGCAGCTTGAGTCAGGTTGCTGCCGGCTATACTGTGGGAATGAGTGCGTCTCCTAGTCGTCCTCTGTTTGATTGCTAGTCGAACATGGGGGAGGGTGTAACAGCCCTCTCCCTCTTTATCTATCCGTTTCCTCTCTGTGCCTTCTACTCAACTTCATTCATCGTCTGCTGCAGCTCCCGCATGGCTTGCTGGCTGATCGATATGGCGCCTTCGCGGGGGCGGTCTAGGTCGGCTATGAGCCATAAGACGGCGGCAAAGGAGATGACGAGTCCTATGAACGCTGGCGACCTGGCAGAGCCGGTGATGCCGGTCTGATAGCCCATCTCTGTTAGTCCTAAACACGCTACGCCGTAGAGAACCATCCAGATTATCGTTGGGATGCGGAGCTGAAAGGCAGCTACTACTCTGCGGGTGTGCACATCCATCACCTCTCCGATCGATTCGATGTAGAGGCCAAATGGTACCTGGTTCGGTATTCTCTCCTTTGCCTCGTTGATGTAGCTCCAGAGTTCGTCGTGGAGCTGTTGCGAGCGGATCATGGCCTCTTGTATGTGTCTGGTGTCGGCCGTGTTAAGGCGCGCTGCTACGTACTCTCTTAGTGCTTGTTTGCTCTTTGCTCGGAGGTCGGGTGGAAGGAAATCGGCGCGGAGGTACGCCGTGCTGATGGAATCTACTTCGTCCATAAACGCTTGGCGTCGTATGTCATACTGGCTCATTGAAACGCCGAACGTTGTAGCGAGCATAAAGGCGAGTAGCCCTAGTGTCGCTCCTACCGAAGAGCTCACTGGGGCGTCTTTTTCAAAGTCGGGGCGCTTCCTTCTTCTTTTGCCGACTTGATAGCCCGCTTCAAGAGCTAGAGCGCTTATGGCAAGGATGAGGAGGAAAACTTGCCAGAGGGATAGTTGGGAGAGGGGCAGGGGGGTGTCCACAAAGCTTCGCTACTTGGGGTGAAGTACTGGAGGGCAATCTTAAAAGAGCATTCCGTATGCTACTGCGACGATAATCGTAGCATCGCGCTCGAATTGACGGTGTGACCGAAGACAGGGGTTTTTTGCGTCTGAATTGGGCCCTAGATCGGCGAAAATGAGCCCGGATTTTCGGAAAAAACTCCACTTGGTCGGTTTTTGATTAGGCGCTCCCGGAGTGCTATCTTAGGTCGGATTTTTGTGAGTAGAGGTACCTATGGGTCTCGGTAACAATCCAGGCGACAACAATCGACCAAAAGATGGTCAGAATAAGAACGGAAAAGGTGAGGGACATGACAAGCGCCCCGCCGATAGTAGTCAGTCTTCCGATTTTGACGGTGCGACCTTGCCGGATTTGGGGGAGAAGATCGGAGAGGGTCACTACGTGGCTTCTGTGGGTGATGATGTAGTGTCCGCGGGAAATATCGAAGTGCACGAGATGGGTTTGATAGGTGAGCACGTCATCGACGGAGACACCCTCAGGATGATGGGAATTACCGATAAAGATGGCGCCCTCCGTGCACTCAAGGGAGACAACGGGTCCTCCAAAACGTCTGCAGGCTACACCCCAAAGTACGCCAAGGGTTGGGATAGTGCGTTTGGTCCCAAACCCAGCAGCAATTAGCACCCCGGTAATAGCTGCGGTCGTAATCCAAGCCGAATCTGTTTAGATGAAACGCAGGTCTGCTGGAGCTGGGTGAGGACTCTTGAGCGCTGGATGCTGTGCTGCGCGAGGCTTGTTGATGCGCGACGTGCTGTGTCGCTATAGCAGGATGCGACACACACTCCTATCTCCTGTGATTGCTTTAATCGGAGATTGCTTTCGCCCCCTTGCGGACTTTATGGTGCCTGGTCGAGTGGAAAGATGAAGACAGTCCTGTGCTACGGAGATTCGAATACGTGGGGTGATCCGCCTGGTGGGAAGGGGCGATACGAGTTTCACGTGCGCTGGCCAGGTGTACTTCAAGCGCAATTAGGAACCGAATACCGGATCATCGAAGAGGGGTTGTGTGGGCGCACGACGTGCTTTGACGATCCGCTGTCCCCTCATAGAAACGGACTTACGTACTTGCCGATCGCTCTCGAGAGCCATTCCCCGCTCGATCTGGTTATCTTTATGTTGGGCACAAACGATGTAAAGACACGCTTCAATTTTTCGCCGTTCACGATCGCTCAGGGTGCTGCGGAGCTTGTAGCGCTAACCAGAAAGTTCGAGCCGACTATCCCAAATATTTTGCTCGTGTCTCCACCCCATGTAGTTGCGACTGACAACCTGGAGATTTCGCAGGCGTTCGAGGGATCAATCGTGAAATCCCAGGAATTGGCGCAGCATTACCGGTACTTCGCGCTCCAACACGGGTGTCATTTTTTCGATGCTGCCTCGGTCGCGCATTCGAGCCCTGATGATGGAGTTCACCTCAACATGGAGAACCACAAACGCCTAGGCGATGGGATCGCGAGAGAGGTCAAACGTATCTTTGAGGAGCGGGCATGAGCGGAGATGAGGGTCTTTTGGCTACTGATAACCGTGCTCTCGAGAGTCGAATTGAAGCTCTCGAGAGTGAGCTTGCTGGGATACTCGATCGCAACCGTAGAGTCGAGGCAAATAAGGCTTGGGAAACCAGCAAGGCGCGTCTGTTCGCTTTAACTGGAATTACCTATGTGACGATGACGTTGGTGTTTGTGGTGCTTGGGTCTGCTCGTCCCTTCCTGGACGCGCTGGTGCCAACCACAGGATTCTTCCTATCGACGCTCTCCCTCTCGTTTTTGCGTGCAAGCTGGGAGGCGCAGGTAAAGGCGAGAAGTTCAGCGAGGGGCAAAGATGATCAAGCTGGTTAACGGCCTCTCTGTTCTTCTTGCTGTACTCGTCTTCGGATTGGAGGGTCGCGTTCTGCATACTGGATTGGCGCGTTGCGGGGGCGAAGAAAGGGGGGCTGCGGGGCGTTCTAGAGAGATCAGCGGGTTATCCTATTATCGCTGATCTGGAGCCTGATAATCTTTGCTTTGGCCACTGGCTCACTCTTTAAGTTTTCTCCTGCTCAGAAGCGATCGAATCAATAATCCAGACTTGGGGATAGGGGAGGGGTGACCACGGTCGCCTGATAACCTGTATGCCCCACAGAGTAGATATGGGTCACAGTGCTCCTTTCCGCGTGCACTCAAGCGGTACTGGTGATAGCTGCAGCGAGCAACGATGACTATCGACACCTCTCATCAATCTAGGATCCGGACGGACGGAGAGCCCAGGAGTCTCGGGAGTCAAGCCGAGCGTGCAGACGTATCTGCAATAGATCGTGTCTGCGAAAGCTTCGCATTCGTTGGCATGTATGGACTCGCACGGATGCAGAAGGCGGTAGCGGCGCTTCATGGCAACCTGTATGCAAACGCTGAGGTTGCTTCCTTTCGAAGTGGGGTGCGGTTTACTCAAGCTCCTCCGGTAGGCTGCGAGAAGTTGGCGCATGCTGCCGAGACCTTACGGGATAGCGCAGCCCGACTTGCCAGAGCAGCGGCGCCCTCGTTCGGTCGGGATCAGCACGCGCAGCTTACCAAGATCGTGGCGTGCTTTGTTGACGAGGTGGCGTCATCGGAGCGTGACCGAACCGGAATACTCGCAAAAATAAATGCTCGGCTTCTCAGTCGCGGGGAAGATGCCCTGGTATATGTGCGAAGCCGGCCGTCGAACCTAGTCGGTCCGTTCTGGCCCGAGCTGATAAATCAGCTCTTGGAAGATTCGGCTCTCTTGTTGCACGCGCATGAGAGTATCGCAGCGGGACAGGTCGTGAAGGTCGACCCGCACGGAAGGTTTCTCGAGCCGATAACCTTGTCCTCGATTCAGGCTACCGTAGATCGCGAGATCCACGCGCGCACGCTCACTCTCGCGCGGACGCGTGCTGCATACAACCGCCTGCATGATTTGGCCCAAGAATGGCAGGGTGAAGGGCCCATATCGATGGAGCTTCTTCGAGATACTCGAGCTACGTTCACGAAGTTTCACGACATACTCGAGCGTGGAATGATCCTTCCAGATTCAGAGGTCACGAATTCATCCTCTGGTCCGCTTAGCGGGGCTCTGTTTCTGTACGAGGCTCACGCAGCTCTCCACGAGGCTAGCCTGGGTCGTTCCCGAAGCGCAGATCAGAGTCGTCGTATCGTTGAGCTGGTGGAGCGGATTTGTGAACAGGAATTGAGTTGGGCAGAGTATTCAAATCCTTTTCACCCGGCTCTGACCTCAAGTAGCTTTCGAAGCGCGTCGGAGAAGCTCTCGGCGCCGCCCTCAGAACAAAAGCCCCCATCACGCTTCACGTGGGAGTGGCGTGGATTCGGTAGAACGACCTTCATACCTAGAGCACAGCGTGGGTCAGGCGATGAGCCCCTGACGTCTGGTGAAAGACATGCTTTAGCTAACTGGGAGTCGCTTCTTCGTTACGGCGTCACCACGAATGATGCCCGTCTCGACGCGTTACCTAAGGGGGCATCACCGATCCTTACGGCGCATTACGGAGGGGCAACGGCGGTTGTTCCTTCCACGCAGCGCCTCATAGAATACGAGGAGTTTCAAAAGCGGTTTATGATTGATCCTTCGATGCCGGGGCAACAATGTGGCCTGGGATCATATTTCTCTGCTGAATGGCTCGCAAATGCGCTCGCACACAATGCCCTGTCGATCACGGAGAAGCGGCGCGATGGAGAGCTCTTGGGCCTCTACTTCCTTGCTGCTGACGAGAAGAAATTGACGCCGCTCGGGCAGGCCGTAGCTGATTGGCTGCAGCAGCATGCTGAACCTTCGACAAACCCCTTCGAGCAGCCCACACGAGCTTTCACGGAGATCTTAGTAGGGCCATCGAGCCGTGAGATCTACAGTGAGTTCCGTATGTGGATAGCGACGGGGCTGCATGAATTCGCTGAGGCGACAGCATCATTCGAGGCCGGTGGTCGGAGCGTTGCTCTGTATGCTGTATGCCGAACGAAGCCGGCGAACACAGCTATCGTATCGCATGAGAGGCATGGTTGGGTCCGCACAGGAGTAACGTATACAATCGACGACGGGAAGGAGTATGTCGTCATCAACAAGCCCATTCCGGAGCTTGCTGGATATGAATTCGATGGTTCTCTTCGTAATGCGCGGTTGCCGAAGCTGCAGAGTGCGGAGGGTGAGATTCCTTTCGAGTCGATTGTGGCAGCACGTAACGACCAAAGAGTGGCTGCTGCAAGAAACGAGGAGATTCTACGCAGTTCTCAGAATAACCCCCCGAGCGCTGCTCAGTCGACGTATCACGATTCGACGCATTTATACGAGCAGGTGCTGTGCTCTAGTGTCTCTCGCGAAAGTGGGATTAGGGCCTGGGAGGTTCACTCGGCGGATGTGATCGCCACGGAGCTTGTGCGCTATGTCTGTGGTTCGGAGCACACACGGGCTCGTTCGTCACGACTCGAGCGCTGGCTGGCAGGCTCGGTTATGGGTAAGATTTTTGAATTGGCTCTCCCCGAAAGGCACGAGCATGCTCGGCGCGACTCGGAGCTTCTGAAGCTTGCTGCACGATGTGAGAGACTTGCATCGCGTGCTGAACACATGGGTGCGCAGCGCAACTATGAATGGCTCAGCGATCCTAGCTACACCGAGAAGCCGCGCATGGTAGCTCATGTGCTGCGACGACTCGTGATGTGAGCCATTTCTCTGTGCCGGTTTTTCTCTGTATCGGGGCTAGTGCGTCGATAAACAGGTTCCCAGCTACCAGAGGGGGAATGGTGCAGAGAGGGGGTCTGCGCAACGAAAGAGATCGCTCCAGAGCCAAATGGCGCATCTTTGAGGTGTCGTGGTGCGAATGCCAGAGCCACACCCTCGTCACTAGAGAGCGCTCTCCGTTAAGTCGCCCAGGAGGATGGTAGCCCCGGTACAGGGAGAAGATGGCACCTCTAACGAGCTGAATCCTTTGCTGATTCCGGATTGAAGCCCAACGGCGCTCTTCTATGTTGATTTTACTGTGCTAATATCATAAGGTGCTTATGATATTAGGTGTTGACGAGCACTATACTAAGTCCTGTCTATGACGCGCACATCAAACACCAAGATCCCATCTGTCGTGAGGGCCTACTTCGCCGAGATCGGCAGTAGAGGGGGACGTCGAAGCCGGCGAACGCTTACCGCAGAGCAATCCAAGGCGATGTTGAAGGTGAGAGAGGCTCGCCGTGCCTTTCGACGTTTTCGAGCGTTGTGTTTTTGGTCCTACGATCCCAACATGAAGATCACGATTGATGACGTGGCGTGGGTGGCGGAGACGCTACGAAAACACGGCAACCGTAAAGCCGGGGAGGTCGCCGATTATTTATGCCGCTAACGAGTTTTC
>JBILEW010000145.1:0-6611 GCA_044351885.1 Bdellovibrionota bacterium
AACAACGGGAAGGTGTCGGCATACGGTCCGTACGGTGCGCGGGCTCTGCGAAATTATTGTCTGATTCCAGGAGGGACGGCGTCCACGCCGTCCGCAAAATCTCTGCGCACCATCGATAATTCGAATTGCAATCGGACGGCGTCCACGCCGTCCGCAAAACTCTGTACACCATCGATAATTCGAATCGCAATCGGACGGCGGGGACGCCGTCCCTCCTGACCAATGTTTTTTTTGGGGAGGTAGAGGATAGTCAAAGAAGAGGGCTTCACAAGAGACTGATTATCCAAACCTAAAGAAGGTCCGGGCAGTACATCTTGTGAAGCCGGCATAAGTTTGAAATATAGGGAACGGCGATTACTTCAATCCTTCCGTGGCTCCCCTATCGATGTCACACCAGCGTGTAACTACCGCCGCAAGCTCAGGCCTTCCGACTTGTTCTCGGACAGGCTTGAAATTTTTGGCCGAGAATTCAGTTGCGTTGTGGTTTTTTACCTCCGCGAGGTAAAGAACCACGGTTCCGTTGAAGCTCGCTTGAACGACAATTTTGCCGTTTTTTGCGCGCCGGAGCGCAAGGGCGCCGAGGGTCTGATCTCGATGAACGAGATCTACCACCAACTCCCATTTGCCTTCGAAACTTCGAAGGCTTTTGGTGACCGCGAGATTCAGCCATCGGCTGAATCGGGTCACGGCCCTCCCACTAACAGCAGGAGCTTCTTGGGAATCCGAAACCGTAACACGCTGTGCGACCTTTCTTCCTGACATTCTTTCATTCCTTTCTGAGGAGAAAATGTGACTGCCAAACCATCGGCAATCCACCCCTCAGCAACATCCGTTGTCTCAAGGGTAGACCGCCTTAGAACCTTACATTTTTCAGTCTCTGTGAGCCCTCGTCGCAGTCCGATAAAGTGCGCGAGAAAGGAACGCTTCGCCTGAAGCAGCCCGGCCGCCCATGTTAGATACGGACTCCGATGAGGACTCAGAATACGCAGATATTCGAAAGGTAAAGAGCGAGGGAGAAAGTAAAAGGGTCTTACGAGCTCCTAACTTTTTAAATGTACACAAGGCGTGTCGGCTATGTAAAACAAAAACTGAGCTACCTGGCGGAAATTGCAAGCCATGTGACGCCCAAAAGGATCTCTTTCTGACCCAAAACTACCCTTGGGAAGAAGGCCACGACCAAAGACCCGACCCTGATTTCCTTCACCTCACCGCTCTCGCCGCTCTCTTTGTGCCCCCAACAACAAGAGCCCACTAATACTTCACCACACTAGAATCAACCTCATCAGACCAGCGCAGCACGCCTCCGGCCAGATTGATCACGCGCTCAAATCCGTAGAGCCCCTTGAGCTCCTGTGCAACTGCCTGACTACGCCCCCCACTTCGGCAGTACACCACCACCTCTTTGTCGCGCGGGATGCGCTCGAGGTTCGCAGAGACGGTACCCTTCGGAATCAGCTCTCCACCGATCGAGCAGATCTCACGCTCGTGTGGCTCACGTACGTCCAAAAGGAAGAGATCGTCTCCGGCATCGAGGCGCTGCTTGAGCTCTGTGGGCGTCATCTGCGGAATCAGGGGGGTATTCATAGAACATTTAAACTATTCAGACGTTCCGGAGCATTCATACTCGAAGATCTCGTAAGATACCAGCCCAAAACAAAACACTATCTCACGATGCCATGTACTTCATTTTCCTGATTGTATGGCAGCGATACCTGCTCTAAGGTCAGCAACAGTTGTTAACCATCCTTTAGGGAGAACAGGTAATGAAAAAGCTATTAGCTCTCGTTGCTGTGCTGTTCGCAGCCAGCGCTTCTACGGCATATGCCGGACCTCTTATGAAGTACGACTACTTCGACGCTGCGTACGAGTGGACTCACGTAGACGGCGATCTGAAGGATGCCAACGGCCTCGATTCTCGGCTTTCGTATTCTCCAATCGACAACTTCGCACTCGAAGGTGGTTACAATTTCGCTGATAGTGGTTTCCAAAACTTCGATGTAGATGGCCACACCTACACCTACGGCGGATTGGGGTACTATACATGGTGTCCAGGTATCGACCTGCTCGCTCGCGTTGGTGGTATTCATGAGCGCTACGACACCAACATCCCTGGAATCAGCGATGGATCCGATAACGGCATGTACGCTGGTGTTGGTCTGCGTTACCTCTTCACTGATGAGATCGAGACCAACCTCGACATTACCTGGTCGCGTATTACGACCGGTGATTGGCAGTACACAGGTACCGCTTTCTACGCGATTGCCGAGAACGTAGCTCTCAAGGCTGGCGTAGGTATCGACGACGAGTCGGATGTAAACCTCTTCGGTGGTCTCCGTCTCGCGATGTAATTGGTTCACACAATCGATTACAAAAAAGCGCTCCGCAAGGGGCGCTTTTTTTGCGCTCTGTCGTCTTACTATTTGTACTCGTTGCTGTAATTGTTCCCTCTCACACACCTGTGATGCTCTCTATAAGAGCCTCGCGCGAGAGGGCGCCGTTGCGCCACATGCGTGATGCAAGCAGATTCCCCACGCTACGTTTACAACACTCCCCAAAGTCTGGGGACAAACTCACGCGCCTCATAATCTCTGGTTCGATTTCGTTGAGCACTGCTCGCGCACTGCCTGGCAAAGCATCTCCGTAGAATACGAGCGCAGCTGCCGTAAGATTGATCCTTCCGAATTCCGGGATCGTTACCAGGAGCGCCCTCAATTCATCAGCAGCTAAGCTGAGGCAGTACACCACTAATCGAGTAGTGAATGCTGTCTTTGAATCGGTCAACAGCTCCCTGAACACGGGGATGGGATCTCGAACAAAGCTCGACGTATTCACCTGCTGCTCGAATGAGTGATCCCCATGCCCATCAAAGCGATGTAACACATAGGGAGATACGCTTTTTGCTCCGTGTGCGCGAGCGCACGCAGCCACCAACTCAACAAACGTGCCCGACGCTAAGGAGTCGTCACACAGCAGGACGTGCTTACCCATGAGATCGGGCAGCGTGGCACCGGCAATCTCTTGTTGCAGTATGGATAAGCGCTCCTCCTTACTACTGAGTTCCTCGTAGCGGGGAGAGGAAACCCGGCTGCGGTCGCTACCCGATAATCCAAGCATGACATGCGCGAGCCCCAAGCGCTCTGCGCACTCCCGAGCCAGTAGAACGGCAGCGCTCGGAAGACCAAACCCACGATAAGTGCCGATACTGAGCACGCACCAGTCTGATGGTCGCGTGGCTATCGCATGGCACATCGATGGTGTTAGCGCGCTTACTACATCAATCCCACCACGTACAATCTCATCGTAGTGACCGAGCTTGAGTTTCGAGTACGCGTTGGCCAAGGAGCTCTGCTCTTCCAGCGTATCGATCTGGATGGTGGGTCGAACTAATGTGACGGTATCGGCACCCTGCCTCCAAATAAATGCCGAGACTTGCGGCGCTGTCAGTGGCACTTCTGATAAGAGGAGCTCCTGCTTGGGGGGTACGATCGGTCGGTCCATGATGCCGTGAGGGTAACCCTCCTTTGCGATCAGCAGGCCTGGATGAGGAGTCAGAAGTGCCGCCGGAAGCATAGAGCGATATCGAATGCCCTACTGATCTGCGGGGAGGCGCCGCCCTCTGCTACGAAAGCCGAGCTGCGGTTACTCTTCAACCTTTACGACAGGAGAAATCTTCAATCTATCAATACAGACAGATTGTCGCCGATAAAGTCGAAATCACCCGGATTGCTCTTTCTCTCTACGGTATGCTTTGCCTGAGCTCGTGAGGTGGTCGTATAGCCCTGACAAATAAAAAGTATCTGTGGGAATCATATATCTCGAATCGAAACCCCAGCTCAGGAAGCCTTTCAGCTATGTACACCGCAAGCGGCTCACTACTTCCCTTCGGATATGGAAAATTCGTCGCTATGATGTCCGCACACATAGTTCGCTTCAGCACCGGCTCGATCTCATTATTCCAATACACCACTGCCCCCGGATAGACCTTCATTGGCAGAAGAGTAAAATCTTCGTCTCCAAAGAAGCGTATAGGTGCCTCCAAAAAGGGCCGCAAATTCGGATTAAGGAGTTTTTGGGTGCTCGCGGTTTCAATGAAGCCGGTCGATGCGAAAAGAGGGCACGCCGCGACATGCACGTTCCTCAAAATCTCTTTCTGTTCCTCGTTCGTTAGACCCTCAATACGAGTACTAGTTTCGGCAGTAACGATTGCATGCGCGATTGATACTCCAACCGCTAACACACTAAGAGCGATACAAAATGCTTTCCGCTTGAAAGTAGAGAGTATGACGCCCATTGAGAGAGCCGAAAAAAGTATTGTGGGCGAAAAATATCGATCCAGAAACAACGTGGCACCCGTGTAACTGCTAAGTCCGAAAAGAACTAGCAACGGGAAAACAGCGGTCAGCAACCCAGTCGAGATAACCTGCGTGGTGCAATGATACTTCGATTGCATGAATACTCTCGGCCGCACCAATCGGAAAAATAGGAACGAAACTGCCAGTGGCATCCAGTCCGTTGTAATAATAGCGCGAGTCAGATCGTCCCAGATCGGCGGCTCGCGATACGCCAGCCCATGGAGCCCCGTTACGTTTTGGGAAAAAAGAGGGAGTAAGAGAACGACGCCGACAGCACATCCAATACCAACACAAAGACTCCAATAAAAACAGCGCCGATAGCGACGAGAAACTACCCCTGTAAAAACTGCCATGAGAGGCAGCGGAATGAGATAGAAAAAATGGGTGAGTACTAATGCTGCCGCGGCGATGCCCGAAAACGCCAAGGCTTTCCACGAGCCGCGTCGCGCATACAGGATCGCTAGAAATAAAATAAAGGCCTCTAGGAAATTACCTAGGGCATACGGCCGAGCGAGCAAACCATAGAGCCAAAAAAGAGAGGACCCAGAAAAAAAGAGTGTCACAAACCCAGCGACGCGCTTCCCAAACATGAGCCTACTCGCAAGGTGCACCGTGATGAGCGTGGCCACTGCCAAGAGAAGAGACAAGAGACGCAGACCGATGACTGAGTCTCCTACTAGGAGGCGCCAGAGCCATAGTGCTGTGAAATAAAGAGGTGCCTGCCCTTGCGCAAACGTTGCCTGAATAAGTTGACCCAAGCTGCTGTGCGCAAACCCCCACGAACCTAGCTCGTCAAGCGTGATGGGTATTCGCCACGTCGTGTATGCGAATGCTCCAACCAATAAGATGAGAGCCGGCACTATCGACATAACATTTCGATATCTGTTTCTGGAAACTCTTTTAGGACCAGAGAAAGGCATGCTCAAGCGCCTGAAACACAACCCGTGCGGCTTAGTAGAAATTTTTGCCACATTTCCGATTATTTTTGGCTCTATATCCCTCGGAAACGTCTTGCAACTATTCCGCTACGCTATCTCACCACTAACGTCGTGTCTACCTATTCGTACCACTCCTGGGTTGGAAGAATGCGATGTAGTTGCTCTGCACTTTTACTCGTACAAATTATGTTGGAGGCAGTACCGAATCGCACTCGGCGGCATCAATCCCGCACACGAGGATCTTTTCCGAATCAGTGCTCGTAAGCTGCTACTCGACACGACCACACCATCTTCGTACGAAGGATTGAGTACCGTAATATCCCAACCCGCAGGTAGCTCCACACTGGCAACTCCTGGCCTCCGAATGACGAGGAGCTTCACCGTTGCCTGCAACCGCGCACTTTCTTTCCACTGCGAAAGATCCTTGAGCAACTCCTGACCTATCACTACTACGATGTCGCTTTTGGCTCCGCTGCCGTAGTGGTCCACCAGATCAATAGTCCCATAACCAACCTTTCCCGTTACATGCAGATCCGACACGGAAACACGAGTATCACCCGCGAACGACTCCTCGACAGCAAGCCCAGCCATCGCAAGCCGGTGCGTTCCAGATGCACTCGAACTCTTGTCTGGTCTGTCACCGCTGGGAATAACGACAACTTCGTGCGCCACGCCTGAATTCAGAAGAAGTGCTATGGTTGCGAGATGTCCATTGTGAAAAGGGTCGAACGCACCACCATAGAGAGCTGTGATCTTCGCACTCATCGATAATCACCGCTTACGCTTGACGGTACGCTTTAGGCTGCGGGCTTCGAGCTCGGCGAGCTCCTCGGCAAAGCCTCCTGAGAGGATCGGAAAGCGGCACCATGTCTTTGGATCGAGATTTTCGTCATCCAAGTGAAAGGAGGGCGCGTAGCGCTCCCGCTTCCACTGATTGATACTCCACAATCTGAAGAAACGAACAACCCAGCTCACAATCTCCTGCTGCTTGTAACGTCCCTTGAACTCCTGCTCGAGCATCTCTGCGACATCTGATGGGAGCAGCTTGTCGCGTATCGCCAGACGCTCGATCCTATCGAGCACCTCGTACGGCATGAGATCCTTTTCGTCGGTCTGCTTCTCTTTTTGCGGACGGAGCTCGGCGGTCGGCTCTTGCTCGTTGACCAATCGTAAGGAGGGGAATTTAGCCAAGCCTTCGGGCCCCTCTCTCTCGAGCCACACGAGCCACCGACGCAGGTATGCCTTGTCGATCCCACCGAGGGGGCTCAATCCGCCACTGCTATCTCCATCCATGGTGGTGTACCCGACCGCAGCTTCGCTC
>JBILEW010000068.1:0-20907 GCA_044351885.1 Bdellovibrionota bacterium
GTGTTGCCCTCGAGAGCGGGATTCGAGGTGCAGAGATCAAAGTTCGTAATGACAGCTCGAAGAAAATTGTGAGCGGTAAAGTGGTCGAGGATGGTTTGGTAGCAGTCGGGGAATAGCGCAAATGAGTGATCGAAAGACTAGACATCTCTCTCGGCGGTCTCGACACGTAGTCTCGAGCCTGGTCTTATCTACTGTAGTAGGGCATATCGGCTGTGGTCCCACGACGCCTCCGTATCCGTACGTGCCCTCTGTTCGCTATTCCAAGGATATTGGTGCAGCAGAGGGGACTATGGCTTGGATGGGTGGCGCAATTCGGCAGGAGACCCCCGATGGTCGTGCGCAGCTTCGCATGCTCGAGGCCGATAATGCGCGTGCCTTTCCACAACCTCGGGTGCAGCCCGAGACTGCGGGGCCACAGGTTCGACGGGTGAATGCCGAGGTCGGGTCCACTCTTCGAGAGGGAGATATTCAGGTCATTCGAAGTACTGATCCTCTTCAGCGAGGTTATACTGGACCGTTGGCTCTGGGCGATCCCGGTGTGACGTCTTCTTTATGGAGAGAGAGTCGCGCTAGCAACGAAGTTGTCAGGGATTTCAGAGCATGGCAGGCGATGGATTTGATAACTATCGTCGTTACCGAACGCTCCCGAGGTATGCACGATGCAGATACCGAGGTCAAATCGAGAAGTCAGGTTTTGGCAGCCATCCAGAACTTGCTCGGGTTTGAGCAGCAAACCACTCAATGGAAATACCCACCGGACCTCTCGGCGTTGGTGCAGGCCTCGACCCAAAACAATTACAAGGGTGAGGGTATGACCAACCGGCAAGCAGAACTGTCGGCGCGCATCTCTGCTGTGGTAGCGGAAGTCCTGCCCTCTGGCCTTCTGCGCATCGAAGGCGAGAAGATTATCTCGGTGAACAACGAAGAGCAGGTGATGTTGATATCGGGGCTAGTTCGGCAGAGGGATATAAACTCACTCAACGAAGTAGATTCGTCGAAGATAGCGCAGATGCGTATCGACTACTACGGCAAGGGAACCGTGGGCGAAGCTCAGTATGGTGGTTGGCTCGGAAGATTGATGAGGTACGTGTGGCCATTCTAAGAAGAAGCATAACAGCAGTCGTTGCGAGTGTAGTGCTCTCGGTGTTGCTGGTGAGCACGGCGCCGGCCTATGGTGCGAGACTAAAGGATCTCGCTGACATAGAGGGCGTTCGTGGCAACCAGTTGCTTGGCTACGGTCTCGTGGTCGGTCTGAACGGAACGGGCGATGGCAAGGTCGATTTCACCCTGAAGAGCGTCGCCAACATGATGGAAAAGATGGGCGTGCGAAGCTTGCCTCAGGAAATCAAGGTCAAGAACGTTGCTGCTGTCATGGTGACAGCGACCCTGCCTCCTTTCGTGAGACCTGGCAGTAAGATCGACGTACAGATATCTTCGATGGGAGACGCCAAGAGTCTGCAAGGTGGGACTCTAATCTTTACACCCCTCAAAGGTGCTGATGGGAATACCTATGCAGTTGCTCAAGGGAACCTGAATTTAGGAGGTTTCGCCGTTTCGGAGGGGGGAGATTCTGCGCAGAAAAACCATCCAACAGTGGCAACCATATCTGCCGGTGCTCTGGTGGAGCGTGCTATCCCTTTTGATCTGTTTCAAGCTAACAAGGTAAGGATTGTTCTCCGGCAGCCGGATTTCACCACCATGACGAGGGTCGTGAAGGTCATCAACTCTCATGTCGGTAGGCCAGCAGCAGTAGCGATCGATTCCGCTTCGGTAGAGGTTCCACTCGATGCAGGCTTCGTCGGAGATCCGGTTACCTTAATGGCCACCCTCGAGCAGTTGACGGTAGAGCAGGATATCGGAGCCCGCGTCGTGATGAACGAGCGTACGGGTACGATCATCGTGGGAGAAAATGTGACGATAAGTAGAGTGGCGCTCGCTCACGGCAATCTTAATATTTCTATTAGGTCAGAAACCGAGGTGTCGCAACCGAACGCCCTGGCCGCGGGGGATACTACTGCCGTGACGAATACGGATATCAATGTAGGGGAGGACGTCAACGCCTTGCAGATTGTGGGAGGAGACGTAACGCTGGGGGACCTCGTGAAGGGGCTCAATGCGCTCGGGGCGACACCGAGAGACCTCATCTCGATATTCTCTGCCTTGAAGCGTTCGGGAGCGCTGCATGCCGATCTGGAGATTATGTAGAGTTTATGGACAAGTTGAATCCGTTAGACAGTGGTGCAGCGAATAGTATTGGATTAGGACCGGCAAAATTGCCGGAGACCAAGGATCCAGTGAAGGCAGCAGAGCAGTTCGAGGCTCTCCTGACACAGGAGATGTTGAAATCGATGTGGAATACTGTGCCGAAGGGTGAGCTCATCTCCGGTAGTAGTGAGGAGCAGACGTATCGGGATCTGCTCAATGAAGCCCTCGCAAATTCCATTGCGGAGGGGCAAGGTATCGGAATTAAAGAGGTAATACTGAAAGATATCAACCGATTAGCAAAAGGTAAGTAACCTTTTGTATACTTCGGGCATCTTACATCAGGTGGCGTAGGACGGACGGTAGTTTCTTCCAAAGGACGGAATTATGAAGATACCTGGATCAGGTAGTAACGACAGCTCATCGAGGAAGGTTCAGGATGAAGCGGCGGGAGATCCGTCAGCAGTGCGACGGAATGCAGCGCGCAGTATGCAGCAAGCAGCAGAGATCGCGGCCGCCAATCGTTCTGGAAAAGCGGATACCGATTCGGTCAAGCTTTCCGCTATCGGCGCGTTCCTCCGTGAAGAGCTCGACCCAGCCAAGATGGCGGAAGAGCGGCGTCAGAAGCTCGCTATGCTGAAAGAGCAGATCAAAAATGGGACATACGCGCCGCCGACAGACGCAGTAGCTCGCGCCATAGGTGAGGAGCTCTCTCTCGAAGTGGCGTTCGGAGGCGTTGATAACCAATAAACTACGGCGGCTGCATGAAACTGGAAGCGGGAGTAGTTCGGTCTCTCGAGAAGATACTCAGTGAAGAGCTTGCTCAGTGTGATCTCTATCTCGGGCTCCTGTTCGAAGAACAAAAGTCCGTTGTGGCTCTCAAGCCCAATCAAGTTACGGACCTTGCTGTGAAGCGGCAGGCCGCCGTAGAGAATTTGTCCCAGCTCCGAGACCAGCGGGTCAAGCTCATGGTCGCCCTAACGGGTAGCGAATCGGTGAAGGTATCCGACCTCATTCAAAACCACTGCTCTCCTTCGGACAAAAAGCGTCTCATGCCTCTCGTGCAAAAGCTCAAGCAGAGGATCGCTCATGTCGAAGAGAAGAGTCGTGAATTTAATCAGGTTCTCAATTTTTCTCTCGGACTGGTGAATGGATCTATGTCGATCCTCTGGTCTGCAACTCAGCCTGTCACGAAGAGCTACAATGCCTTCGGTACTGTTACTGAGAGTGTCCAGCCCGCGGCTCCGCGCGCTGGCTCGTCCCTGGGCCGGGCATAAGTTGCCCGAAATCACGCATCGCTGATATTCGGACAAGAGTAGGTTTCGGTAGTTGCTCCCGGCTTTCCGTCAAGCGAGCTCTATATCTGGCAACACTCGGTCAGTTTCTCCGGAAAATAGGCCGTACTAGGGTACTCGACGCGGTCAAGGACGCCTTTTGTACAAAGTGGCATTAGCCTTGCTCAATACCTCTTGTAGTCTCAGACCGCGGCAAGAATTGCCGATCGAAGACCAAGAAGAGCTATGGCCAACTACGGCGTAAAAATTCTCAACAACGCGATTAGTTCTCTGACCGCTCAGCAGGCGCTCATAGCCAATTCAGCCAACAACATCGCAAACGTCAACACCCCCGGATACACCCGCAGACAGGTCGACCTCCAGACGAGAACCGAAGCGCGGAGCGCCGGAGGAGGAGTTCAGATCGGCAGCGGTGTTGAAGTATCGGATGTGAAGCGTATCGCCGACACCTTCATTGACGAGCTATTGCGGACTGCTTCGGGTAAGTTGTCCGCAACAAATGTCAGCAACGACTATCTGAATCGAGTACAAGAGCTTTTTAGCCTTGATGGAACAGGGGTGACGATAGGTTCTGCACTCAACGACTTCTTTTCGTCCCTCAATCAGTTGAGCTTGAGTCCCGCGAACATAGACCTCCGTCTCAACGTCATGCAGCGGGGTGACGACCTGGTGGCGAGCATTCGTAACGTGTTCAACACGACGGCGCAGATTCAAAAGGATCTCAATGACAGGCTGCCATCTGAGGTCGAGACCATAAATACGTACACCCGACAGATCGCTGAACTCAACGGGATAATTGGCCAGCGAGAGGCATCGGGTCAGACCGCTATCGACGAGCGGGATCAGCGAGAATTGTTGTTCCAGCGTCTGGCAGAAAAGGTGCAGTACAAGCTAGTCGACAACAAGAACGGTATGTTCAGCGTGTTTTTGGATAACGGCTTTCCGCTCGTCAATGAAGCTACTTCCAGAGACCTGTCGGTCACCCCTGCGCCTACGTTCGGAGGTGCTACCTTTGCGCCCTCGTTGTCGGGCGAATCACTCAGTTATGTGGTCTACGACTACGGTGGAGCGGGTCAGCCTTCTCATCTCGACCTCACTCCGACGATCAAGGCAGGTTCGGGTAGTCTCGGAGGCATTCTACAGTTGCGTGGCTATGCAGCGGTCGGCAATACTTCAGCCTTTCAAGCTGATGGACCTCTTGTAGCAGTGGCCTCGCGCATCGAATCTCTCACGCGGGCCCTACTTGTCGAGGTGAATAAAACCTACCTTGGTGATACGCCTGGGAATGCTGGCGACTTGAACGGTAATTCGCCGGGCCCGTTTGGCTTGTTCGACTTTGATTCCACAGGTGTGAAGGATGATGGTGACGGCATTCCCGAGTATTCGGACCTTACTAATCCTGCGCTGGGTATCGACAACTTCTCGAGCATCTTGAAGTTCGGGGTAACTGATCCAGCCGCTTTTGCAGCGGCTCGTGACGTAGATCCGGCTGTCGCGACGACGTTATTCCAGCCAGGTGATGGACAGAACGCACAAGCCGTAGCGCGTATGAGGAGTAACTCACTGAACTTTTCAGTCGGATCGTTCTCCTTCAAAGGGACCTTTGACGAACTATACAACGCTACCGTTACGTTCGTCGGAAATGCGAAAAATAGCGCTGAAATCAATGCACGCGTAGCTGAACAGAATTTCAATGCAGCATCGAACCGTAGGGATGAGGTATCAGCTGTGAGTCTTGACGAGGAATTTTCCAACCTAATCAAATATCAGAAGGCATTCCAGGCTTCGGCAAGAATGATTAAGACAGCCGGTGATCTCCTGGATCAGATTGTGAGCTTGATATGACACGTATATCCGAAAACCAGGCTCAGCGTACGCTCGTGACGAATACGCTTGCCAACAAGAAGCGACTAGATACCTACTCGCGTGAAGTTTCTAGTGGTCTGAAGGTTGCGCTGCCTGGTGATTCCTCGGATTCTGGAACGGTTTCTCGCTATCAGCAAACGCTCCAGAAGATAGACAGCTACACCACTACAGTGGCGCAAACCAAGAATATTCTGCAGTTCCAAGATACAATCATGGAGCAGATGAACGAGCTCATTATTCGCGCGAAGGAAGTTGCTACACAAGGAGCGAATGAAACGCTGAGTGTTTCCGCACGAGCGCATCTGGCAGAGGAGATCTATCAGATCAGAGATCATGTCGCGAGTCTTGCCAATTCCACCTTCCAAGGCCGTTACATCTTCGCAGGAGCAGATGATGACGATCCACCGTATGACCCGACGACGTATACAGTTCCAGCCTCAGGCAATCCGTCCATACGATACGCCTTCGACGGAGAACTTGGAACAGCAGTAACAAAGACGGTCGATTTGACCGAAAATCTAAGTATTGCGATCAATGCCCCGGCCGACAAGCTGTTCAACACTACCATTGAGGCGATGGAGAGATTAGGGCGAGCTCTCGGAGGCTACGAGACGTTGCCAGCGACAGGAATGCCGGATGGCACCGGTGCAGCGTATAACATGCCTACCGACTACGCAGCTCAGACCGCGGCAATCAAGAATTCCATAGACCTACTCAACAAGGCTCGAGAGACCGAAATTCTTCCAGAGCGTGTCAGCTTGGGAGGACGGCTCCGTCGTATCGAAACAGCCGAGTCTCTCCTGGGATTGACTAGAAACTCGGCAGAGGATGTTTTGGGTAGAATTCAGAACATAGATGAAACTGAATCGGCAGCTAATTTAGCACGAGCTCAGAGTGCCTTAGAAGCGTCGTACACCGTGACTGCGAAGGTGTTGCGAATGACGATTCTGGATTATATTTAAAATCATGGGGCATCGCGGAATCGAGTGGGTAGTCTTCGGTGTTGTTCCGACGTGAACGTGCTCGTGCACGTAAACGTTGCGTAGCGCGCCAGGGGTTTACAGATCTCTTGTTTCTTCCTTCCATGGCATACACGCGACCCCTCCCGCCTAGGGAACAGTCTATCAAATGTGTAAACCATGTAGTGTCGTTGACCTGTAAACGATGAACCGCCGCTATACCACGTGAACGTACCCGAAACAGGCATCATGCGGGCTGACGGCATAGCTTGGAAAGCATGGCTGCAATCCTTGTAAGCAACCGCTTCCCAGCGCGATACTGGCCGGCAGAGACATAGGTTAGAGCATTTAACAGATCAAAGAGGGCACCACACTCCATGACGGATCCCCAAGCTATTGAGAAAATGGCGCTGTTCGATAGACGTCCAGTTTTTCATAGTCGAGAATGCTGCTCTATTTCGGGAGCGCAGAGGTAAGATTGCTCGTTCGGGTACGTTCACGTTTACGTTCACGAGCACGTTCACGTGGAAAGGCGCGATTTATAGGTCAAAACAAGAGCTTGCGCTATCTCTGTGCTCGCTATGACCCACTCGAAAACGCGATGAGCCAAAATCATAAAGAACCATCAGCTCTTAAATCCGGCCACTTTGCGTTAGTAATGGGAGGCAAAGGGTGGGACGGGTCATATGCCCTCCTCTACGTAAACCCTGAGGAACTTCTCGTTCAACGGACCTTCATTCTCTCCGGTAAGATCACATGAGACTTTTTGCTGGTATCCAGACCCCCTTGTCCTGGGCAGTTGCACTGACAGAGGGACAGGGCATTCTTCGAGAGCGCTACGGAGAGGCGATTCGTTGGGTGTCCCCGGAGCTTTTTCACATTACCCTCAGATTTCTGGGCGAGCTGCCTCTGGCCCTAGCTAATCAGCTGGCCGCCGATTGGAGCCGTGAAGATGTTCGGCTGCCGGCGTTGCCTATGCGTGTTTCTTCCTGGGGCTGCTTTCCTCAGGATGGAGCTGGGAGGGTCTTATGGGCGGGCGTCGAGGTGGATAAAGCTGCCTGGGGAGGTCTATGCTCATATGTTGACGCCTTACTAAAGCGTTTTGACATTCGCTGTGATAAAGGGAATTCTATACCGCACATCACTGTTGGGCGTGTCAAAAATCCTCAGAATCTTAAGGGAGTTCGAGAGATGCTCGAAGGTATGATGATTGGCACAGAGGTGCACGAGGTAGATAGAGTTTCCCTCTTCGAGTCTCGACAGACCCTTGGTAGTTCCTCATATCGGATGTGTGCCTCATTTAAGCTGGTATAAAATAAATTCATGGCTCAATCAGATTTGTTTGATATTCGAAGTGATCTATGGCGCAGGGCTTTTAACCAAGCGTCGCCATACAGTGAGTATCTAAAGAGTGGTACTGAGCGACAGCAAGAAAAGTGGCGCGACTACGAGCGACGAGTTGTTCTAAGTACCGGAGAGCTCGAGCTATTGGCGTCTTTTCGTCGCCGCATGAATATTCTTGTGCTCTCCGGCATCTGGTGTGGTGACTGCGCTCGACAAGGCCCAATATTGGCAGCGATTGGGTCCGCTTCTTCTTTAATAGACGTGAGGTTTCTCGACAACCAAGCGATGCCTGAGGTGAGGGATGAACTCAGAATTCATGGGGCCTCCCGAGTGCCTGTCGCAGTGACTCTCTCGGAGGACTTCTTTGAGGTGGGCAGGTCAGGAGATAGAACTCTCTCGGTCTACAAGCGTAAGGCCGAACGTGAACTCGGGCCCGCATGCGAAACGGGAATTGTTCCCCCCGGCCCTGAGGAGTCCTCTGTCGAGGTAGGAGAGTGGGTGGCGCACTTTGAGAGGCATCAGCTACTCCTCCGGCTCTCCTCCTTGCTTCGCGCGCGTCACAACGATTAGCTCGATGGTGCGTGAGGTCATGTCAAAGAGAGTAGTGTTGATCCCTGTTTACAACGAAGAGGCACACCTCGAGGGGCTTCTCGCGCGCCTTCGAGAGCTCTATGACGGGGACGTTTTGTTCGTAGATGATGGGTCGGTCGACTCCTCACCGCAGCTTCTCCAGCGGCTCGAAGGGGCACGCACGTTCGCTATCTTACAGCCTCGCAATCAAGGATACGGCGCCACTCTGTTGCGGGGATTCCGAGAGGTGATCGATCGAGGGTACGACTTCGTCATCACGATGGATTCCGATGGACAGCACCGACCTGATTGGATTCCGCGGTTCTTCGATGAGGTCGAGAGATGGGATGTCGTGTCGGGTAGTCGATATCGCACGGAGATCGACGGAAATGGAGACGCTCCTCCCGATCGACGGGCAATCAATACGAAGATAACTGAGGTTATTAACCAGATAACTGGTTTTTCAATTACTGACGCGTTCTGCGGCTTCAAGGCGTATCGGGTTTCGGCGCTGGCGCGGTTGCAGCTCACCGAGACCGGTTATGCCATGCCCCTCCAATTCTGGATTCAAGCCAAGCATTTCGGGCTCACTCTGACCGAACTCCCGGTCTCGAGGATCTACGATGATCCGAATCGCCGCTTTGGAGGGGATCTCGACGACCCAGGTGTCCGTCTGCGATACTACATGGAACGGATACAAGCCGAGCGAGCGAGATGGAATCTGTAGCACTCATTATTGCCCCCCACCCGGATGACGCCGAGATAGCCATGGGGGGGACGATCCTCTCGCTGGTCAATCAAGGGACACGGGTAGTGGTGGCCGACCTCACAGATGGCGAGCCGACCCCCTACGGCTCGCCGGAGATTCGGGCACGCGAGACGGCAGCAGCCTCTAAGATCCTGGGAATAACCGAGCGTAGACAGCTCGACCTGAAAAACCGAGAGGTATTCGATACGGTGGAGAACCGCAAAAAAGTCGCCGCGCTCATTCGAGAGGTGCGACCTACGCTTCTTTTTGGGCCATACTGGGATGATGTCCACCCGGATCATGTTCAAGCTGCAGCGCTCGTCGAATCCGCTCGGTTTTATGCTAAGTTCGTGAAGAGCGATCTCCCTCACACCCCGTGGTATCCACGTAAGCATCTACACTTCTTCTCGACGCATATTCGAGTGAGGTTTTCACCAAGTTTTGTGTACGATATCTCTACGCATCTCGATGCCAAATTGTTAGCGATCAAGGCATACGAGTCGCAGTTCGTCATGCACCAAGGTAATTCGGCAAGGCTTGACGAGATCAAACAAGAAGCACTCTATTGGGGGAGCCAGGTCGGAGTTCGCGCAGGCGAGCCATTCGTATGCAAGGAGTCCATAAAAGTTACGACAGCGTCTGCTCTCTTCGATATCTGATTTCGGTATATGCTAACGACCCTCGAGCCCCCGTACGCTGAGTGGAGATCCATCCTCGAAAAAAATCGTGCAGGGCTAACGGCTCGTGCCGAGCACTTGGGTAGTGAGCGGCTGCATCTGATTCGGGAAGCGGTCTATGAAGCGGCCGTGTCGTATTCGAAAATGCTTGCCGAGTTAGCCGAATCACAAGGGATCTCCGTGGCTGCTCCGCATGTTGAGCCGTTCGATTACACACAGTCAATAGTGATGGCAGGGCATCAGCCCGTCATCTATCACCCAGGCTTACTCTTCAAAAACGAGCACCTTTCGTGTTTCGCGCGCGACAATAAAGCTCTTGCCATAAACGTGATAATCGATACGGACGAGGGTGATGCGGGTAAGCTTGTCTGGCCGCTCCGTCAAGCTGATTCCCTTGCGTTGAAGAGCGACACACTCAGCTCTTCCGATGGGGTTTTTGCGTCGCAGCAGGTCGTCTCTGCAGATCAGACACGCGAGCTATTTCAGGTAATGTCGGGAGATCTGACCACGAGTGGCTTGCAAAGAGCCGCCGAGACGGCCGCTGCGGTATCCTCTCTTTACCAGAAGCTTGCTGATCAGCCCATTGCAGTTGCGAACTCGCTCGTGCGCTGGCACTTCGAGAACAGAGCTTATCTCGAGGTGCCTCTCTCTCATCTGCTGCGTATCGGTGTCGTGCGTGAAGTTCTGCTCTCTTGGGTGAATGATTACGAATGGCTCGTTTCGACCTATAACTCGACCCTCGAGGCTTTCCGAGGCGACCACAAGATCAAGAATCCGGCGAATCCCTTTCCCAATATGCGTATCGATAGCACATCGGTCGAAGCCCCGTTCTGGTTGGTTGGGAGTAAAGACAGGAGTCCGCTGGTAATAACGAGAGCTGCGCCGCCTCATGTGGAGAGCGACAGCTACATTGCGCCGAGAGGCAGCATCGTCACACTTCTACTGAGGGGATTCTGTGCCGACTTTTTCGTGCATGGGAAAGGGGGTGGCAAGTACGATCCCTTCGTGGATCGCTTTGCAGAAGCGTATCTCGGGGTATCTTTGCCTCAATTCGTAGTAGCTAGTAGCACTCGCTACGCATTCCCTGAGCGCCTGTCTGAGATTGAGGATGCGATAGCGCTAAAGTCTCGTTACAAGGAGATCGTGTCTCACACGGAGAAGTTCCTGGCCCGAGGTCTATTCACGTCAGAGGAAGACCAGGTGTTGGAGAAATTGGCTGGCGAGCGCCATGCTTTGTTGTCACGCCTCAAAGGGGCCGAGTCGGCAGAGACGCGGAGCGCCGTAGCTCACGAACTCAACGATCTGAATAGGCGAATAAAGCAGGTCATCGATACCAGCTCTTTGACGAAGCGATTGGCCGATGCGTCCATCCCCGAAGTTGTTGTCGCGCGCTGGCGGTTTCGGGAGTATCCTTTCTTCCTGTTTCAAGATGGCAAGCGTTCCGATCCGTAAAGCACAGATCGCGCATGCATTCGGTCAACATGTTCTCGAGTAATTGCAAGATATGCAACGAATTTGTTGGCTTTCTGCATAACCCCTCAGGCGCAGTTTCACGTCACCTGTACTAGGAGAGGTGTGGCACAGACAGACCAGAGGAGACAGGAACAACCCCAGCCCAGCGGCAAGGAGGGTGGCATTTCCGCCAACCCCGGAGATTCGTTCGTACCGCGCCCGGAGGATATAAAGAAATTATCGCTTGACGGTATAAACGTCGATCTGTTGGCGTTTGATCCAGCAGGGTTCGTGAAGCAGCTTCTACTACCAAAGGCGGCATGGAATGCGAAACCTGAGAGACCAGTAAGCGAGCAGCTCTTGAGCGCCGCTTCGGCACTCCTGAAGCACTTGTCTAGAGATGGGCTTCCAAGGAATCCAGACTCAGAGGAGACTCTAAAGCAGCTCTTCTCGCCTGCAGTGTTGCGTGGTGCGATTTCACGAAGGCTGCATGAAGGGCGTCCCCACCCAGTGTTGAGCGATCTAGCCGCAATTTGCTTTGTCCTGCATCCCGACGGCACGCTACAGGAGTTTCGCTCTCTCAGTGATGTTCTCCTCGTATCGCAGCGTCGGAGAGAGATTCAAAGAGAGCTAGCTGATGGCTTGATTTCCGCGTGCAAGGTAAATCCGAAATTGTGGGGTATGCTAGAAGAGCAGCGGGGGGTGCTCTCAACAGGAGCTGACACTTTGAGCGCTCTATTTGAGAGTCACCATTACGCTGAGCTTGTGGAGTTACCGGCTTTCGTCGTCGAGCAGATACTGCGGTCACGGGAGCTTCCCTCACCGACTGAGGCACGTGTCCTCCCTCGAGAATTCTCCCTTTCCTTTAGGGCATTGATTGATGCCCCCGGTCTTTTTCCGATCCTTCGCCACGTGAGGCAGGCCTCGGGTACCCTCTCCGAGCAGTACGTCGATTACCTTGTGGATGCTGTTAAGAGAAGTATCGAGGACCCGAGGCTGCTATCAAAATGGGTCAATCGCCACCGCAAGAGCGAACTTGTGCGGTATGATCAGTGCGCAGATTCACTCTTGCGGGGATTTGTCGAAGAGCTGTTTCAGTTTGACGAGGTACGGACCGCCCTCGCGCGTTTGGGAGATACTCCTTCGGGAGTGATATCGAACATCAAGGAGCAGCGAACCCAGCTTGTAGCTGGGGCTCGTTCTTCGATGCAGAAAATTTTGAGTCGAAACGAGAGTTTCAGAGAAAGAGATGTCGACGCGATACTCGGTGAGCTCGACCGTTATTCGGAATTTGAGCTGAAAAGCTGTGTCGAGCTATGTAAACAGTTGCTCGCAGGTGGCACTTCATCTGGACCTTTACTCACCGGATGCGAATTGGCTGCTCGGCTTGCATCCGCTGGAGTCAGTAAACCAGAGATCGTGATTGAAGCTTTTGACGACTCACGTGGCTGGGGAGGTGCTGCTTGTGGGAGCGTGCTGCGGGTTGTTCTCAACTCTCAACATCCTTCTGATGTCGCAAACATTCTAGCAAAGTTGGCTCGCAGCTCGAAGTGGGGAGAACTGCTCGAGCATTGGCACTTGGTTCCCGATAGGCATGAAGGTGTGCTCTATCGGGCGATGCTCCATCATGTAACAGATCACGATATATTAGTTGACCAGATTGTGGCTGGCGCGAAGCAATCAGGGCTTATAAGCGAAGCCGAGATACCGGAAATACTCTCGCTAAAGAGTCGGCAGACAAATAACTCTAATATCTACAATGTCGTAGCCTCGTTGTCTAAAATTAGAGTTCGAGACGAGGGGGTCGCCCAATGGCGCGCGCGGCTGATAGAGAGTATTTCAGCACTTCCCCCCTACTACTTACATGATTCGTCTCGGATTCTCGAGGGGATACTATACGAACAGTGTCTAACAGAGGAGATTCGCGGTTCACAGCTTTCCGAAGGATTGCGAATGAACGTGTGCTCTTTGAAAATCTCATCTTCCGATGCTGCGCAGTTGAGCCCGCAATGCCAGAAAGCCCTGACGGAGGTCAATCGATGGATGAACGGAGCTTTCTCGGATCATGCACTCGAGCGCACTTTATTCACCTCGGCCTCTGTCCTTCTCGAAGGTTACGGGCAAACAAAGCGAACGCTTAGGGATCTCCAGCTCTCGGTTAGAGAAGCGGCTCGCGCTGATCAAAGTTCGCAGGCGACCAGCACGTTATTGAAGGCAATCACCGAATTCAGAGTCGCGCAAACGAAGGGGTATAGCTGTGAAGCCTTGAGACGACGCTTGGTTCGTCAGGGACTAATCCAATATCAAGAGCAAGATACATCTCTGATGGCAGCGACAGAGATGTATCTACGTCGGCACGGGTTGCGAGGAGAGGATGCTCCTCTCGTGAAATTTCCAGCCCTGATACTCCTCAATCGTATTAAGCCACGTTCTTATCAAGCAACGAGCAACGAGCCAAGTAAGGCAGGCAAAGCGGCTAGGAGTATACTCGTTGTGCGCCGTTCGAAGGAGGAGCTTGCTCAAGTCGTTTCGGAGTGCCGAAAGGCGCTGGAATCGGAGTTGATGCCGAAGCGTTCCCGGTCGCCTTTGCAGTTAGTGGTTGGTCAAGGTGGTCGACAAGGTATAAAAAGGGCCTTTGCCAAGCTTCTCCTTGGAGTTTCACTCGCCGCCGGGGCAGTCACAACTGCAGATGCGATGAAACTCCCAGTGTGGGGTGCCGCTGATGCCGCCAGTGGCTACCGTCCGACCGACGGTAGTGCTCCGAATGGTAGTATTCCAAAGGTGGCACGACCGGTAGCGAAGCTATCGAAAGCCTTTGACAATATAAATAATTCTTACCTGCTTTATGGTCTTGTCGGTAGTAATGCCGATAGTGCGGCTCAACCGAGCCTTAGTCATGAAGGCGCCGCAGAGGTTTACAGTTGGCTTCTGGATGATGGACAGGGAGAGATAGAGGAGCTGGCCTCTTTAGAGCTCCGAGAGGTGCGTCGAGATAGTTACGTCCCGTTGCCGATCAGAGCACGCGTGTTCGACCCGACACGAACAGTATCGTCCGATTGGATTCCAGCTCAAGCGAGTAGAGATGCGAGGTCGCATACGGTCGAAATTGCTATCCCTCGCGAGCACCCTATAGACCGGTCGCTTGGAGCTGCTCATGTCACAGACGCGCTTGGAGCATCTCAAGAAGTTCTATCTCACCCTAGACTTCACTTTTCGAAGATTCAACAGGCCAGTCCGGAGCTGGCTAAAGCGATCAGGGCTGCTCGTTCGATGAGTGCAGCGGAGGCGACAGAGCACCTCAGGGAGGTAGTAATGGAGCTGATTGCGTATGAGGAGACGCCGACATACGACGACTTTACGGGAACCTTTGAGGAGTATTTCAAATTAATCCTGGCAAACCGCAAAGGTATCTGCGGCCAGTTTGCAGTCGTTTTCGATGAGGCGCTCAAGCAGGCAGGCGTGCCGAGCTGTATGGTTAGTTGCATCCTCCCCGAAAAAGATCGGACGACCTACACGACAGCAGGAGCCCATTTGACCAACATCGTTTTTCTACTGGATTCCGATAGACGGGTTGTCCCACGTATCGTTGATGCAACTGGCGCGTCGCAGATGGAAGCGATGGGACAGGATGCGTCCTCGAGTAGTTTGGGGAGAGATGAATCTTCGAGTGAGTTGGGAAGATTGGTGATTCCGACCGGGCTTGCAATTGGTAGCGCAGGTTTGGCAACGATACTCATGCTGCGCCGTAGACGTCGAGAGGAGCCGCTTGAGGTCTCGACCCTTATTGAGATACCCGAGGAAATGCGGCCTCCCGACGAAAGTCGCGATTCAGGTGAGGCTTCGATCGACTCCTCAAGTCTCCCTACGCCCGAGCCGAGTGCTCCCCGAATCGACCGGTTTAATTTAATGGTTGACTGGACAACTCGGCAAGATTCTCGCAAGGATTCACAGGAGGCACAGAGGCTAAGCTTGTCAGAGATAACAGATAGTGATCTTGATTCAATTTCCGAAGAGATTGAAGCTAGTGCTCGGCGTCTATACGAGATCACCCCTGAGGTTAGCGAGATACTTTCCCGTGTAAAGGAGCCAGCATCTGAAACTACCATAGCAATTGCGAATAGCTGGCTAGCTAGGATGCAGGACCCAGATTACCGCAATCGGTGGAAGCAGTACCTCAAGAGACCAGATCTTTTTACTCCAGAGCAAGAAAAGGCGTTACTGCGGTTGGCTCGAGATGTAGTTAAGCCATTTAGAGATGAAGGTAGGTACCGTCTGATGGAACGCCTGAGCTCACTTTCTACTCCTAAGTCGATCGATAGCGAGTGCCTACTCCGTGCGCTTGTTCCCCTCGATGTTGATACAGGGAGTGTAGGGAGATAACTGTAGAACGTGCTACTTGAACGAAAAGAGCCGGGCCAAGTCTTGGTCTGGTTCAGCAAGGCTACAACTGCCGATAGAAAACGGGGCCTTGGCCTTCACGGAGCGAAGGTCATGACAGGAGATCGAGAGTCCCCTATATTTCATAGTATCTCCCCACGTAAACGCTGCGGGGTCTGAATTCGCCAGAAGAGTTGCCACCTCCGCTTCGCTAAGCGAGTCTTGGTGAGCTCGCCGGAGCATCACCGCAACTGCAAGATTGAGAAAGCCCATCGTGTTTCCGTACAGACCACTTTCCACGATAGGATGGTGAAATCCCCCCGTGACCTTGAAGGGCAGCCCCGCGTCGGAAACTCGACACACCGCACGCGCAAGGCGCTCAGGACCGATGCCGGTGGGGCCGCTTCCTCGGCACTTGAGGGCGCCCGGTACAGATAAACTTATTAGTGTTTCCAGAGTTTGCTCGAGCAGCTCCTTCCAAGAGTCCGTCGATAGATCCGGTTCGACGGCGAACAGTATCTGATGTCGACTGCAATAATCGCAGAGCGCTCGCAGAGAATCGTTGGCTATGCCTGGATTGAGCTTGAGCTCGATAGAGCTAACGCGACACTTCGCGTCGTCTGCTGATGGGCGTACTCCAGAGAGTTTTTCCGCAACTTCGAGAGCCTCGTCGATTGTGGAGGTAGCGAGGAGGGCAACAGAGACCTCGCGCTTGTACCCGAAGGTGCGGAGGTTCAGGTCGGCCACATTCCTCGCATGCGACGTATCGAGCACGATATCGCTATTCAACATGTAAGGTCGTCGCAAGGTATCCGGTAGCTCGGCGCTCTCCCTCAGGGCTGCTTCGAAGCTTTTGGCCGCGGGCGGAAACATCCCTGCGTAGTCGAAGAGTCGATCAAGGATGATATCGAAGGTGTTTTCCATTCCTGAGCTCATATCATTGCGAAAGTACCGCCGTGAAAGCTAACAGTGGGTCGCCAGCTCCTATAAATTCCCTCGCTCTGCCTGGTCGCGCTCGATAGCTTCGAAGAGAGCCTTGAAGTTGCCCGCGCCAAACCCTTGAGAGCCCTCTCTCTGGATGATCTCGAAGAATGTCGTCGGCCGATCTTGCAGAGGCTTGGTGAAGATCTGCAGGAGGTAGCCGTCTTCGTCACGATCGACGAGGATGCCGAGCTTTTTGATCTGCTCTAAGTCCTCCTTGATTGTACCTACTCGTCCCGGGATTTCGTCGTAGTACGTCTGAGGGACAAAGAGAAATCGAACGCCCCTCTCTCGCAGAGTGGAAACGGTGCTTATAATGTCTCGTGTTGCAAAGGCGATGTGTTGCACGCCGGGACCGTTGTGAAAATCGAGGTATTCCTCGATCTGGGATTTGCGCTTTCCCTGTGCTGGCTCGTTTATCGGAAGTTTTATCTTGCCCTGTCCTCCGTTCATCACCTTCGACATCAGAGCAGAGTATTCGGTTGAGATGTCTTTATCTGAGAAGTGCTTGAGTTGCGAGAACCCAAGTATTCGCTCGTAAAAAGAGACCCATTCCTCCATCTTGCCGAGCTCTACATTCCCGACCACATGATCGATGTTCTGAAGGCCTGCTTCGGCTATCTGTACGCCTCTCGGAAAGACGCGCGAGTAGTCGGCAAATCCCGGATAGTATGGACCCTTGTACGCAGTTCGCTCGACGAAGGAATGAATCGTATCGCCATAGGTTCGGATCGCCGCATGAATGACCGACCCGTTGCTGTCTTTGAGTTCGGTGGGGGGTGACACGGAAACTGCTCCGCGTCGCATCGCCTCATAGTAGGCAGCTTCGCAGTTGCCCACCTTGAATGCGATATCTCGTGTCGAGAATCCGTGAGTGTATACGAATGAGGCGATGGATGTGTTAGAGCGCAATGAAGAGGTGAGCTGGACGAACACATCGCCTTGCCGGAGAGCGATGCTCACAGAATCGCGGTGACCCGTCTCAGGACCGCGGTACGCAACGGGAACAAACCCGAAGGCATGTGAGAGGAAATAAGCGCTCTGTTTGGCTGACTCAGTGTAGATCTCGACGTGATCGAATCCGTCTATCGCCAAGGGATCGGTTCCGTCTGACGGGCGGCTATGAGCCGGGTCGAGCCACCGAGCGGCGACCTCTACGTGGTGTTTATTCATATCTCCACCTCTCCTTGCATCACGGCGTCTCGAGGACGTGCTGTAGAAACGCTCCAGCTTGCCCTTCAATTATACCGAGAACGACCCGGTCGGACACTAAAAAAGAGCCCGGAAGAATGCTGGGGTCGCTACCCGGGGCGTTTCTGGAGTGCTTTGTTCTTCTTGAGGCAGGGGAGAGGGGTGAGATACCATGGGTGCACACTATGTTTTCAACCGATAGCCCCCGATCCCTGCAACTCCCCTCACCGCTGCGCACCGAGCGGATCGCAGGGATCACTTCCGAGCCATCAGATCTTCTCGTCGTTGGGGGTGGGATCCACGGTGCATGTATAGCGAAGCTGGCTGCTCGAGCTGGACTGCGGGTGGGGCTGCTCGAGATGGGCGATTATGCGAGCGCTACATCGAGTCGCAGCTCGAAGATGGCGCATGGTGGGTTGCGTTATCTCGAGATGTTCGATTTTCAGCAGGTATTCGAGGGGATCAAATCGCGTGAAGAGTTGTTCGAACGGTGTCCCAACTTAGTTACACCGCACCCCTTCTTGATTCCGGTACCGCGGGATGGCTACGTGTTGAGGTATAAGCTCGCCCTCGGGTTGTTCCTGTATGATCTATTGGTGAAGAATCCGGCGAGACGTCATGCTTGGATCCCGAAAGCGCAGCTCAACTTCTCGGGATTCAATTCGACCCGTGACGACCTCATGGGATGCTTCCGCTACACCGATGGACTCATGAACGATTCGAGGTTGGTCATTGAGATGATCGTCTCTGCCGAACGTCACGGCGCGCAGTGTTTGAACTATGCGCGTGTCGAACACATTCGAAAGGAGCAGGATGGGTTGATGACGGTCGTGTGGCGAGACCTCTTGACCGATCAGGAGCATATCAGCAGAGCAAAGATAGTGGTGAATTGCGCCGGACCCTGGGCACCCCAGTTACGAGAGGCGAACGATATACACCAAGCTCTCGAAGTACGATACAGTCGAGGGACGCATCTCCTCTTCTCTACGCCGTGGAGGGATCCGGCGCTCTTTCTGCCGTTACCGGAAAAGGGGCGATACTATTTCGTGTGGCCTCACCCGACCGGAACCATGGTGGGAACGACGGAGCGAGAGGTAGACGAACTCGCGCTCGATCCTCAACCCTCGGCAGATGAGGTCGAGGAGGTGCTCGGGCGTCTGAAGAAAGACCTTCCTCACTCTGGACTTAGTCGCGAGACCCTGCATTACGCGTTTGCAGGAATCAGAACTCTGCCGATGAGATCCGCGCGAAAGGGTGTAAGTCGACTCTCGCGCAAGCACGTGTGGCGCTTCAGTCACGGGGTTTTAACCCTCCTTGGGGGCAAATATACGACCTTTGCATGGACAGCAGCGGAGGGGCTTAGCCGTGTGCTGCATGAACTCGGTAGGGGTAAGCAAACTGTAGACGCTCTCGATGATCTGCCGAGCGTTACGGATTCGCGCTCGAGTGAGCAATTACTGAACCAGCTACGGGATCAGTATGGTTATGAGGGGCCGGGGGTAGAGCGGGCGGTGAAGCGGCTTGGCCGAATGGTTCTTCGATACACCGAGAAATCAGAGGCTTGGACCGAGTTGACCGGGGGAGTTCTCCGTGTAGAGCTCCTGAATGCAGTGGAGTTGGAACACGCCGAAACCGTCGAAGATGTGCTGCGCAGGAGACTGGATCTCGAATATACGCCCTCTCATGGGTTGGAATGTCTCGGTGTTGTTGCCGATGCTCTTGCCGAGCGTCGCGGCCGCGAGGTGGTCGAACGAGAGCAGAGGGAGATTGTGGAGCGATTACGGGTCTTACATCGCCTCCTGGGAATACCAGAGATAAAAGCTTGATCTTCGCTTGGTCGGATTTAAGTGGAGAAGTAGTTTGATCCGGGATAGGATGCGCCGACTTCGAAAGAGGCGAGATGCAACCGGAACGCGAACAGATACGGCCCGCAGGGATAGACTGGAGCGAAGCGAGTCTCCCTGCGCTGCTTGACTCAGACACAGAGCTCAAATTTGTCGAACATTGCGGTGTCTGCGCAGTCATCAACTCCGAGGATGCGGTAAGTCTCACATGCCTTGGGCTCTCTCACCTCCAACACCGTGGTCAGGATGGCGGCGGCATAGCGGCCTTGACGGGCGAAGGTGTCGATCTCCGACGGGGCATGGGGAAGATTAGAGAAGCACTGCCAGCCGCCGTCCTTCAAAGCTTCCCTCCGGCATCGACTGCGATCGGACATACGCGCTACGGAACGACAGGAGGGCAGGAGATCTCGAATGTACAACCGTTTGTGCTCGATATTCCCGAGTTCGGTCGTGTAGCGATAGCTCACAACGGTAATTTGACGAATGCTTTAGTCTTGCGCACACGTTTGCAGGCAGAAGGATGTGTATTCAAAAGTTCATCTGACACAGAGGTCGTTCTTCATCTGATGTCGCAGGCGGCGTCTATTTGTTCCGACAAGACTGAGTTGCTCAGTTACGCACTCCGTCAGGTGACGGGATCATATTCGATAGTTGCCCTTTTCCCAGACGGGGTGCTTGCGGCTCGAGATCCTCATGGAAATCGGCCCCTGGTGATAGGCCGTCGAGGCGCGACCACCGTCGTAACCTCCGAGCCGTGTGGGTGGGATAGCTTTCTGATTCATGAGTTCGAGGAGGTGCCGCCCGGCTCCGTGGTCCAGATCGGATTGGATGGTTCTGTCGATCGACCAGTCATGACTCTTGGAGAGGGATTAGCTGCGCCGTGTCTGATGGAGTTGCTCTATTTCTCACGACCGGACTCCACGGTCTTCGGCGTCAGGGTTGGCGACTTTCGGCGTAAAATGGGTGAGCTGCTGTACCGCAGACACCCCGTTGACGCAGACCTAGTCGTACCTCTTATGTCATCCGGACTTCACTATGCGCTCGGGTTTTCCGAGGCGTCAGGAATACCACTCCGCTTTAGCTTGACCAAGAATCCGATCGCGCCCCGCGTATTCATCGCGCCCGATCAGAAGGCTCGATACGAAGGAACATTGGAGAAGCACTGCCTTAGTCGGGAAGATGTGGTCGGAAAGCGTGTCGTGTACGTCGATGATTCGATCGTGAGAGGTGTGACCCTCGAACGTATTGTAGCGCTGACATACGGTAGCGAAGATCCGGTGCGAGCCGGAGCACGAGAGGTCCATCTTCGCATAGCTGCACCTCCTATCGTCGGTCCGTGTGATTACGGGATCAGCACTCCTACGCGGGAGGAGTTGGCGGTTAATAAGTATGGTGGCTACT
>JBILEW010000031.1:0-35325 GCA_044351885.1 Bdellovibrionota bacterium
CAGCACAGCGTCTTGCGGAACAGCTCCAGGCGACATCGCTCGGCTATGGTGCGCTCGACGATCTCGCCGAAGCGATGGGAAGGTCAACCTCCGATTTCTGTACTGCGTGCTTCACTAATATGTACGACAAGATCCCAGGTGGGCGTTTGTACGAGTTGTCGGTTCTGCCCCGCTAGGCGAAGGTGGAGAGCCCCTGTTGCTTTCAAGGATGGGTCGGGCAACGGACGGCGAGGACGCCGTCCCTCCTGAAATGCGTAGGTGATGATAGTAGATCGCCGGTTGAATATTTTCTTGCTCACCGAATTGCAGGAGGGACGGCGTCCTCGCCGTCCGATGATGTGAATAATGAACTCGATGGCCGTATGCCTGCAGTATTATGCAGGACCCACGGAGACCATGCCTGAAACAGCCATTTTAAGGCGAGGAAACGCGCGGTTTCCTCTGGGTGACGTGAACAGTTACTCGACGAAAAGTCGGGGCTGAGCATCGTCCTTTAGTCGCTTTTTGAGTTCAGTGAGTGGCGATATGAACTTCGAGAAGTGCCGTCGGTACTTCTGCCATGTTCTCCAATTGTTCTCCGTCATCCAGTGAAAGAAGACGGATTGAATTGGAAGATCGTTACTCACGAGATACTCTAAAACCGCATGCGTCACTTGGAGCCGATGGCCGAACAGCTTACCGTTACGGTAGAGCTCGGCAAGCTGGGAGAGGGAATCTCCGAGAATCTCCACTCTTTTAACCGAGTCTACTAAATCCAGCAGCTCCTTCGGCAACGATGCGTCGAGGTTGAAGCGCTTTGTAAGCGCCTCACTCGACAGATCGACTGAGTTGCTCGACATCTTTTCCTCCTTTCACGAGGAAAATAGAAGAGAAAGCTTCCTTGCACTAAACACACGCAAAACCTTTCGCGCGTTTCCACGACGCTTACTCCCCAGCAGTTAGCGGGTAAGGGTCCTGGAAGGCCGGACAGGCAGTATAGATAATTCGGCACTACTAAAAAACAGGGCTCAGCGTGGAATCGAGTGGGTGGTAACGAGGACAGGGACAACATAAGCCCTTGTTTCGGCGCATACATAGCGCCTTTCCACGTGAACGTGCTCGTGCACGTAAACGTGAACGTACCCGAACGAGCCCCGCCACCCGAACTAGAGCAGTAGGCTCGACTATGAAAGGTTAGACGTCTAAGGATCGTCGCCATGCTTTCCAAGCTATGCCTTGAGCCCCCATGACACCTGTTTCGGGTACGTTCACGTTCACGTTTACGTGCACGTTTACGTCGGCATAACACCTAGTCCTACCCACTCGATTCTGCGAAGACCCAAACAACAGCAGCAGTTTCGCTGTTACGGCGCCACGTTAGAGAGATCAGGGGAGAAGTCGCACTGGGTAGAGGCGGCGCTGCGGCTATCCCAAGAGCTTGCGCGCTGCATCAAAGTAAAGAGCATGCAAGGCATCATCGGGCAGATTGCATCCGCGTAGCTGAGGTGCGTCGTGCGGAGAATAGCGCTCCGGATCCACCATGTGCAGATCAGGATCTGCTATGGGTGACTCGCCGACATAATCCGTTTCGAAAAGTGTCCGTAATGCCCAATACCGGGAGGCGTAGAGATCAAAAGCTTCGAGGGAGCTCGAGGCCTTCGAGTCCATCTCGGTGGAGTTCGATTCGGCGCGAAGATGAGCATCGCTCGTTACTATGTCTGAACCGAATAAGATGCGCCCCTTCCAGCGAGTGAAGAAAGCTCGCGTCTTTTCGGGAGGGTGCTTACTCAGCTCTCTAACGATCCATTTCGTTGCGCTGCAATCGAGGTAGAGATTTTTGTGGCGTTCGAGAAGGCCGGAGAGGAAATCGAGATCCTCCGGATACCCTCCCATGTGAGCAGCGATCCACGGGATGGGAAAGCGCTCGAGGGCCTCTTCGAACACCTCGTACTGCTCATGCTTGGTTCCATAGCGCTGTGAGTCTCGGTACATGGTCGAAAACCAGGTGTCTGGGTCTCCGACATGAGCCATGAAGATCATGCCGAGATCCATGGCGGCCTTCATGGTCTCTACTCGCAGGGGGGATGTTAGCTTGAATGGACTCGTGGCGAATGGTTCTGGGCTCGCTGCAAAGATCCGCGGAGCGGTCCAGAACTTCGCGATCTTTGCCCCAAATGCGTGGAAGTGTTTGAGTGCATCGACATAGTCCTTGCCAAACGCCAACGTGAAATCGGGCTGAGTCCAGTTCGGAGTCGAAATGAATTGAATGCGCTCTTCCAACAGACCTCGCACCGTAGAGCAGTCGGGCAAGAGGGTCATCGAGTAGGTTGTCCCAACCCCGTAGAGCGCTGCCGCGCGGGCATATATAGGCGTGGCGACCTCTCCGTGGATGTGGGAGTGTATGTCGATAATCGGATGAGGAAGCTTTCGAAAAGTAGAGGCTTCTGCTTCGTAGTGTATGCCTAATCTGTTGGACGGTTTCATAAACACCAATGGTCCTACGCCTCGGACCCATAAACCTAATCGTTCGAAGAGGATATCAGATCCTCGGCGAGTAACGCAGCAACCTTGATGGCTGAATGCTAAAGGCTCTGTTCGGCATCTAAGTTACAGGAGGAACGCCCCTGATGAAAACACTGGTTGAATTGCCCGCTAATAGACTCCAAGCAGCGAATCTCATAGGAGGAGTCTGGCGTTCAGGGAGCAGCGCAGCTCATGAACGGCTCAGTCCTTACAACGGTAATGTGCTGGGGGAAGTGGTGTACGCCACGCGGGACGACATAGAGGGCGCTCTCCAGGCGGCTCACACTGCCGCTCTCAACTGGCGTCGGGTGCCGATCAAGGAGCGTACCGCCATTCTACTGACGATCCGTAATCTCTTGTCGAGAGACTTGGACCGTCTCTCTCACAGTGCAGCCCGAGAGTGCGGTAAGACGGTAGGGGAGGCGCGCGCCGAGGTTCTCAAAGGCATCGAAGTTTTGGAGTTTGCGACGAGCTTGCAGAATGGCGACCTTGGTGGAGCGCTCGAGGTCAGTCGTGGTGTTACGTGCGAGTATCGGCGTGAGGCTCTGGGCGTCACTGTAGGGGTCACACCTTTCAATTTTCCGGCGATGGTCCCGATGTGGATGATCCCGATCTCTATCGCCATGGGTAACGCCTTCGTTCTGAAAGCCTCCGACAAGGTTCCCTTCACCCCGTGTATACTCGCTGATCTATTTGCTGAGGCTGGGCTGCCACCAGGCGTCTTTTCCTTGCTTCAGGGAGGCAAGGATGTCGTTGACGCGTTGATCGCGCATCCTCTCGTCACAGCCGTCGCTTTCGTGGGGTCATCGCCCGTCGCTCGCAGTGTGTATACCACAGCAACTGCGCAGGGTAAGCGTGCCCTGTGCTTGGGGGGAGCCAAGAATCACCTGATCGTCGCACCAGATGCGGATCCGCGTGTAACTATTGATGGTGTGGTCTCGTCTTTCACTGGATGTGCGGGACAACGCTGCATGGCTGCGAGTGTGATGGTTGCAGTGGGTGAAGCAGAACAACTCATTCCCGAGATCGTCGAGGCGGCAGGTCGAATTCGCCTCGGGGAAGACATGGGTGCTCTGATCGATGCCGCAGCGTTAACCAGGATATCTTCGGCGATAGCGCGAGCGGAGCAGCAAGGTGGGTCTTTACTTCTCGATGGTAGAAAGGTCCCAGCGCCAACAGGATACGAAGGGGGATTTTGGTTGGCCCCGACGATTATCGGAGATGCTACACCAGCGATGGAGTGTGCTCAGTGTGAACTCTTCGGCCCGGTGCTCACCATAGTAAAGGTCAAGACGCTCGATGAGGCGCTGGCTCTCGATGCGCGTAGCCCATTCGGAAACGCGACCTCGATCTTTACATCCAGTGGCGGGGTCGCTCGATACGTGGCCGATAACTCCAGTTCGGGAATGATAGGAATCAATATAGGAGTTCCCGTCCCGCGTGAGCCGTTTTCGTTCGGGGGAACCAAGGAATCGCGATTTGGACACGGCGATATCACGGGAGCTGGAGGTGTCGAGTTTTGGTCCAACCGCAAGAAAATCACGACAAAGTGGGCGCTGCACGCCGACAAAAACTGGATGTCGTAGCGAACTGAATCATTCTATAGGTATAATTCGATGACCACTGAATCCAAGAAAAAAGCCCTCAAGCCGATTGTGCTCACGTCGCATCCATCTGGACATGCCGGCGTGGTTTTTCCCCTCCAATGGGGAGCAAGTGATCCGAAGGTGCGTGGTCCCGTGATAGGGACACTTACAGAGCCGGCTCATCGAAATTGTATAGGCACTCACTCGGGGGCCTATTCGGTCTATCGAGCACTCGCTGTCGCTTCAGGGGCGCTAAGCCCTCTGCATCGCCCGGATCTCACCAACACTGCCCCCACTTTGACGATCGGTCCGTTCGAGAGTTGGTATGATCCTGCCAAGATCGTTTCCCTCGATCCGTGGGGAGCAGAGATAGGTTTCCATTTCGCGGATCTGGTTAAGGAGGGATACAATATCCAGCCTACCATCGCCATTACTCGTGCGCACATCACGATCCCTGAGATCGTCGATGAGATTAAAGCAGGCCGTATCGCTGCGGATGGTGACATTGTCAACCCTACAGGCGAATGCCGCGTAACCAAGGCGGCTATAGAGCCGGTGTGGTTTTTGCCGGCAGTGGCAGCACGGTTTGGGATCGCCGAAAGTGACCTCAGACGTGGACTCTTCGAGCATACGGGCGGTATGTTCCCTGAGCTCGTGACGCGGCCGGACCTACATGTATTTCTCCCACCCATCGGAGGACAAACCCTCTACTTCTTCGGTGCTGTAGATACTATTCCTGACCTGTCAAAAGAGCTCACGATTCGAATCCACGACGAATGTAATGGATCTGATGTATTCGGCTCGGACATCTGCACCTGTCGCCCATATCTCGTGCACGGAATAGAGGAGTGTATCAAGACCGCTCAGAAGGGTGGCTGCGGAGTGATCGTGTACAATCGCAAAGAGGGACGAGCTCTTGGCGAAGTAACGAAGTTCCTTGTCTACAATGCAAGAAAGCGTCAGGACGGAGGCGACCGTGCGGAGATGTACTTTCAACGAACGGAGTGTATCGCCGGTGTCCAAGATATGCGCTTCCAAGAGTTGATGCCGGATGTGCTGCATTGGCTTGGAATTCGCCGGATCGACCGTTTAGTGTCGATGAGTGACATGAAGTACAACGCAATTACGAAGTCAGGCATTGAGGTAGTCCATCGTATATCGATCCCCGATGATCGGATTCCAAGTGATGCCCGAGTCGAGATGGATGCCAAGAAGGCAGCGGGATACTTCTCCTCTGATGGGGTGCCTACTGACGAACAGCTCAAGGCAAAGACCGGTAGGGGGCTCGAGGAATAATGTCAGAGGTCGATTGGCAGGACGGCGACCAGGCCGTGGCATATCTTCGAACCACTGACGCTATCAGGGAGCGATGCGAGCAGCTCTTTTCCCTGGGCGAGCGAAATGAGTTGGCGCATTTCGTTCTACACCTCGATCGCCTCGAAGACGTCGTGCGGGCTACCTGCGAAGAGATTAAAGCGAACTACCCAGACCTAGAAGTCCCACTCCACAGTCGCTGGCGCCACTTCGGTGCTGGAGATGTGGATCGCGAGTCGATTCTCAATCGGCGACTTACGCTGCTACCTCCTCGAGCGCGTTGTCGGGCCAAGATCGAGCTCGCAATCGTCAGTGTTCTCCTCGATGCCGGAGCTGGAGACGCTTGGAGCTACACGGAAGCGCCAGATGCTTTCGCCTATGGGCGATCGGAAGGGCTAGCAGTTGCGTCCTTCCACAGCTTTGCGTCGGGAGTATTTGGAGAAGCTCCATATACTGTCTCAGGTTCCAAATTGAATGCACTGACCGCTGAACAGCTCGCCGAGGCCTTTCAGGTTTCGGAGTCCAATCCGTTACTCGGCTTGGAAGGGCGCGCCGCGCTCTTGAATCGATTAGGAGCTGTTGTAGAGGCGCAAAAGGACGACTTTCAGGGGGCTGAAGGCCGACTCGGGGGACTACTTGAGTCGATCGAAGCTTTGGAACAGAGCGGACAGGTGCAAGCCGGTAAACTCCTCACGTTGATACTGACGGTCTTTGCGTCGATTTGGCCGGGACGTATCGTCGTCGAGCACCACAATTTGGGAGATGTGTGGAAACACAGCAAGATCAGTGGCCCAGGACTTACGGGTGGGCTGATTCCTTTTCACAAACTTTCACAGTGGTTGACCTACTCGCTGCTCGAGCCGCTCAGAGAGGCAGGTGTTACGGTAACTCATTTGGATCAGCTCACTGGCTTGGCCGAGTATCGAAACGGCGGATTGTTCATCGACGGTGGTGTCATAGCGCTGCGTGATCCGCAGCTTACATCGCGACCGCATCATCCATCATCTGAGCTGATTGTCGAGTGGCGAGCCCTGACGGTAGCGTTACTGGATCGAGTGGCTCGTGGAGTCAGAGGTAGTTTCGGTATGAGTGAAGAGGAGCTCCCGTTGGGAAGCATCCTTCAAGGTGGAACCTGGAGTTTGGGTCGAAAGTTGGCAGCAGAGCGGCGCCCGCATGCAGCCCCGCCTATCATAATCGAGAGTGATGGGACGATTTTTTAGGATTATAGAGATATGTCAGCAAAACAGGTGCACGTCGTTTCACATCCCCTTGTTCAACACAAGCTCACTATTATGCGCATGTCGCAGACCGCAAGCTCCGAGTTCCGACGATTGCTCAGAGAGGTGAGTATGCTGCTTGCATACGAAGTAACCCGAGATATTCCGCTCACTCACGTGGAGATCTCGACGCCGATCACTACGATGAAAGCGCCAATGATCGACGGGAAGAAGATAACCCTCGTATCTATTTTGCGGGCTGGTAATGGAATTCTCGATGGTATGCTCGAGCTGATGCCCTCGGCGCGAGTGGGGCATATCGGCTTGTATCGAGACCCGCATACACTTACTCCGGTCGAGTATTACTTCAAGATGCCTCCCGATATTTCGCAGAGGGATATGATCGTCGTCGACCCGATGCTGGCTACCGGAAACTCTGCGGCAGCGGCCATCGCGCGCCTCAAGGGATTGAAACCTCAATCTATTAAATTCGTGTGTCTCATCGCTTCACCAGAAGGGGTGGATCTCTTGAGCAGCGAGCATCCGGATATCCCTATCTTTACCGCGGCAATCGACGAAAAGCTCGACGATCACGGCTACATCGTTCCTGGTCTGGGAGATGCGGGAGACCGCATTTATGGAACGAAGTAGATTCTTGGCGGTTCTTTCGAGCGCAGCGCGAAGAAGACGTATCACCTGGAGTCTTCTGATCGCGCTCGCTCTCGGGATAGTAATTACCGCTCTTCAAGACTCCAAGGCTTCTTCGGCTGTGATACGGGGGGACTTTCCGGCGTTCTACTCCTTGGCTGTGCTCGCTGCTGGCAACGAACCCCAGCGTCTCTATGAGCTCGGTGAGCAGACTCGAATCCAGAATGAAGCCTGGCCCGATATGAAGGGATCCGTACTTCCGGGTGCCTATCCACCTTATGTGGCGTATCTGCTAAAGCCTTTAGCGACGCTGGGCCCTGTTGGTGGAAAAGTTGTTTGGACTCTGGCGAGCTTAGTTGTCTTCTTCATCGCGACCTTCTTTCTTTCGCGTCTCAGCTCGACTTTTTACGGGGCGACTTCCGAACTTTCAGTTGCACTTCTGCTCTTCCCCCCTGTGTTGATGGGTGTAATAGGAGGGCAGCTCATCGCCATGAGCATGGTCCTGTACGTGCTGATAATGGTGTTGGATCGACAGCGCAACGACAAGAGCGAGTTTTTACTCGGAGCGGTCATCGGAGCATGGCTTTTCAAGCCGCACTACGCGCTCCTGGCGCTTCTTTTGTTCCTGATGCAAGGACGATTGCGGGTGGCGATTGGTTTTATACTTCCCGCTCTGGTGTACTACGCTCTAGGTATAGAGGCACTCGGATTCGATTGGGTCTTCAAATGGACCTCCTTCACCCGCAACTTCGCCGAGATGAACTATGTGTCCAATGCGGCGCAGATGTCGAATATTGTGGGCGCGACATTAGCACTGTTAAAGGCCTTCCAGGGCGACGCTCAGATGATTCTGATCGGGCGGTCAGTAGCGTTGGGTATCTGCAGTTTTGTCATGCTAGGGCTGCTACTCTTTGCATGGCGAGATCGAAAGACCATAACCCATACAAAAGATCTGCCTTCTCGGTTTCTGCTTCTCTTGGGACCGTGCCTCGCCTTTGCAAGTCCTCAGGCGAACTTCTACGATCTCGGGCTCGCAGCAATTCCTCTGCTGCTCCTGCTTCGGCCCACAGCGAGAGATTGGCTCGTACATTTCGTACCATGTGTCGTATTAGGCTTCATGGCGGTGAGCTTCAGGGGGTCCGATGTGCCAATCTTCGCGATACTGTCGCTGGCGCTCTTTGTCACGGTGCTGCATCGCGTCACAGTTGTAAGAAAGGACAAGCGTCACGAGTCTCTGGTTCTCTAAGGAAGCGAGGCAAAACCTACCACTCTTCCACGTGAACGTGCTCGTGCACCTGAACGTGAACGTACCCGAAACAGGCGTCATGCTGGCTGAAGGCACAGATAGGAAAGCATGGCTGCAATCTTTCACGTTTACGTGCACGAGCACGTTCACGTGGAAAGGCGCGATTTATGGGTCAAAACAAGGCTGCGTTGTCTCACCTCGCCTCCCGCGAGCCGTCTAGTAGCGCTTGGCCTGAAAAAGCTCGTAGGCGCTCTGTAGAAAAGCTGCCAGGAGATCCGCTCGTTCTTCGTCTAACGGCAATGGCTCGGTCTTCTCGTCGTTATACGAGAAGGTGCGCGCTTCCTTCTGTAGTCCGAGGACCGTCATCAGGCCGTTCTGATACAACGCGATATCGTGATTGTGGCTGAACATCACGGGTCGATCGGCGGGAATTCTGTCGTCGAGCACGTCAACCCCATAGAACGGTGCGTCGTAACTGATGCCGAGCAGTCCTAAGATGGTGGGTGCGAGATCCATGTTGGAGAATACCTTATCCGATACTTGAGGCTTGATGTGCTTAGGCGCGATAATGAGTGCTGGAATCCGGTAGTGCCGCACCGGCACGTGGGCCTTTCCGTACACACGTGAGTCATGATCCGCTATCACCACGAAGATAGTGTTGTCGAACCAGGGGTGCCTTTGGGCTTCCTCGAAGAATCTACCGATCGCATAGTCTGCGTACTTGATTCCTGCTTCGCGTCCTCCTCCCGACGCTGGAATGCCGGGTAGCCCCTCCGGGAACGTAAAAGGTTTGTGGTTCGAAGTGCTCATGATGAGGGAGTAGAACGGTGCGGGGCCCGAGGAATGCAAGCGATCGAAGTAGTCGATAGCGTGCATGAACAGATCTTCGTCACTCACTCCCCAGATGTTTCCGAATTTGGGATTCGAGATGCTGAGGCGGTCGCTGAGTGCGTACCCGTTGCTCCCGAAAAACTTGTTCATGTTGTCGAATGTTCCCTGTCCACCGTAAAGGAACGACGTGTGGTACCCGTTCTGGCGCATGAGTGCGCCCCACGTGCTGATGTTGTCGCTTCCAGGGCGTTTGACTATCGACTCACTCGGAATCGGGGGAAAGGACGCACTCATTGCCTCAAGGCCTCTGACAGTGCGTGTGCCCGTTGCGAAAGCATTTGCGAAGAGCAACCCCTGTTTGGAGAGTCTGTCGAAGTTTGGTGTCAGCCCTCGCGTATCTCCATAGGCGCCGACAAATCGCGCCCCGAACGATTCCTCGCCCAAAATGACTACGTTAAGCTTGCCCAATCCCGCAGCTTTTCCGGTGTGGACTCGCACGAGCGAATTCGGGTCCTGAGATGCGTACACCTCGCCGAGGGATTGGTAGTATTCTCGCACCTTTTTGAACGCATCAACACTGGGAAGGGTTCGATAAAATTGGTGGTAATCGATCTCGTCGGTTCGAGCTGCACGAAAGAAGGTTCCTATCCCGTTCATCGATAGTTCGTTGAGCGCTCGGTTCGATGAAAACGACAGAGAGCTGGTCGATATCAGAAGCAGTCCGGCAGTCACTACGCTCGTATGCACAGCAGCGCAACCCAGACGTCGTGTAAAAGTTGGCATAGAAAGCAGAAAACGACGAATGCCACGCCACAAGGGGAACCACAGAAGTCCCGCCAGCACCATCATTCCGATTACTAGCGGAACCACTGGATACGATTCTCGGATGTTGCCGACCACCTCTGTCGGGTACACGAGGTAATCCACCGCGATCAGATTAAAGCGCGATTCGAACTCTTCCCAAAAAAGGAATTCTGCAACTGAGAGAAAGAGTACTCCAAACAGTGCTGCGAACGAAACGAGAGCGCTCAAAAATCGCCCCACTCTCGATGAGATAAATCGCATCGGCAGGATCGTCAGCGCGATCGTGACGGGAAGTAAGAGGTACAAAAGCTGTATAAAATCGTTGATAGCTCCCAGTGTGAGCGCCATCGTGAGTGCCTGTGTCGTGAGGTTCGAATCTTCACGAAACACGAGCCACAGGACGCAACGGAGCAAGGCACCTACGAGCAGGTACATCAGTCCGAAGGGCCGAAAGATACGGGTAAAGAAACCCACTGTCGTGAGAAACGAAGAAAGGCGTGACATAGAACACACTTAAATACTTCAAGAGGGGCTGCAGGATACACCGGCGGACTATTGGCATATGTTACGCCCCCGTTCGCCAGACCACAATCCTTTGTAACCATCAAGGGCGGTATTTTGGGGCTTTCACCACGAAAGCTTCGAGGTCGGCCTCTCGAGTACTAATAGAGCAGTGGTTACCAGTGGCAGGGTGCGCAGTGGATAGTAAAAACGAAAGGTGGTGCGGCTGAGCATGCTCCCACTTTTTTGGGCTTTGCCTTGCCTCCTCAAGGGTAGTCATCAACATTGAACACCCGCTTGCGGAGATCTATGTCAAGTCGGTCAACGGTCTTCTTGATGCTCGAGAACCGCTCTTTTGCCACTTCGAGCATGCGCGCAACTTTCTTCTCCGAAAGGTTCGGGTCTTGTTCGAGGATCTTCAATGTACCGTTCTTTTTCTCGGTAACGACGAGAGAGCCACAAGGCTTGCCCGATTTTTGCGCGAATTTCGAATCCTTTCCCGGGAAAAGGGTGAGCGACAAAACAATCTTGGGGTCTCGTATGCCTCTTCCACGCGCCTCGACGCTAAAAGATCGGACGAAAAAGCCGCCATGCTCTTGGTTGGCCTGCACACCAGCCATCGCCACTATTCGTCCCTTACCCTTCGAAAGATCCTGACAAAACCAGGGTAGTAATCCATTTATCCTTGCTTTGTAGAATCCATCGCCGCTCATGATCGGCATAGTTGAGCCGCGGATGCGACGCACCTCCTGTATGCCGACCGGATTAAAGAAGGTGACCTGCTTCTTCCCGTTCGGCGCTTCGACCGAATACATTCCTCCGTATGGGCTTGCATCGACGACAACTGGAGTGAATCCGTTGGCCTCCGGAAAATACACGACCGCGATGTTGTGTAATGTGTCACCAATACCAACTACCCAAATATCTGCTGGTATCCCGAGAGCGGAGAAATAGCTTCGAGCCGTGAGCGCTGAATCATGACATTGGTGGCAGTCAGGATTAGGAAGGTCGAGGTTCTTGCGCCAGGGAAGTGCAACTTGGGCTACCCCGTAACTATCCTTCGCGCGTTCCAGCTCTTTCGAGATGCCCGCGTAGCCGTACCTCTCGAGCGGGAACAGATTTTCGACACGAACTCTCTCGTGGAAATGCTCTAAGAGCGTTTGATAGCGCGGACTCAGCGTCGGTTTATCTACAGGCGAGGCAAATCGCTGTCGCATGACATCCGCTATGTTTTGGCTAAAGAGGTCTCGCTCCTTGTCAGCTAAGTAGCCGGACCAAACGATCTCGGGAATATCGCGCTCCCCTGTAATTCTAAGCACCGCTGCTGATGGAAGAACTGCAGAGTCATTCAGGGTGTGTGCTAAGACCTCTCGACGAAAACGATATGCGTCCAAGGTCGGGAGCTGACTAAGCTGTTCGAGAACGGAATCTCGATTCTGGAGGTGTGAAACTACTCTGTTCATCGAGGCAGTCGTCCGTTTCATCCCGGTCTCGTACGCGCGGTGCTCTAAGTACGTGTGGTCGCGGTCCTCTAGAGGCTTTCGGTAGGAGTAGAGATCCGACAGAAGTATCGCTGCTCGCCTAGGATCGTTCGCTGCCACAGCATCTATACGTTCCGCTACTACCCGGCTGCCGCTGTGAGCGAGGAGTTTCATCAGCGATTCTATCGAGGCGTAGTGGGAAAAGGCGGCTTGGGTGTTATGACGTCCCGTCACATCAGGTGTTTTGAGATTTCTTGAGATTTGATGGGCGGATGAATGCTCAATCATAAAGATAACATGATTGCTCGATACTACGGAGCAAGTCGCGTCGCGTGCACTCCGATAGTAAAAGGTGCGCTATCTGTGTTAGGGCCACTGGCATGGGTGTGCTGCTGCTCAATCTCACGAACGCACTCTGCAAGAGCTGATTGGAAGTTCGGAATAGTTAGTGTTTCGCCCTTTTTGCTGCGATCAAATTTCTCTCCGGCCATTTGATACGTCTCTTGGACTGCTGACACCTTGTCCCTCATCGTTTCCGGAATGAGTTGAATAATCTCCTTGTAGCGCTCCTCGGGAACTAAAATTGTATGGATGTGCTCGGGGGGTATCATGTTGCTCATCCATACCTGGTCTGAGTCCAGGCCTTGAAACATCACCGGATCGCGTGTCTGCAAATACTGATAGTCCGAGCCTTTGCACTCGCCCGGTAAATAGAGAACTACCAGGGCAGATTGCGCGAGGCGTCTTTCGAGTTCGCGAGCACTGACGCAGGCAGGGAAGGCATCGATATCCTCGGAGGGGCGCTCGGTCGATACGCCTAATGGGGTGTGTTGTCCGCCGACTACCGAAGCTTCTCTTTCGGCGATATATTCCGCAAAATCTGCACCCGTTCCGGCTATCTCGCTGTTGTCGTGCCAGCATACGCACGCCTCTTTCGTGAAGAAGCGCCCAGAGGAGCCGTCGCAGCCGAGCGTTGCCAGTTCGCCGCTCAGATAGCGTGCGTACGTGCCAGAAACGATTCCATTGTTTAGTAGACTCGCAACCATACTAGCAGGTGTTTGCTCTCCTGCTTGCGCTTTGTCACTGCTCTTGACGAGCTTTGAGGTTTCTCCCACCTCATCCAGCACAGAGCATACAAAGCGGACGTATTGTGAAAGTCGGCGAACTACGTCGGCAGGCGCGTGCGCTCTCGGAAATCCCATAAACTGAGGAGACTCTGCCAGGGTCCCATCTACAATAGAGCTCAACTGCGAAGCTGCGTCACTGAGTGTCCTTATTGCATGGAGTTGCTGAGCGTTTGCGTCCTCATTCTTTTTTAGGTGACCCTCGATCCACCTGCAGCCATCTCGTAGATCTGCGAGCTCTTTCTGTGATCCATCCAAGGCCCCTTTGAGATCCTCGAGTGAGCTAGGGAGTGACGCGTTAGACCGAAATGCACTCAGCAGAGGTTCGAGCTTTCCAAGGTTACAGTAAATCCTCTCGTAAGGCGTTGGTCCGAAATCTCGATTCGGACCTCGCATGTATGCAGCACAGAGATCGTTGATATCCGAGTGCGCGTCGTGTGCTGAAGCGTGAGGGCCAGGGGTAGTGGAATCCCTGCCTTGAATCGCCCCTGAAGGCGCTGCATTGGTACCTGCGTGTGCGTTCATAGCCGCTAGAGCTCCTCTCTATTCCTTATGCGACTTTGAGCGGTGTTTGTGACTAGATTAGCGTTTTTTCCTGCATGTCCGTAGCAAGCCGTAACATCAACTGGTTGAAGAAGCATCGAGCGAAGAGTTTAAGGACCTGATTTCACTCGGTATGCGACTCAAGGGCCAGCCAAGGTACTGCCCCACCCTCGGAAATAACTCAAAGAGGGAGTCCTTCTCAAAACCCGTTCACAACCATCCCTCCATCCACAGCGAGGCATTGGCCCGTGATATACGACGCTGCAGGCATGAGAAGGAAGGCGATCGCTGCTGCGACCTCCTCCGGCTCGGCGACTCGGCCGATGGGAGTGTGGGCCACGACCTCTCGGAGGTACTCAGCATTAGACAGCACCTGTTTGGCTAAGGGGGTGTTCGTGTACCAAGGCGCGACCGCGTTAACCCTGATCTTGTCGCTTGCCCACTCTACTGCCAGGTTTCTGGTGAGTTGAATTAGAGCTGCTTTCGTCATCCCATAGGGGGCGCCAGTGCGAAGATGAATGAGGCCTGCAACCGAGAGTACATTGACGACAGCCGGGTTGGCTGAGCGCTTGAGGAACGGATGACACGCACTGGAGAGAAAAAAGGCCGAGTCGAGGTTCGTGCTCATGATAGAGCCGTATTCTTCGAATGAGTAGTCGACGGCCTTCTTTCGGATATTGGTTCCAACGTTGTTGACCAACAGGTCGAGGATTCCACCCTGTTTCTGGATCTCTTCTACGATCGACTGCCGACCCGAAACTGAAGCTACATCGGCTGCAAGACCGGATGCGTCGAACCCTTCAGCCCTCCAGGCGGCCACCTGCTGCTCGACCGCCTCGGCATTTCGCGCAACGATCAAGACGTGACTACCCAGTTCGAGGAGCTGTTGAGCGGTCGCCAAGCCGATACCCTTCGTTCCCCCTGTGACAAGAGCTCTATAGCCATCAAGACGCCATTTATCCGACCTCATACCTATCTCCAAAAGCCTCTGACGAGTGAATTCCACAGCGTGTGAGCCTATTCGCAATGGCTGACGGGGACAAGGGGAGGGTGGATGCTCCAAATGGAATGGTAAGGCCTCTCGGAGGCGAGAGGCCTCTAGGGAAGCGAGGCAAAACGTACCTGTGGTTTCACTTTTGAAATTAGCACGTGCACGTGGAAAAGTGGCAGGTTTTGCCTCGCTTCCTTAGGTCAACTAATGGCTCCTGGCTTCAGGCAACATCGGTATCGGATGAGTCAGCTTAATTTCAGGTGCTCCTGCACCATTCTCGAGAACGAACGAAGCAGGACATGCCTGCACATGTTTCTTCGTGATTCGCACGAAACTTCGGCGAGGCTCTGGGCGAGACTGTGGAAGATTCGTTTCTATTCGTCCTTTCGCATGAAGGTTCGTAACGGTATAGCTGCCCGCTTCGAGTGCTCCCAGAGGAGTAGCTACCGAGTACTCTCCGGTAACTTGGTTGGTATGTATCGTCGAACGAAAGAAGTTTCTCGAGCCCGCTTTGCCTCGCTTCCCTAGATTCCGAAACGGTCTACTCGGATTGAGATTCATAACTTCACCTCCGGCAGATAGCCTCTGGTGAAAAGCCGACCAGATAAGACGGCAGCTTGAACTGATGAGGCGATTTGGTCCTTTGATATAAATCTGAATAGTGGGTAATTGGCGTGTTCTCTGGAGCGTACGAGAGAGACCGACCGTACGTAGAAGCGTGGAGGTTCCTTGGCTGTGAGTGTCCCAGAGCCTTATTTAGCCAATTTAAGACAGACTTCTCGACACTCTACCTCCGAAACCTCGTGCGGAAGGTAAAATATGGATGTAGCGCCCAACTCTACGAAGCATCCCAAATAGTACTCCACCTCGTAAAATGGCAATGAGCGACAGCCAACAGCCTTTCCTAAAACTGCTACTTGCGGCTGAGGGTTTCCAGCAGGCGCAGGATTTGGGTTTCCTGGATTTTTATCATCAGCAATCGGGGTTTGGGGAAGTGGGGGCAGTTCGATTCTATAATAGGGAGTATAGGCAGGATCTGATTCGTCAGCTAACACACAGTTAGACTGCACTGTAAGTGCAGTGATAGCTACACACACAGCCAACGATCTGGTCAAAGCTTTTCTCACTGTCGGCCTCCTCGAATCTCCGAGTCTCTTCCCTGTAGTCTTGGCCTAGTGGGAAATTGCTACAGCTCTTGATTGCTTCTTGCTTGAAAAGCCGGGTTTACCGGGCGCTCCACGAAACTAGCAGGACTCCACATATCATAAGAAGCCCGGCGCTCATCCTCTGAAGATACTGGCCTTCTTTGAACAGGAGTGCTCCGAGAGTAATGGATACAAGCATCTGGACCTGCATCACTGAACCGGCGTAGAGCGCGAGTGTGTAATTATACGAGGCATATAAGCAGGTAAGGCCGACACCCCATGCCATACCGGTCAATACGACGATCGAAAGGAGGTGGGGAGTAGTCTGCGCTCGGGATACCCCTGATCCTCGATATAGCGTCATTCCCGCAAAGATGACCCAGTCGATAGCAAGCATCATCGTGAAGAACGTAACGGGCGAGCTGTGGCGAACACCGTACCGCTGTCCAACGAATAACACAGCGCCGATGAAGGCTGCGAGAATCATGAGCAGACATGCGCGATCAGAGCGAAGGCGCTGGAGTGGGGCAAAGAGGTTGTGCCTAATCGGTAATCGCACGAGCAGGAGATACGCTCCTGAGATGATAGCTGCTGCTCCCACTCCCCCAAGCGGGCGAGGTATTTCACCGAACAAAAGGTACCCGATGATGCATGAAAAGACCGGTAGAAAAGCGAATAGTGGCATCCCGATTGAGAGGTCGGTGTCTCGTAATCCGTAGAGAAAAACAAGCTCGCCAATGGCAGCGAGTAAACCGCAGAGCAGCGCCGGAAGCCAAACGAATCGCCAAGCAATAGGTGGTAGCCCCTGTATTGTCAGAAAGCCGATGTTGACGAGAAGTCCAAAGGTAAACATCAGCAGGATTATCAACTCTGCAGAGAGGTTCTGTGTGAGGATCTTCTTTCCGGTGTCGGCTAAGCTCAAGAGAATACCGGCTGCCAGAGCTAGCGCGATACCAAACATCACGGCTCCTTGTCTCGAGTTGCTACGTATCGATGAATTCGTCGCAGTGCCACACAATTATCGCGCTTCAAGTGCCTTGACGCCAGCCGAAAGCGCCCAACCGGCGATGATACGGTTGATGAGAAAGAGGACTGTAAGTGAGATACCCAATATCCATGCTCTCTCTGTCGGATTTTCCGATAGCTCGGGAATTACGATGTACGCACCGAACAACATGCCCAAAGGGATCATGTTGAGTGCCAAAAATAGCAGGCTGACAACCATGAATACGAAGCTGCCCACATTTGTGGACACCTGCGTTGTGTGCTCCCAGTCGAATTGAGCGAACATCGCACCCATACCAATCGCTAGATTGACGAGGCCGTAACAGAGGACGATCGAAGCTATGCACGTTGCGAACAGGAGGGGGCCTTCAGCGTCGAGAGCCATCGCACCTGACCCAAAAATGACGGTGCCCATGACCGAAAGTGGTACGAACCAACTTCTACACTTACCGCGTAGCATCTCTGCGAGGGATATCGGCGAACTTTGTAAAATCCAGAAAGCTTGTCCTTCAAGCGAAACCGACGGGAAAACAAAGCGTGAGCAGATCGAGGTCATGATCAGGTAACTCAAGCAGATATTGCACGTCATCAAAAAAGCGTGCCACCAGCGGAGAACGGTAGGAGAGGCGTCTTCGGGTCCAGAAAGAACGCCGAAATTATAGAGATACACGAAGCAGATGCCCAGCAGCATTCCAAGCTGAATGGTGTGAGAGAGATCTCTTGAGAAGAGTTTGATCTCCTTCGTAATAAGTGCACGTTGGGGCGCTTCGCACAGAGGAAAGGCCCACCTCGAGATGCGCTGGGCTACACGGCTATTGATCCTGAGCAGAGGCTTGTCTGACTGAGCTCTAGAGTATGCACGTTGGTAGCAGAGAGTACTGATGAGAAGAGCCAGTAGCCATAAAATCCCGCCCACACCTAGGTAGATGGCTGACGCGATAATCGCTGGACCTTGCGCTCCATGTAGTAGCTGATAAAGCGCATGGGCACAGGAGGAGGTCGGGATCCATGGCTCTCGAGACCAGTAGGAAAGGTCCTTCAATTGCTGGGCCGTAGTTACCACTGCAGCACTCGACCTACTCGACGTAGCATTGCCAATCGAGAAATACACGGCTACCACAACAATAACGAAGACACACAGAGCAACCTCTCTCCCTCGTTGGGGAGGAACGAGCCAGCCGAAAAGAAGTGCTGCAATTACCCCCGAAAGCACGGCGAGCGAGAAAAATATCAGACATACAACTGGCCCACCGATGAAGAAGTCCGTGTCCGCGTCATAGAAGGAGCCGAAAGCAAAAAGAAGTGGAGCTCCGAAGACGACAAGCATCCAGCTGCTTGCAAATCCCACGTCACAGGTCCGCCCGAGGAGGTAGCGGCTCCACGAGATGGGAGATGAAAGCAGCAGGTCGAGATCCTTGGCCATGAAGAACGAGTTCAGGGCGCCCACGCTCGCTGAGAGAAAAACCATCAGGAAGAGGGTTGAGAGTATCATCGTCAGAGGGACAACGGGATCGACTGGGATATTCCCGACACTCTGCGACATATCTCTCAAGCCCGACAGCGTGCTTACGTACAGCCCACACATCAGCAGTATGCAGAGTACGAGCGACGCCGTCTCTTTGAGAGCTTGTCGGCCCCCGAGAGTCCACCGATTTTTGATGGTCAGGATTCGAGGCTTTATGAGAAGTGGGAGAACTCGCATATCCTGTGTGCTTTTGGGGGATCAGTGGGTCTTAGCTCCATTCGAGTCGCCACACTCGGCCATGTTAGTGCGCCTGTTCCGACGAAGTCAGCTCCAAGAACATGTGCTCGAGCCCCTCGTCCTGTTTGCCGGTGAGGGCTCGAATGTCGCTCAGAGTTCCAGTCGTCAAGATAGAGCCCTTCTGGATGATGGCGAGGTTGTCGGCGAGCTCCTCAGCAACGTTCAGCGAATGAGTCGACAAAAATATCGTAATTCCCTGTCGTGCATAGCGCTTGAAAGCTTCCTTGAGGTTCTTGGCACCGTGAGGGTCGAGGCCTACCATAGGTTCGTCGACGATGAGCACCTTAGGGTCGTGAACCAAAGCTGCGCAGGTAGCAAGTCGTTGCTTCATACCGTGCGAGTAGCTCTCCACGAGTTCATCTTGCCAATCTACCAGTGTGTACTCTTCGAGAACCTCGTCGATGCGGCGATCTGCCTGCTTGGCGGGGATACGGTAGATGTCACAGATGAAGTAAAGAAACTCGCGTCCAGTAAGCTTAGGGTACAGATTCGGGCGATCGGGTATGTATCCTGTGATCGCTTTGGCTTTGAGAGGTTCCGTAAGTAGGTTGTAACCGCCCAGAAAGATGGAACCGGACGAGGGCCTGAGAATACCGGTCATCATGCGAATGGTCGTTGTCTTTCCGGCTCCGTTTACCCCAAGGAAGGCGAATATTCCGCCGGATGGTATCTCCAGAGAAACGTCATTGACTGCGACAAAGGACCCATATTTTTTCGTGACATTTTTGAGCGTGATCATTGAGCCTCTTTGAATCCCGAGCTAAATCCGGTTCACCCCCTGTTAGGATGCAGGATGAGCGCTAATCTGTTCGGCTCGAAACAGCCGATCGCCTCAAGGGTTTCAAGTGGTTACGTAAGGAGAAGAGCAGTGAACGCTGAAGTCCGTAGAGCCCTCTGCTAGAGGGCTATGCCAGGCCTCGTTTCCCCACCTCAACCATGCACAAGGGCTTTCCTTGTGATTTGAAGAGTTGCTCGAATTCCGTGGGGATATTTTCGTTTACCCAAGGGCTCGAGAGTAGGTCTGTCGTTTGTCTTTTAACGTCCCACATCTCTGGCCCAAGCAGGGAGCACGTAGACGCAAAATACTCCTGATGATCTGTTTTGTAGCGCAGAAAGCCACCGGGCTGTAGGCAGCGGTGCATCGTTGCAAGCAACTCGGTATTCAATAAGCGATTTTTCAACCACCGACGCTTGTCCCAAGGATCAGGATAATTGACGAAAAATCCGGCTACTGTCCCCGGCTCGAAGAGGGACGCTAGCTGTTTCGCATTCGTGCGAAAAACGACGACGTTTTTGAGGCCGTCTCGTTCAGCTTTCTCTCCCGTTTTGAAGGCACGCTTGAATCGTATCTCCAGACCGACGCACAGATGTTTGGGTGATTGCTGTGCCAGGCGCAGGAGGTGCATTCCCGAGCCTGATCCGAGCTCGACATAGCAACCCTCGTACTCGCGCATCTTTGCGCACAGAAGAGCCATGGAATCCTCAGAGATTTCACGATCTTGCTCCGCTCGGATGATCTCCGGTTTGGTCGTCACGAGCTGCATGTACTGATTTTGCCAGGTCATATTGGCAGATATACGCGAAGTGAGGACCTAACTCAAATGCGCGGGTTTTGGAGGTTGAGTGGGTGCCTGTCCTGACTATGAAAGGATTCGAAACGGTCGGGTTGCTGAAAGAATCCTAAGGGAGCGAGGTTATCCCTTATTAGCGTGAATCTTTATGCGAGCATTTCTCACCTCGTTTGGCGACAATGACTTCAGCTCGATGGGCAAGGCGATCGAGGATCGCTACGCTCGATGTAAGGGGTGGTGGGAGCCACATCTTCGATGCACGCGAGAGTTCATTGCACACAATGTCGGAACATGTTCTCGCCTCGCCGTTCTCGGAGCAGGGCGGCTTCTCGATCTCGATCTCTCTGTGTTACTCGAACGTGCGGGCGAAGTTCATCTTTTCGATGCAGACCCTCAATGCCTCTCGGCATGGAGGGCGGCGGCGGGCTCTCAATTTCGGCGACGCGTCATCCCGCACATAGAGGACGTTACGGGAGTTATCGAGTCTTGGACGCAGCCTCTCAAGGCTGCTGCTCGGAGAGGCTCTTTAGCGGAGTATCTGTCGAATGTCGAGGCGTTGGAGCCTACGTGGGCGCGCGGCGGTTTCGATGCGATCGTATCTCTCAACATCGCTGGTCAAATCCCCCTCTATTGGCGAGATCGGGTGCTCGATGTGAAGGCGTCTCTCACAGATCCCGAGTACACTGCCCTACAGCGAAGCATGGCAGAGCTGCAGTGCGCACATATCAGAGCGCTCGCGGCGGAGCCGAAAGCGCTCCGCATCGTCGTCACCGATACTGAATACTACTACTATGACGCCGACCATTCGGAGTGGGAGGTGGAGGATGCCTTGCATGGAGATAGCGCTGCGCTATTCGAAGAGAATTTCCAGGAAGCTGGTTCTTCTCGATGGTTATGGCACCTGGCGCCGCAGTACGTCGAGTCAGACATTGAAGGTGAGATTCACCGTGTCGAGGGACGGGTACGTCCTGAAAGCATTTGAGGACGACCAATTTCGTATCCATCGACGTTGTTCAGAGGACATGCTAAGGATCTATTGAACGGAATGTCTTCAAAACCGAGAGCTGTATGGATTTACTCTCACTCGATAATCTCTTTACTCTTCAGAGCGTGATCGCGCTTGTCACCCTAACGACCCTGGAGATCGTTCTAGGTATAGACAATATCGTATTCATAGCGATCATCGCTGGGCGCTTGGAGCGTGAGCAGCGCAATAGAGCCCGTATAGTAGGGCTTTCATTGGCTATCATCACCCGACTGATGTTGCTCTTTACATTGAGCTTCCTGGCCTCACTCACCGCGCCTATCTTCCAGGTTGCTGATCATCCCTTCAGTGGTAGAGATCTAATTCTGATAGCCGGAGGAGTCTTTCTCATATACAAGGCTACGAAGGAGATTCACGAGAAGGTTGTAGGGCACGAGAGCGAGCTTGATATCAAACCAGGAACAAAGATTACGTTTCGCTCGGTGATAGTGCAGATACTGATCATCGATGTCATCTTTTCGCTGGATTCCGTGATTACAGCGGTAGGGATGACCGATAATCTTCCGGTCATGGGTGCAGCAGTAATAGCTGCCGTACTCGTGATGCTGGTCTTTTCTGGTGCGATAGTAGAGTTCATCGACGAAAATCCTACCGTCAAGATGCTGGCAATCTCGTTCCTCCTCATGGTGGGTTTGGTGCTTGTTGCCGACGGATTCGGACAACACATCCAGAAGGGTTACATATACTTTGCCATGGGCTTCTCCTTGTTCGTGGAGATGCTCAACTTGCGATCGGCTCGTCGACTGAAGGCTGGCCAATCAGAGGCAGGAGAGTAGGTATAGGCCGGCTCGCGCCGAGTCATTCCCTGATAGAGATGAGAGTATCAGCGAATGGATTTTGCCGAAGTGAGGGAGGCTGACCAGATTGTGTCTTTCTGAAATCAACCTCTTTGTAAGCGCATAGCTCGGTCAGAGGTCTGCATTCTTGATCTAAATGCTCGGGGGCCATGACAGACCAAACCGCACATCGTTTCTGATGACATAATCGATCAGAGCCGTGGCGGCCAGAACGGGTCGTTCAGGGGTGGTCTATAGTCCAAGCCGGGGATTCCGTATGGAGGAGGTCCTCCATATGGTGGCATACCGTACGGCGGGCTCCCATAAGAGGCGTCTCCATAGTAGGCACCCGCACTGCAACACCCACTACTGCCGCAGTCGCTACCACTACTCGAGGTTGTGGTAGTGCTTGCGCTCATAGAAGCGCCGCGGTAGCTCAGGTAAAGCATACCTGCCAGCAGACAACAGGCAGCCATAGCAAGTCCAAGCATCTTCAGCGTAAACACAGCAAACCCTGTCCACCAAGGATTCGTATCGCCGTAGGCTGACAAACCAATACGGGGTATCGGTACGAGCCTACTTTGCAGAGACGTGAGATCCTCTCGGAATTCGGTCGCTGTCATCGTAGGAAGGCGTTGGGCAAGCTCGTTAGCCTCACCCAGAGCCCCTTCGACTTTCGCGTAGGCCTCTCCATAGCTGGAGGGAACATCGAGCTCCTTGTATGAAGCGAGCCACTTAGTGAGTCCACCTCGAATCTGATGAAGGTCCTTGGTGGAGGGAGACTGAAGCGGGACGTCCAACTTCTCAACGTATTGCGACGCTGTACGCTCTCGCTCTCCTTGGTAAAGGAGCGCGAAAAATCCTGAAAATAGCATCAGGATGAACAGGACAAAGCCGCACACTGCGATTTTGTCAGACCAGGTAAGCTTGCAAGCTTTCATGACTAAAACCTCTCTCTAGGTGATCGAAACCAAAAACCTTCCAGACACGCATCTGGTCGGCCGTGCCGCGTGTACCGCACCGCCAACCATATGTGACTTCTTCTACCCAGTACCGTATTGTCTTCGAGCCCGCGCAAGGCACGGCCAGTCGCGATGGCAAGAGTAGACGAGTGACGAATCAGACAGCGCCTTCCAAGAAATCCGAAAAGACGTCAGTAGCGCGTTCTCTGTGCGAGAGAAGAGGGCTCACTTGGCGAGAGTTGTAGGCTATCCCTTTGAGGGTAGGACCTTCCGTGCTGCAGGGCAGAGCCGCCACTCAGATACGATAAGATTATAGCGATTTCGCTGTTCGGAAAGTAATGTGTCGAGGGATGAAGCGCGTTGGGCTAACGTTTCGACCGGGGAGAAGTCACGGACAGTTACCCAGGCATCTCTTATCTCGTTCACTTCTCTGAAGAGTGAACTCAGACACGATTTTTCTTCGGACGATAAGGGCTCCGCAAGCCGGTGCTCCTTTTTACGTTTCTGTATGTAATTAGCGGCCGTTTCAATTCGTGGCTGAACCACGCTCTCCCAGTATTCCTTAACAACTTCTTCAAATGTATGTCTGTGCCTGGATAGTTGATCCCTAAGTGGCGTGCCGACACAGTCGGGAAGAAGTTCCGCAGTATCGTTGAGCTCCTGAAGCAGTATAATGGCCTTACCCAGATTTCCGTCATCGAGATACTGAGCAAGTCTCTCCACAGATTTATGTGTAGCCTCTATGAGGTGCTGCTCGGCAGTTTGTTCCCGATTCTCTGCTTCAAGCATGGCAGTTTTTGACTCGTCCTGAAAACCTGCTCGAAGTTCGCGCATATATGAGAGAGATTTCGTAGCGGTGCCGAGGGCGCCTGCCGATACATGCGTCATAAATCGTCGCGATTCGACGAAATGAGTGGTGGTGCTGAGGCGCCCCGACAGCTTGATCTCCTGCCCTTGTAGGACACCCGTTTTTGGGCGCTGAAGCAGAGAGATTATGTTCGTAAGACGCTGGTAGAGGGCTTCGATTTCGCTGAGCGGTGTGTCAGGGCTAGAAGCAGAGATCTGCCGAGTGATATCGGTGGCTATGACGTCGAGCGTTCCCGTGAGGCTCCAGCCAAGAAGCAGGGCAGTATTTTTTTGGAGTGGCGCTATCTCGTTCGAGACCAGGTCATAGTACTTTTTGAAACTGGCCAGCATGCAGTATATCTGGACGGGCATAGTGGGATCGCTGATGTGAGCGTTCGCTTCGAGGATCTCCCAGGTAATCTGACAAAAGAGGTGTTCCTGTGGACCGCCGCTCGCCAAGGCAACCTGCGCAACGCTGCGTGCACATGCGTCAGCGCATTCTGGGACAGAGGTACTTGCATTATTCCCGATGCCTGCTAGCCACTCCAAAGAGGGAGCTGCCCAGCGCTCGACAAGCTCCAGAGCTTCGCTTTCCGTGATAGGGTGCTTCGCAAGTTCGCGGTGGGCTGCGAGGAATATGTCGAGCTCTCGCGAAAATCTTCCTAGACTAGCCTCAGCCCCGAAAATTTTATTGTCCGATTCCAATTGAAGCGTCATGAGGTATTGGTTTGTACCCGGTGTAGTAAGAGTGTGGCCGTGCGTACGGAGAGCCTCGGCGGCACGCTCAGCAGCTCCGTCGTCGTGCGACGAGAGGGCGGAGAAAAAGGTGTGTTTCACTGTGTGCGTGAATTGGGCGTAATGCTCATCCCAATACTTGGTAATGACCGAGTTGAGACGATTTACCAAGCTGGATTCAGCTAGTAGGGCCAGCGTTGTGAGCTCGTTCAAAGCAGCGCGGCGCGGAGTGAGCGAAGACACGACCTGCTCCAAGGATAGTGTTGGAGAGGGCCGAAAAAGCTTCGACGCCGAGTTGATACTACCGGCGACTTTCTCCCGGATATGTTCCGGGGCGAGTGAGCGACAGAAAGCTTGCATGAAGCCTCTAAATGCTATTTGAGTATCCGTAGATATCGCTCCTTGCTCGCATTGCTCTAGAAAGCGGTAAAAGTGTCTGGCAGGCGAGCCCTGCATTATCGGATCATGAGCACTTTGGCTCATGTAATGCTTTGCGTAAAGCTGCATCGCAGGTTGAAAGATCTTCTTTTCGCTGTCGGCGTCTTTTGCGAATGTGCTCATGAGGTCCGCAAGTTTGACGATGTTCTCTCGAGGAGCCTCTCCTTTGAGTCCTTTTAGGAGCATGGCACGCAAGGTCTCCACTGAAGTAGAAAAGAACTCCGATTCCAGCGATGGTGTTTCTGTAGGTGTGTTCTTGACCGGGGCTGGTTTGATTAGCTTTAGTAGCTCCTGCTCCTGATTGACTCGCAGAGTCAAAACACCACTAGTTAAGGAATGCCCACTCTTTCCCAGCTCCACCTCGAGACGATTCCACGCTTCTCCGTATTTCGCTCGGATCTGAGCCTGAGCTAAGGGATCCTGTAATTGCTTCGCGAGATGCCTGAGAGAGCGATGATTGATCTTTACTGAGGCCACGCTGGCAGATTCGCCTTCCTTGATGTGTGTGGGATGGCGCAGCTCGTCTGACACCGGCGCGTGAGACAATCTATTTTGAGAGTTCGGGCGCATGTATTCTCGGTCAATCACAAAGGCCACGAGAGTATGCACTAGCTGGCGCCGCTATGCATGCATCGGGCCGTCGGGTGTAATAATTAGTAATTATCTATGCCCGACGGTAAGGGAAGGTTCTCCCAACTGCAGAGATAATAGGTGACAGCGAGACTCCGTCCTACAGGGTCGTGGCGATGGCAGCGGCTCCATAGAGCGCGGCGTAGTCATCCTTTACGACGAATACTGGAGTAGCTTCGACTCTCTCTCGCTGTTTGCCTTTCTTGAGATAGCCTTCTACGAAGACTCCCTTAGCGAGCGTGTCTGCTATCTTCGGCGGTATTCCGCCACCCAAAAAGACTCCCCCAGTCGCGAGGTAGGTCAAAACGATGTTGCTACAGTGGGCACCCAGCATAGAGCAGAACATATCCAGCGCAGTGACGCACACATCCGATGTGCCGTGCAGGGCGAGCTTGGTTATAAGGGCAGCTCGCTCTACAGCGCTCTTCGTTTCCTTCATCTCGGCCGGCTCCGAGCCCCTGCCGGTATCCACGAGGAAGGAGTAGATGTTGACGAGTCCTGGGCCACACAGAACACTTTCCACACTGACATGTGGAAGCTTCTTTTGAAGGTATTTCAAGAGCTCGATCTCAAGATCGTTAGTCGGTGCGAAATTGGCATGTCCTCCTTCCGATGCAAGGAGCACGCTCCATCCAGCTTCACGGTGAATGAGCGAGTGGCCAAGCCCAGTTCCTGGTGCGACGACTACGCACGAACCCGCTCTGTCGACATGGCCTGATCCGGCGTAGATGGTCTGAAGACTGCTTGGGCTGAAGTTCGGGATGGCAGCAGCGGTGCTGACGAGATCATTCACCAGTTTTACTTTGTGTACTTTCAACGAGTGCGATATCTCGCTCTGCACGACCTCCCACGGAAGGTTTGTGACCTTTACCCTGCCGTTCACGACCGGCCCCGGTACGCCGAAGCAGGCTGCTTCCAGCCGGGAGGAGACCGCCGCATGGTGCTGCTCTAGAAAACGGTGGATGATCGATTCGAGGTTAGAGAACTCGCTACTTGTGTATTGCTCGGACACTACGAGTTCCACCTTTTCGGCGCGGCGCTCGAACAGACCGATGCGAGCCTTCGTTCCACCGATATCTCCAGCGATAATCATGAGCGCATTCTCCTCGTGAATTTGACCACTATTCCCAACACACAGGGCGCTTAACCATACTCTAGTCTTAAGAGGGATAAAAGAACTTCGCTCTCCTATGGCAGAGGCAATAAACCCGTCCTCCTGGATCGTTTTTGGCTCGATTCTCTCGGCTCCGCGGTTGCTCCAAACTACATTTTCACCCGGCAACACCTCCAGAGGGCATGCACAGAGGGTATCAGCGAGCACGGTAGAACCGAGTTGCCGCGGGCTATTACAGTAATTGCGATAGGAGGTCGTCTCTCGGTGGCCCGATCCATGGAAGTGGCTTGTGGTCGAGCAGACAGTCCTAAATAGGTGATACCGCTTGAAGAACAGAGATATCGCTCTGGGGCAGAGGGGCTCAGTTCGCGTGTCGGAAACCGCTGAGGGCTGGAAAAGTCGGATTAGTCGCTCATCTCGCTAATCGAGAGCCGTCGGAGTAACCTACCGAATCATGGACTTCCCCGTGAGCGCTCCGTATACTCCTCGTCTCTCGGGGTACTTAGGCTGCCTGATGGCAGCGAGAGTCCCGTGGCGAGTGTGCCTACAACTGATACCCGCTAAAACACCCGCACCGTGCGTGCCTCACATATGAAGATCCTCATGCTTGGGTGGGAATATCCACCCCACATAGCGGGAGGGCTGGGAACCGCTTGTCAAGGGTTGACCGGAGCACTATCCCAACGTGGAGTCGCGATTCGCTTCGTCGTGCCTCATTTATTTGGAGACGAGCAAGCGTCACACATGGTGCTCACGGCTCCCGAGGATAACGGTGGCTTTGTCGAGTCCAGCGAGCATGAGGGCAGTTCCTCTCGATTTTCGCCGCAGGACTCCCCGAGTGCGAATCACTCGTCCAGTACCACTCGGGTCCCGGCATTCCTCTCCCCATACTGGAGTCCGCACGGGTTCAAAGCAGCGGTGGCGATGTTCGCCGAGAGATACAAGGGATCGCTGCAGCGAGAGGAGGGCGCAGCGGCTGCTTTTATCACCTCAAATGGCTCTCGACACCCTATGGAGAGAGGAATCGAGCAAGCGCTTTCCGTCGGTATCTCGCAAGAGCCGCACAGACCCGAGCCGCCATTGTATCCTATCGGGAGTACCATTTTCCTCGAGGTCGAGCGCTTTACGTCCAACGTAATCACCACGTTTTCAGGGGAGACGTTCGACATCATTCACACACATGATTGGATGACTTTTCCGGCAGGAGTGGCGTTGTCTCAGCTGACCGGTAAACCGCTGATAGTGCACGTGCATAGCTTGGAGCAGGACCGAAGCGGTTTGTTTGTAGATAGAGATATCGAGAAGATCGAAAAGCTCGGGTTAGAAACCGCATCGCGGGTAATCGCCGTTAGTCACTACACCCAGAGGGCTATCGAACGTTTCCACGGTATTTCACGTTCCAAGATTCGAGTCATTCACAACGGGGTGTATCCACGGCAGGCTGTTCAGGATTATCAGATCAGGAAAACGTGGCCCCGCAATGTCGTCCTTTTTCTCGGGCGAGTAACTTTTCAAAAGGGACCAGACTACTTCGTCGAGGTGGCAGCTCGAGTGATTCCTCAGGTACCAGGGGTTTTGTTCGTGCTTGCTGGTACCGGAGATATGCTTCCGGCGGTCAAGCAGCAGGTAGCTGAGCTCGGCTTGAACGACTACTTCATGTTTCCGGGATTTGTGAGTGGCGAAGAGCTGGAGGAGATGTTCTCAGTGGCAGATCTCTACGTGATGCCATCCGTTTCTGAGCCGTTCGGGATCACTGCTCTCGAGGCGATAAGTTTTGATACTCCTGTGATTATCTCCAAGCAGTCGGGGGTCTCGGAGGTACTCGAGCATGCGCTCAAAGTTGATTTCTGGGATCTGGATAGGATGGCGCACCTCATAATCAGTGTGTTGCTCAACCAGGAGTTGCGGGCTGAACTCGTTCAGATGGCCAAGGAAGAGGTGAAGCACCTGCACTGGGATGCTGCAGCCGCTAAGACCATAGAGGTGTACCAGGAGCTTCTGCCCGAGGTCCTCACAAACGTGTGATCACGAAGTTGTTGTGGCCTTGCGAGATCGCTTGACGTCACGGTGAGACCCCTCGAGAACGATACGTTCTAGACACAGGGAAACCAAAGAGGTCCAGCCCGTTTGATGGCTGGCACCAATGCCCACACCGGTATCGCCGTGGAAGTGCTCGTAGAACAGCACCAAATCACGCCAGTGAGGATCGGTAGCATAGCGATGATCGGTGCCGTGACATGGACGAAAACCCTTGGCATCGGGCAAGAAAAGTGAGCTCAGTCGTCGCGAGAGATCGTCGGCTATCTGCTTGAGGTTCATCCGCTTACGAGAACCGCTCGGATACTCGATGCGGAAGCCATCGCCGTAAAAGGCGTGATAGCGATCGAGAGCCTCGATCAGCAGGACGTTGATGGGAAACCACACTGGCCCGCGCCAGTTGGAGTTTCCTCCGAAGAAATCCGTATTCGAATCACCTGGGCAGTAGTCGATGCCGTAATCGCGGTTCTCTAGAGTGAGGCGATAAGGATAGGTGGCATGAATCTTCGACAATGAACGAATGCCGTGCGGAGACAGGAATTCCTTTTCATCCAAAACGTACTTGAGCATGCGAGTCAGACGCTCCTTGGATGGAATGGCAAGGAGCCGAGAGCCCTCACTCGAGTGAGGGGAGTGTTTGCTCAATTTTCCAGCAGGAACACGTTCGCTGTGGGCTATGTGTTTTGCGAGGTCGCTCTGGTTGGCCATGAACCACTCGAAACGTTTTCGAAATCCAGGTAACTTATCGAGCGTGCGATTCTCCAGCACCTCCACCGCTATGATAGGGATAATTCCGACTAAGGAGCGAACGCGGAGTGGAATCGCTGTGCCGTCTAGCTGAAGTTGGTCGTAGTAAAAGCCGTCCAGCTGATCCCACAGGCCAGTTCCTGCGAAATGATTGATGGCTGACGATATCGAGATGAAGTGCTCGAAGAATTTCGAAGCGAGGTCCTCGTATGTCTCGTCGTGTTCTGCTAGCTCCAGAGCCATGGTGAGCATGGTACCGCAGTAAAAAGCCATCCAAGCAGTAGCGTCAGCTTGCTGGAGCGTTCCACCTTTTGGTAAGGGGGCGCTACGGTCGAAGACTCCGATGTTATCCAGCCCGAGAAAGCCGCCCGAGAAGAGATTCTTGCCGTGGGTGTCCTTACGATTGACCCACCACGTAAAGTTGAGGAGTAGCTTCGCAAAGCAGCGCTTGAGAAAGAGTTGATCCCGCTGGCCATTCTGAGAGGTCATCTTGTAGACCCGCCAGCACGCCCAAGCGTGAACCGGAGGGTTCACGTTCGAAAATTCGAATTCATAAGCGGGGATCTGCCCGTTGGGATGCATGTACCACTCTCGTAGCATGAGGAGGAGCTGGTTCTTTGCGAAGGACGGATCGATGCGCGCAAAGGCAACCATGTGGAACGCGAGGTCCCATGCTGCATACCAAGGATACTCCCACTTGTCTGGAACAGAGATGATATCTCTATTGTACAGGTGCTCCCACTCCGAGTTGCGTTGATAACGTCGAGATGCCGCTGGGGTAGGTTGAGTTGGGTCGCCTTCCAACCACTCCTTGACGGAATAGTGATAGAACTGCTTGGTCCACAACAGCCCAGCATACGACTGGATCATGACCGAACGCTCCTCGGCAGATGCCTGGGGTGGTACTACCTCGTCGTAAAAATCCAGGCATTCCTGGCGACGTTTTTCCATTATCTCGTCGAAATCTTCGCCGAAGGTTTCGTGGCGAGGTGCATGAGATGGCTTGAGGCGTAGTTTGACCGTGATTGACGCTCCTGGTGGAACCAGCGCATCCAACGCAAAGCAGGCCTTGGTGCCAGTGCACGTTGGGTCGACGGCTGATGTGACGCCATTCACGATATACTCGTGAAAGGCGTCCTTAACGAAGGGGGTCGAGTTCTCTCCTCCGAATAGCCGCTTTTTGTTGGTCTCATTGTCGGTGAAAAGGGATAGCGGAGATTGCGCTGCACTTTCGGGATCGAGCAGTAGCACGAAGGGATCGAGCTGCGGATGCACGAGAAGAAATCTGTCCTTGCTGAGTAGGGAGACTCTTGGCTTAATTGTGTATCCTTCCCCAGTACGTCCCCACGCCCATGTGTTTCTAAACCAGACGGTAGGAACGAGTACGAGGGGAGCAGCCTGCTCGGAGCGATTCACAGCTTCGATCTTTATCAAGAGCTCGTTCGGGTCGGCTTTGGCGTACTCGATAAAAACATCGAAGTACTCGTTGTTATCGAAAATACCCGTATCTATTAATTCGAATTCTTTGTCGTGTCTACTTCGCCTCCGATTCTCGTCCACTAAACGAGCATAGGGGAATTCATTGTGTGGATATTTGTACAGGGCCCGCATGTACGAATGCGTGGGAGTTGAATCGAGATAGTAGTAGCACTCCTTGACGTCTTCTCCGTGATTGCCCTCTCCCCCGCTGAGTCCGAAGAGACGCTCCTTGAGAATCGAATCCTTCTTGTTCCACAGAGCAGGAGCGAAGCAGATGCGACACTGGCGATCGGTAATACCAAGTAATCCGTCCTCGCCCCAGCGGTAGGTCCTACTGCGCGCCTGATCATGGGTAAAGTACGACCACACCCACCCATCTGCCGAATAGTCTTCGCGTACAGTGCCCCACTGACGTTCCGAGAGATATGGCCCCCAACGTTTCCAATTCTTGATTCGATTGTCGTCTTCGGCCAAGCGATGGCGCTCGGCATTACGGAGGCTTGAGCTTCGATTGCTGGAGGGAGAAGGGGTTGCGCGATGCTTCAAAGGAGAGTCCTTCATATCTTGCGGAAAGTAGTACCTCGTATGGCGCAGCACGCGCCGGGAGCCTCCTTGACTGTCGGCACTATCCGGGGCGGCCCTAAAGGCTCTCCTGAGGGCACCTAACTATCCGTATTATTGAGCTTAAATTGCTCGTCTCCGGCCCGCAAGAAAGCTTTTGCGCTAAAGGCACATCTTTCGGGCTGGTATGCATATCACTGTAGACGTTCGGTTTAGGAAGTTTTGGATATGTCGCGATCGTTACTCACTCTCATTTTCGGAGCCTCGCTCGTCCTTGGTGGTTGCGGATTTCATGCAAAGCCACTGGCTATCGGAGCTGTAGGTGGTGGTCTGGCAGGAGCAGGAACCGGTGCAATCATCGGTGCCGTGATTGCAAATGGAGATGTCGCGGCGAGCGCTCTCCTCGGAGGTGCCATCGGTATACCTGCTGGCCTCGCGATAGCTGCGATTTACGACTACAACAGCGAACTGAGCGTCAAAGAGCGCAACCAAAAGCTCATCATGGAGAACCAGGAAGAGCTGTACGCCCGCCAACGCGAGATCGATATTTTACGAGAGAAGGTCCGTAACGAAGGTCCGCATGGAGACCCAGCCGAGGGCTTGCGCGACTATCAGTACAACGGGCCCACGTACGGAAACTACTACCGCTGACGCGAGCTCTTTAAACGCTGGCTTTTAAACTTTCGACCTTATCGGCTCTTTCCCACGAGAAGCTTCCGTCGCTGCCGGAATCCCGTCCGAAGTGCCCGTATGTAGCAGTGGCTCGATAAATGGGTTTCAGGAGATCGAGGCTGTGAATGATTCCTCTCGGAGTCAGGTCGAAGACCTCTTGTACTGCAGCTGCGATCTTTTCCTCTGCAACCGTGCCAGTTTCGAAGGTGTTTACGTATACCGACACGGGCTTCGCCACGCCGATGGCATAGGCTACCTGGACCTCGCACTTGCGAGCGAGGCCTGCCGCGACCACGTTCTTGGCGATGTAGCGAGCGGCATAGGCAGCCGAGCGATCGACTTTGGAGGGGTCTTTTCCGGAGAACGCTCCTCCTCCGTGACGACTGTATCCGCCGTAGGTGTCTACGATGATCTTTCGGCCGGTGAGACCGCAATCTCCTACTGGACCACCGATAACAAATCGTCCTGTGGGGTTTATCAAATATTTGGTTTTATCCGTGAGGTACTGCGCAGGAACGACCTTTTTGACTACGCTTTCGATGACGTACTCCTCGACAGCCTTCAATGAAACGTCCTCACTGTGCTGTGTTGAGATGACGATCGTATGTACAGCGTGCGGTCGGCCATTTCGGTATTCTACTGTTACCTGACTCTTTGCGTCGGGTTTGAGGAAAGAGTTCTGATCGCTCCTGCGCGCCTTTGCAAGCGCCCTCATCAGTTGATGAGAAAGCGATATCGGGAGAGGCATAAGTTCGGGGGTCTCGTCGCAGGCAAATCCGAACATGAGCCCCTGGTCGCCAGCTCCCTGTTCTTTGAAAAGGCCTTCGTCTTCGTTTACGCCCATGCTTATATCGGGCGACTGCTGGCTGATAAAGGTCATTACCGAACAGCTGGCGGCATCGAAACCCAGTCGAGGATCGTTATAGCCGATGTCCCTTACGACATCGCGAACTAGTTTCTCGTAGTTGACGATCTTTTTGGAGGTGATTTCGCCGGCCAGGATCACTACATCGTTCTTGACTAATGTTTCGCACGCCACCCGAGCGCGCGGATCGCTACGTAGGAATTCATCCAACACCGCGTCGCTAACTTGATCTGCTACTTTATCAGGATGACCTTCGGCAACCGATTCCGACGTAAAGAGGTGCTCTTTTGTGCTCACGGGGATGCTCTCCTTGCTAGATAATAATCATTCCTGATTCTTCCAGAATACGCCGTAACAGTTCGACCGAACAATATAAAAATGCTGGATTCCGCCTGGGTTACAAGTCTCGATGCTTTACACTTACGAGATAATTGGAGGCATCAATAGTGCCGCTCAAGGCCTCTGCTATGGCCACCGACCGGTGCTTGCCCCCCGTACATCCTATTCCGATATTCAGGTAGGCTTTGCCCTCGAATTGATATTTCGGGAGGAGAAAGCCGAGCAGCTCCCCATACCGTTTCACGAATTCCTGTGCCTCAGGAGATTGGAAGACATACTCCCTCACAGGGGGATCTCGACCATCCTTTTCGCGCAACTCGTCGACGAAGTGGGGGTTGCGGAGGAATCTCACGTCAACGATTAGATCGCAGTCGAGTGGGATACCTCTTTTGAAGCCGAACGAGAGGAAATTTATCCTCATGGTCCGTCCGCCCTCTGTCCCCAAGGTCGAGAGAAAGCCTCGCAGCTCGCGTTTGAGAGCGTGGACGTTGAATGCTGACGTATCAAGGACGAGGTTTGCTATCTCCTTGATAGGCTGAAGCCGGGCACGTTCCCGCTGGATGGTGTCCTCGAGGGTTCTGTCCTTGGCAGGATCGAACCCTGGATGCGGGCGCCGAGTTTCGCTGTATCGGCGGACGATAGCTGGGGTATCAGCGTCTAGGAAAACAATCTTCAGACTGGCAGGGGGATCCTTCAGGAGGGGAAGGAGCAGAGATCTGCTCTCTTGAGAATCCACGTCGAGCAGCAGTGCGGTGTGTTTGAAGCGCTCGCCTGACTGCATGGAGAAGTTGAGAAAGCTCTCCAACAGCGGCACCGGCAGGTTGTCTACCACGTAGTAGCCACTGTCGGAGAGTAGATCCATAGCAGTCGATTTACCCGCTCCGGACAACCCGGTGACGATGATCAACGATGCTATGTGCTGGAACGAGAGGACAGGGCTCAATGGTGGCTCGTGGTCTTCTCTTTGTGCTTACGTAATTGTTGGGTTAGAGAATCTACGACCTTGTCAATTGATGCGTACAGGTCTTCGCTCTCTTCCTTGACGAAGAAATCGGCCCCTGACAGGTGCATCGATACTTCGGCTAGCTGCCGGGTCTTCTCTACTTTTAAAACAACGTGTGCCTCTGTGTCTTGGTGGGCAAACTTTTGGACGCAGTGGCGTATCTTGTCGGTCGTATATTGCTTGATGGCATCGGTGGCGTCGATGTTGAGAAATGCGATGCTGACGTTAATAACCTTAGATGTATCGGCCATGTATATCCCTCCTTTTAAACGCACGGGCGTAATCTTTCAATCGACCATTTGTGACGACGAGTATAGCACCTAATTCACCTGAGCTGTAAATTTATACTTAGGTGAACGAAAATCTCCGGGAAACTCCTACCGGAAGGAAGTGAGGCGAACCCTGGCCATCGGAGTGCGAACTTTCTAGTCCGCTTCCTGCTAGGATCGTAGTGCTGCTGGCAAGCGGAGCGGAAGCTCCGCGGTCCAATTCCTTCGCCCCTTTGTTTATCTCAGACAGCGTGCAGAGAAGGCTCCGCGACCACCTCAGAATGCTGCCTTACGTTGCGAAGACGACGGAATTCCGAGAGTCTCGCGGTACTTTGCCACGGTGCGTCGAGCGATATCGATCTTCTCCCCTTTGAGTATCTCTACGATCTGCTGATCGCTGATCGGATTTTTGGAAGATTCCGCCGCAATAAGTGCCTTGATACGCTCCTTGACCGACGAAGACGAGATATCTCCCGTCGAAGTCTTGATTCCAGAGGTAAAAAAGAATTTGAGTTCGAAGACGCCACGCGGAGTGT
>JBILEW010000017.1:0-56068 GCA_044351885.1 Bdellovibrionota bacterium
GTGGGTCGGGCCGGGAGTTGCCTTGGTGTGGGCACTGCTCTAGAGAGGCAGTTGCCGGGTCGGTACAAGCAGTACGTCCTTGAAGTAGCGAAGTCCTTTGTATAAGGCGCGGGGAAACCTGCGCCTTATTTTTTTGACTCATCGCGTTTTCGAGTGGGTGATAACGAGTATAGAGATAACGTAAGCTCTTGCTCTGACCTATAATCGCGCCTTTCCACGTGAACGTGCTCGTGCACGTAAACGTACCCGGACCAGCCCCTCCTGCCCGCAATCGAGTTGTATGCTCGACTATGAAAAATTAGACGTCTATCGAACAGCACTATTTCTCAATAGCACGAGGATCAGTCATGGAATGTGTGGTGCGCTCTATGAGCTGTTAACTGCTGTACGCTATGCCTTCAGCCCGCATGACGCCTGTTTCGGGTACGTTCACGTTCACGAGCACGTTCATGTGCGGGCAAACATAGGGTTTTGCCTCGCTTCCTGTCTGGGGCGCCCCCCCCCCCCCCGCCCCCCCCCGGCCCCCCCCCCTCGTTGCTCTCGCCGCACTCTTTGTAGGTTCATCCGCCGGAAATGAAAGGGCCTTGAGCTTGAGTGAGCCTCCACTCGATTCTCACAGTGACCTTTTGTTCGCACGAATACATAAGGGATGTCCCAGATTGACTATGGCTTGGTAACGCTCGTACCGTTTATCTTATTGTGTGCTGCTCAAAGTTGCAGCGCTCGAGTGAGTTGGGAGATGGAATCATGAAACGAATCGTTGTCGGAGCAATGACGCTCGTGTTGCTGGGCTGCTGCGACAACGAAGCGCTACCCAAGATGAAGCAGAATCTTTACAGTCAGAATGCCTCGGAGAGGAACGAGGCAGCGCTGGCTTTGGCGAGGTGCGGAACGAAGGCAAAAGATGTGGTCCCACGGCTCGCCTCGATGTTGTACGACTCCAACGTCGGAGTTCAGAGCTCGGCTGCCTACGCCTTGAGAGAGATAGATACGCGGGATGCACGACGCGCTCTCGATCAGGCACAAAAGGCGCGGGAGGCACGGAGACAGCGACGATAAAAAGCTCCACGCATTAGCGTGTGCTGGCTAATAGTGGTCTCCAACTCTCGGAAGATAGCACCTGAGGATCCAGACGGTGCACCACAAATCCATGAACAATGACGAGCGCTACCAGCCAGAAGCGTGCGCCGTCAGTTCGGAATCTGGTCCGCACGAAGAGCGAGGCGACGAGAGCGCCGATAGCGCCACCGCAGATCGCCAGAGTGATCGCCATCAGGTCCGCAGGTCGGAGCTTATAGCTGAAGGGAACTCTGGAAAGAACCATGACGAAGAGGAAGCTCACGAAGTTGATTGAGACGATATAACTGTGAAGCTGGGGCCACTGGAGATAATGGATGCATGCGTAGGTGGTCAGTACTACGAGAAGCGGCGCGACCAATGCTCCCATCAGGTTGCCAGGTTTTAGCTGAATACTCCTGCTGATGCGTATATTGACTGCGGTAGCCCCCTGTTCGGTATGGATGAGATCGAAGACCACCGCACGACCGATCATCGTGTGAAGTGGAGCATGAGTGTTGATGACGTTGTTCTCGAGGAATACGACGCCCTGCGTGGAAGAGTCCGGCAGGATCGTTCCGATACGGAGTACCGGATCAAAGGATACTATGCGTCCGCTAATAGGTACCATTCTATGTCCATACAGGTGAGGTGCTTGGAGCTGCAGAGTCTACTTGGGAGGGTTGAGTGCCGACAAGAGAGAGCCTGTCGTGGATATATACGGAGTCCTTCCACGACGTTGTCTAAGTCTGCCATATCGCTTGGAAATGAAATAACTCATGATTATATAATGTATTGGAATACGAAGAAAAAAACGCTCCAATCGTTGTCGTAACTATAGGATTAGAAAGTGAAATTTCGTGATTACTATGAGGTGCTGGGTGTCGACCGAAAGGCCTCGGCAGAGGAGATCCAGAAGGCCTACAGAAAGCTGGCACGAAAGTACCACCCAGACGTCAATAAAACCAAAGAGGCGGAAGACCGCTTCAAGGAGATAAACGAGGCCAACGAGGTCTTGAGCGATGCGGAGAAGCGCAAGCGTTATGACGCGCTCGGCGCGAACTGGAAGGCTGGACAGGACTTTCAGCCGCCACCGGAATGGGAGCAGCAATTCAACAATGTGCGGTTCGGCTTCGGAGGGGAAGGAGCTGAAGATCTCAACGGCTTCAGTGATTTCTTTTCGGCTCTGTTCGGCAATGCCGGCTTCGGAGGATCAGGATTTGCAGGCGCCGGATTCGGGGGTCGTTCTCCCTTCGGGGCCGGTCGCTTCGGTGGAGGTGTGGGAGAGGAAGCGATGCGCGCTCCTCAGTCTCAGGAGGCAGAACTTGGCCTCTCAGTGGAAGAGGCGTTCGCTGGTGGATCCAAGATGATTCAACTTCGAGATGCGAGCGGAAAAACCAGAACGCTGAATGTAAAGATACCTGCTGGAAGCATCGAGGGAAGTGCTATTCGTATTCGCGGTAGCAAAGGGGAGCCCGATTTGTTGTTGCGCATAAAGCTCCTGTCGCATCCTCGTTATTCGGTTTCGGGGAGTGATCTGACAGTGAAGCTCCCGGTTGCTCCATGGGAGGCGGCGCTTGGTTCGAAGGTGGACGTTGTTTTGCCAGATGGTGCGATCAAAATTTCGGTGCCCGCGGGCTCTCAGAGTGGATCGCGGTTGCGCTTGCGTGGCCGAGGCTTCCCCTTGAAGAAGGAGGGGGGACGGGGCGACGTGTTCGTCGAGATAAAGATTGTAATACCGCCTAAGCTTTCGGAGGCAGAGCGGGAGATCTACGAGCGCTTGGCCTCGGTGTCGACCTTCAATCCGCGAGCCGCAGCTTAGTTTCGAGGAGTTATTTGTTTCGTTTCTAAAAAATGGCTCGATAAATCGAGAGGTAGTGATTACTAGAGTTCAAGGGAAACGAGGTGGAGACCTCAATCTGTTTAGCGAGGGATAATGGATTTTCAACGGTTCACTCAGAAATCTCAAGAAGCGGTTCAGGACGCGCAAGCGCGCGCTGTTCGCCGAGGTAATACAGAGGTTGACGTCGAACACCTCGTGGCGAGTCTCCTGCAGCAGCATGGAGGGCTCATTCCTCGACTCTTCGCAAAGATGGATATCCCGGTCGAGTCTTTCTACGCGGAGGTCGAGAAGGAGCTCGACAAACGTCCGAAGGTGTCAGGGCCCGGAATCGAACCAGGTAAGGTCTATCTTACTCAGCGCCTCGGACAGATATTTGTAAAAGCCGAAGAAGAGGCGAAGCGTCTCAAAGACGAATACGTGTCGGTGGAGCACTTGATGCTTGCTGCGGTCGAGGACGATGGAAAGTCGCCGCTGTCGAAGATCTGTAAGACCTTCAATCTCTCCCGCGACAAATTTCTTGCGGCTCTCACAGCAGTTCGTGGAAACCAGAGGGTTCAAAGCGCCAATCCAGAGGCGACGTACGAAGCTCTCGAACGTTACGGTCGCGACCTCGTACAAGAGGCTACCAAGGGTAAGCTCGATCCGGTCATAGGACGAGACGGTGAGATACGGCGCGTTATCAGGATCCTTTCTCGCAAGACGAAGAACAATCCTGTGTTGATCGGTGAGCCTGGTGTGGGCAAGACGGCGATCGTCGAGGGTCTTGCTCAACGGATTGTGCGAGGAGACGTACCCGAGGGGCTGCGCGACAAGACTATCTTCGCGCTTGATATGGGTGCCCTGATTGCGGGTGCCAAGTACCGTGGCGAGTTCGAAGAACGCTTGAAGGCGGTTCTTCAAGAGGTGAAGAAATCCGAAGGTAGGATCCTGCTGTTCATCGACGAGCTTCACACGATCGTGGGAGCTGGTAAGGCCGAAGGTGCTATGGATGCCGGTAACATGCTCAAGCCGATGCTTGCGCGTGGAGAGCTCCACTGTATCGGTGCTACTACCCTCGATGAGTATCGACAGCACCTGGAGAAGGATGCCGCGCTGGAGCGTCGTTTCCAGCCGGTGATGGTGGATCAGCCGACCGTTGAGGATACCATATCGATTCTGCGAGGAATCAAGGAGCGCTTCGAGGTGCATCACGGAGTTCGGATTCAGGACAATGCGCTCGTTGCGGCGGCGACGCTCTCTCATCGGTACATCTCAGAGCGCTTCTTGCCGGACAAGGCAATAGATCTCGTGGATGAGGCGTGTGCAACTATTCGTACCGAGATCGATTCTATGCCGGCGGAGCTCGATGAGATAACGCGTCGTATCATGCAGCTCGAGATCGAAGAGGCAGCGCTCAAGAAGGAAACAGATAGGGCCAGCCAGGAACGTCTCAAGGCGCTCATGGACGAGCTCTCCGATGCTCGCACGCAGGCTGATACGATGCGATCGCAGTGGCAGCAGGAAAAGGGGGCGATTCACAAGCTGCAAGGATTGCGTGAGCAGATCGAGCAGGTTCGTCGTGACATCGAGAAGGCAGAGCGACAGTACGATCTGAACAAGGCTGCCGAGCTGAGGCACGGAACGTTGCCAACACTCGAAAAGCAGCTTCGAGAAGAGGAGGCATCGATCGAGTCTGGTTCCTCGCGTCGATTGCTTCGTGAGGAGGTAACTGACGGAGAGATAGCGGAGATCGTGGCGCGATGGACCGGTATACCTGTCACTCGGCTGGTCGAAGGAGAAAAAGCCAAGCTGCTCAAGCTCGACCAGATCCTGCATGAGCGGGTCATCGGGCAGAACGAGGCGGTGCAGTTCGTCGCGGATGCGGTTTTGCGAGCGCGTGCCGGTATCAAGGATCCCCGTCGACCGATCGGATCCTTCATATTTCTCGGGCCAACTGGAGTCGGAAAAACGGAGCTCGCCAAGAGTTTGGCCGAGACCCTCTTCGATACCGAGCAGAATCTGATCCGTATCGACATGAGTGAGTACATGGAGAAGTTTGCTGTTTCGCGCCTGATAGGCGCACCTCCGGGATACGTCGGGTACGAGGAGGGAGGGCAGCTGACAGAGGCGGTGCGCCGAAAGCCCTACAGTGTTGTTTTGTTCGACGAGATAGAGAAGGCGCATCCAGATGTATTCAACGTGCTCCTGCAGATCCTCGACGATGGACGGGTCACCGACTCACAAGGCCGTGTGGTAGATTTCAAGAACACTGTGATCATCATGACCTCGAATATCGGCTCGCAGTATCTGCTCGAAGGGATCACCTCCGAGGGCGAGATACGGCAGACGGCGCGTGATTCGGTCATGCGTGAACTGAGAGGACACTTCAGGCCTGAGTTTTTGAATCGTGTCGACGAAATCGTGCTGTTCAAGCCGCTCATGCTCTCTGAGATAAAGAAGATCGTAGATCTCTTGCTTGAGGATGTGCGTAAGCGTCTCTCCGACCGCGGCATTTCGCTGGTAGTCAGTGATGCGGCCAAAGAGAAGATCGCCAACGCCGGGTACGACCCAGTGTACGGCGCGCGACCTCTCAGGCGCTACATTCAGCGAGAGCTCGAAACGAAGATCGGAAGAGCGTTGATTGCAGAGGAATTGCAAACAGGCGCTTCGATAGAGGTCGACGTCAAGGGCGATGCACTCGAGGTCCGCGCAGTGCCTGCGAAATCAGAGCAGGCGGCGTGAGGCTCAGAGGGCGTCGATGATCTGCCCCGTCATCTTGCCTTGAATCGCTTCGACGTATTTTTTGCCGACGTTTATCGCGGGGACTCCGAGGGTGGGATCCATCTTGAGCTGAACAAGGGTCTCTCGAACCCATCCCGGAGCGATGACGTTCAATCGGATGTTTCGCGGTAGTTCACGACTGGCAGCACGAACGAACCCTTCAAGGCCCGCATTGCACATACTGATGATTGCACCGCCTGATTCGAACGGCTGTCTGCTCGCGATTCCTCCGGTGAGGGTGAATGATCCGCGGTCAGAGAGTGCATTGATGCCGTACCGTACCAAGTTCACCTGACCCATCAACTTGTTGTGCAGGCCCCCTTCGAAGTCTGCATCGGTGAGTTTGAAGAACGGGCCGTACGCAGCAACACCAACCGCGCATACCACCGCATCGAGGTTAGAGAGTCCGGCAAACATATTCTTGATGCTTTCGGGGTCGCCGATATCGACGGAGAGGGCGCCACCTTTTCGGCTAGCCGTGATGATCTCTACCTTGTTGCCCAACTGCTGAACTACTGCCGAGCCGATCGTTCCCGTCGCTCCGATAACCAATATCTTCATCGATTCCTCTTTGTCGTACCCATCGTTTCATCAGGTGGGCGGCGGCTAAAACCGTATCGTCCACGTGAGTATTTAGAGATTTAGTGCGGCCTCATTATGGCCCCCGCGTGGTCGCTCGTCACCAGGAAATTCGGTGCTAGATCTACGCGAGTAGCTACGCCGTCTTGATATTCCTCCGGGGGGGGGCGATTTTAAACGCCTTTTTACGTCGCCTTTGCGCCCCAGAGTTATTAACAAGTTGGAGTGAATGTATTTTGATTTCAAAGGTTTGACTCTTGTGATCATATTCCAGTGATTAAATCTCGCCTAGGAGTTCGTCCAGAGCTCCGGCGCGTGTCGGCGCGGGTATGCGTCTCAAGGTCGGCAACGTAGCATAACGACTCGGAGGTAATGGGCATATGTCAACCCTGTTCCAAATGCCAGCGGAAAAGCCCACGGCCAAGCCCAGATTTCGAAGACCGGTTCTCTTCGGTAGCGTGGCGTTGGTGTGTGGGATCTTGGCTGTACTGGGGGCGCTCACTCACTCACTGTGGGGACCCTTCAATCCACCACCCTCGTTTGCGGAGCAGGTCGCGAACCATGTCACTGATGTTACGGGTGCGATGTTGTCTACCTTCGCCGGAGTGACGCATCTCAAACCGCCTCCGAGAGAGGGTTCTAATCTCGATAGTACAGTCAAGCAAGTGGTCATACTGCTGAGCGTTGTCGGTATGCTGACGGCGATGCTAGCGTACGTTCGTCGGGAGAACAGGCGTCTTGTCGGAAGCGCACTCGTCATCAGTGGAGTTGCTTTTGCGACTCAGTACCTTTTATTGCCGCTGTTGGTGGTCGGAGTAGTAATCGTGTTGATGCTTGGTGCCGCTGTCCTTTAGGGACGCGAGGTCGAAGCCCGACAATCAAACGCTCGAAGTGTTTCAGGAAGTGTCTGGAGGAGTACGAGCGGAGTTTCGTCTTCCGGAACGTATTTCGTTCGTACCGCTTCGAGATAAAGTGAAACGAGTCGTTTCCGACTTTCGACCGGAAGGAGATGGCTGCGCGACCTCGAATCTTCTGAAGAACGAAGAGCACGAAACTTCTCAAAATCGCACACGAGGTTCGAGGTAAGGTGCTTGCGGATCGCTGCCCAGGCTTCGGCGCGCCCTGCCACGGAGGATTCGTCGTAGTGCCTCCGGATAAGCTCAATCAGTTCCGTGCTTTCACTGCGCACCGTGCGATCGAACAGGGGGCGACTGACGGACATCCACTCTGCTTGAGTCGTGTAGAGCGCGTCGCGTAAGGTCTCTGCAAAGCTCTTTTCGTGAGAGGCGGTGGCTGCTTTGAAGAGGTGCGAAAGTTCGCTCTCCATGTAGAGCAAGCTCCGATAGATGCGATAGTTCGAGGCATAGCGCAGGGGCAGCATCTCGTGCATCGAGGTCTCTACCCAATGTCCGCGTGGAGCACTAGGAAGTGAGCCGGGAAAGAGGAGATTCGGCCGTTTGTCGATCGGAGCCACGGTCACGAAGCGAAGGAGATGTCGCAAGCCTTGAAGGTGCTCGATGACCTTGACCGCATTGCCTATAAAGAGCTGCTCTGCTGATGTGACTGTACCTTTCATCTCTGCCAGGTCGTAGAATCGGAGGTAGCGTTCGATGCGTCCCTGAATCTCGAAGGAGAGCGGCGCCTGCGCTTGGATCGATTCGTAGTGTCTAATCGTTCCGAGAAGTCTGTCGTCGGTCTCCGATACGGCGTCTCCACATCCGATCCCTGCGGCGTGACGCATGTCACGCAGGAATGCATAAAATGACGCCGGGCGCGCGGGATGTGCGCTGGTTGCTCGAAACGCCTCGGTCAAGGCGATCTTAAAGATCATTCGTTCGAGATCAGGACGTTCTGTAAGGCTCGTCTTTGCTGCGCGCTGCGCTAGTGAGCTGAGCTCCCCGAGAATCTCTCCCATGTCATGAGTGAGGAGTCCGAGGCTGAGAGAGACTCTCAGTTGAATGACGCCGCTGTCTTGTCGTTCGGCGGCGAGTAAGCCTGAGCGTCTCAGTAGCTCGGTGGCTAAAACGATCGAATGAAGGGTGTGGGCAGCGGAGTTCTCGCCCATGATGGGGGAGATATGCAGATCTCCACCAAAGCGTTTGGCTCCCGAGAGGCCAGTCAGCATGAGTGAGAATGTGAGTCTATCGAGGGGATCGATGTGCAGGTTGAGCTCGTGGTTGAGTAGTTCGAGCGCCGAGTGAAAATCTGGGGTGCCGTGTTCGTATCCCGAACAGGGGACGAGCGTCTTGGCGGTGCGTGGATAGAAGTCGGGCTGCGGCTCGGTGATACGATATCCGAGAAAGTGAATGTCAGCAGCGGTCGAACGAACGGTTTCTTTCACGCGAGGGGCTCCCGAAAGCTCCTTTTTAGCATGAGGTGAATAAAGATCCGAGATGTGAGATATACGGGGGATGTCCCTCTCAAATCGACTTCCATGCACGGTGCAAGCTATTGATCCGTGGTGCGGCGCTCGAGCGCTCGAACTGATTACTCGTCACGGAGTTGTTCAGACCCCTGTCTTTATGCCCGTTGCCACGCAGGCAGCGCTGCGCTCAGTGGAGCTTACGGTTGCTGAGTCGCTCGAATATCCGGTTCTCCTCGCTAACACCTACCACCTTTTGATTCGCCCGGGGCCCGAGGTTTTACGCCGCGCGGGGGGTATTCACTCTTTCATGCGCTGGAATGGAAGTGTGCTGACTGATTCCGGCGGGTTCCAGATATTCTCCCTGAGCAAGCAGCTCGCGTTGTCGGAAGAGGGAGCAGTGTTCCGAAGCTACACTGATGGTCGTCGCATCAAGCTCACGCCTGAGCTCAGTATCGAGATGCAGGGGATAATCGGAAGCGACATCATGATGGTGCTCGATCACTGTATCCCATCTACATCGAGTGAAGCGGAGACGCGGGCAGCTCTCGAGCTCACGACCCGTTGGGCGAAGCGTAGCCTCGCGGCTCGCGGTGATTCGCGGCAAGCTCTCTTCGGTATCGTGCAAGGCGCGTGCTATCCGCACCTGCGACGTGAGAGCGCCGAGCAGATAACAGCGATCCCGTTCGATGGTTATGCTTTAGGTGGCCTGGCGGTTGGTGAGTCCAAGGCCGAGCGCGAGGATACGACTGAGTACGCGGCTAAGCTCCTCCCTTCGGACAAGCCGCGGTATTTGATGGGGGTCGGCACTCCGATAGATCTCCTCGAAGCCGTCAAGCGCGGCGTCGATATGTTCGACTGCATCCTTCCGACGGCGTTCGCGGTGCAAGGGGTGTGCTTTACCTCTCGGGGGAAGGTTGACCTTCGTCGCGGAGTCTATCGTTTATCGCAAGAGCCGCTCGATCCTCTCTGCTCGTGTAGCACCTGCACCCGCTTTACACGCGCATATCTGCAACACCTTGTGCAGGTAAAGGAGCCGGTGTCCGCGCAACTTCTGAGTGTTCATAATCTACACTTCTATCGCAGTCTGATGCTCAGGATGCGTGAGGCGATCCTGCAAGGTTCCTTCAAGGCGCTGTACGAGCGCGAGGCGCCGATTTTGAACTCGGATGACCTCGATAACCCACCGCAGCCCCCCGTACGGCGAAGGCGGACTCCGCAGCCCATGATCATGGGGGAGTACGAGGTGCTCGTCCGCGAAGAAGGCTACGGAGTAATCCGCCACACGCAGTCGGGTGAGACGATGCATTCGGTGAACGATCCGGCGGTCGAGGCATACCGACTCTACGTAGACCAAGCAGGTATCATCGAGGAGTTGAACAAGTCTGAAGAGCCGCTGGTGATTTGGGACGTCGGGCTCGGAGCTGCTACTAACGCGATGGCCTGCATTCGCAAGCTAGAGGAGCTTGGCGAGTTTACGCGTGAGGTAAAGATCGTGAGCTTCGAGCGAGATCTCGATCCGCTCCGTCTTGTTACGACGTATCCTTATCTATTTGATCACGTGAAGCACCGGGCTCCGCACGTTGTTTTGCGTAAAGGGGTGTGGCGTAGCTCGTTGGTTCCACTTGAGTGGAGCCTGCATGAAGGGGATTTCATGCAAACCCTCGCAGAGGCGCCTGCGCCGGATATCATTTGGTACGATCCGTTTTCGTACAAGGTGGACACGCCACTGTGGTCCATTGATGCATTTCAATCGGTGTTAGCAGCTACCCGGGGCAAAGCGACCCGCCTTTACACGTACTCAGCATCTACGGCAGTGCGCAGTACCATGCTCGTTGCAGGGTGGTTCGTGGGGAAGGGGCTTGGAACGGGCCCGAAGAGCGAGACTACAGCGGCGTATTCGCCTACTGCGCGAGAAAGCGGATTGGCTCGGAACCTCCTCGATCATACGTGGCTCACTCGATGGGAGCGGAGTGACGCGCGGCAGCCGATCGGCGCGGCGGGAGGAGGTTATGCGGAGCGGATTACCGCGCATCCGCAGTTCGCTAATAAGGCTTAGGGAAGCAGGGGTGCTTTGTCGCTCAACCCTGTTCAAAAGCGGCTGATCAGTAGCTGCACGTGGGGAGCTCGATCCGAGTGGAATCACTGGGGTCGCTCGCGGCTCTTCGAGCTGAGCGAATCCAAGATCTGATCCGTCAGCGGACACAGGGCTAGGTACGAGATCTTCGTATAAACCGGTGGGCCTCATGTCATGCAAATCCCCTTTTACCGGGGCATTTGAGGAAATTTGGGGGAGTAGGATCGACCTTGGTCCCTGAATCGAGAAATATTTGATTAGCAGGGGTCCTTCACCTACCTTGTCGGTGGGTAGATGAGCACTAGATAGAAGAAGGTTGTTTCAGCAACATTGCACCGGAGTGACGCATCTGTTTTGCGTGGAGGATGAAGAGTCCTGCATGCAGAATAGGAGCTGCATTTCTGACGGAGCGTCCGAGTGAACCCCGATACCATGAAAGGTGGGGTGTCGTATGCTTAGAGTTTCAGTGTTGTTGATGGTGACATTGGTGGGATTCGCAGGAGAAGCAAAGGCACAGTGGCTTGGGCCCTTTGCTCCTCCGGTGATAGTCAGCCCCGAGGAGTGGAGGCAGGTCACATTCGAGGGTACGGTATCGTACTGTCTCGATGGTCGGACGCATTACGCGACCGACAAGGGGCCGCACTGGCAGACAGGTGGGCCTGTCACGGCCCAGTGCGCGAACACGTTCGTCGAGCCCTTCGACTGCTTCGGAAACCGCATCCCGAAACCGGTAATCCCAGTAGTTGGAGCCGAAGGGAGTTTCAAGAGCGGGGTAAAGACTTACTGGATTGCGAATGGGACGACCTATTTTCAGTCCTGGGTGTCGAGAAATGGGGAGGTCGTTCAGGTACTGGTGAAGATAGAAAAAGTCGTCACCGCACCTGCAGATGTCCTGACACCTGACTCACCGATGATTGAGCCGTCTCCTCTGGATTTGATTCCACAGGCTCAATAGGGAAGGTTTGACACAACGGTAGAGGCGCGTGTAACGACTTTTCGTTCCACGCGCCGTCTATGTGCTCATCAACCTACCTTTCTTCCCTTCCTGAGGCCGGGCTAGTCGCCACTCTTTACATCTCTTCGAGCTGAGAGAACCAGCTTCTCGTTTTAATCTTTATGTGCTTTGATTTTCCGATAGCGTTTCAAGGTAAATCCCTCGTAAAGGAGTTTTTATGCTTTCCAAGAAGATGTCGGCGTTGCTCAACAAGCAGATCGAAACCGAGGCGAACGCCTCTCATGTGTATCTGGCTATGGCCTCCTGGGTCGAGGTCAACGGTTTTGAAGGAGCAGCCGCTTTCCTTTATGAACACTCGGACGAGGAGCGCATGCACATGCTCAAGCTGCTCAGGTACGTCAACGAGCGTGGTGGCCACGGGATCGTTCCGGTAATAAAAGCCCCAGCTGAGAAATTCAAATCTCTCGAGGCGATCTTTGAGGATCTTCTGAAGCACGAGATCAAGGTGTCCGCCGAGATAAATAAGATCGTCGATGCCGCACTGTCAGAGCGGGATTATGCAACGCACAATTTTCTGCAGTGGTACGTTCAGGAGCAGATGGAGGAGGAGCGGCTCGCGCGCACGGTCTTGGATAAGTTCAAGCTCATCGGCGGTGACAAGGGCGGACTCTACATGCTCGATCGCGAGCTGGCTGCTCTGAGTCAGGCTGAAGGGAAAAAGAGCTGAGGAGTCCTGGCCACCTCCGCTTGTGTCGTGATGTCGCTAGCTAGCGGAGCGGAAGCTCCGCGGTCCAAGGGGGCAGCGACCGGACCGCGGACTTTCTAGTCCGCCGTCTGCTTGAGTCGTGATGCTGATATCCGGCGGAGCGGAAGCTCCGCGGTCCAAGGGGCTATGGAGCTACGTTCGAATCCTCATAGGTCACGAGTAGTGCGCCACTGGTAATCTCGTCCCCTTTGCGAACGATCACCGCTTTGATGATCCCACTTCGATGTGCGCGGATCGGGTTCTCCATCTTCATCGCTTCAATTACTACCAGCGTTGCCCCGGTCTCCACGCTCTGTCCTACTGCGACCTTCACGTCGGAAACGATACCTGGAATTGGAGCTCTTACTTCGTTCGGCGAGCTGCGGGTCTCGGTGCTACTTGGGCGAGAGGGCATCGCGGGCACCGGGAGACTCCCGTTTGTTCGAGAGGCACGCGGGCTCTGCGAGAAGGCCGTATCGACAGAAACTGTGTAGGTTTCGCCATCGATAGAAAAGGTCAGACTGGTGCCGCGACGCTCCTTGACCTCTACGGTGTAGCTCGTGCCCTGTACTGTGACTGTGTAGGTGGTCATCGAGGATCCCTCTCAACTGCTTCTAGGCGTGCTGCGATATGCCATGCCGATTGTGTGCCGGATTCCATTAATTCCAGTCGTCCATCTCCTGTAACGACAAAGTCTCCACTCGGTAAGAGTTGATTGAGTGCGGTAGCGATTGCGACGACGGTATTCGGTGACAGAGCGGTTGCATGCCGAGGTGAGCTCTTCACGAAGGTAACGCCTTCGTGGCTCAAGGGCGGAGGGAGAGGGGGACGAAGCTCGACTGTGCTCATGTGGATTCCAAGATGCTAGAGGGGGATGTTGCCGTGTTTCTTCTTGGGGTTGCTTTGGCGCTTGTTCTTCAACAGGGCGAACGCTTCGATGACTTTCCGGCGAGTTTCACGCGGTCGAATCACTGCATCGATGAATCCGAGCTGCGCGGCCTCCCACGGATTGGCGAACTTTTCCCGGTATTCCCGCACAAGCTCCTCGCGCCGAATCGCCTCTTGTCCGATTTTTGCAGCTTCGTCGAGCTCCTTGCGGAAGATTATGTTGACTGCTCCTTCCGAGCCCATGACCGCGATCTCGGCTGTCGGGAACGCAAAGTTTAAGTCGGCTCGTATGTGTTTCGAGCTCATGACGTCGTAGGCGCCGCCGTATGCCTTGCGGGTGATGACGGTCACCTTCGGTACGGTCGCTTCGGCGAAGGCGTATAGTAACTTAGCTCCGTGACGGATGATGCCCCCGTGCTCCTGTTGGACTCCTGGAAGGAAGCCTGGGACATCAACAAGGGTTAGAAGCGGAATATTGAAAGCATCACAGAAGCGCACGAAGCGGGCGGCCTTCGTGCTCGCCAGGGTGTCTAAGCATCCGGCGAGAACGGACGGCTGATTGGCAACAATGCCAATAGACTGACCGTTGAGGCGCACAAAACCGACTACGATGTTTTGTGCGAAGTTCGGTTGTATCTCGAAGAACTCACCACCATCAGCGATCGTGGTAATGAGGGTCTTGATGTCGTACGGAATATTAGGTTGCTCGGGAATAAGGGCGTCGAGTTCCGTGTTCTCGCGGTCTGCAAGATCTCCGCAGCGAATCAGGGGAGCGGTATCGAGGTTGTTTTGCGGCAAATACGAAAGTAGCTCTCGGCACATGAGAAGACATTCTTCGTCGTTGTCCGCCTCGAGGTGAGCGACTCCGCTGATGCTGGTGTGCGTATCAGCTCCGCCCAGAATCTCCTTGGATACCTCCTCCTTGGTCACGGTCTTGATGACATCGGGGCCCGTGATGAACATGTGGCTGGTGTTTCGCACCATGAGGATGAAATCGGTGATTGCGGGTGAGTACACGGCCCCACCCGCGCACGGTCCCATGACCAACGAGATCTGCGGAACGACGCCTGAGAGCAGCGTGTTGCGCAGAAAGATGTCGGCGTATCCCCCGAGGCTTTCGACTCCCTCCTGGATTCGCGCACCACCGGAATCGTTAAGGCCGATGATCGGGCATCCGATGCGCTCGGCCAGATCCATGAGCTTTACGATCTTTCGCGCGTGCATGGCGGCAAGGGATCCGCCAAAGACGGTGAAGTCTTGAGCGAAGACGCAGACGGGTCTTCCCGCTACGGTTCCGGTAGCTGTGACGACTCCGTCCCCGAGGTAGCGCTTGTCGGCGAGTCCGAAATTAGAAGACCTATGAGTAACGAATTTATCGACCTCCGAAAAAGAGCCGGGATCGAGGAGTTTTAGCACCCTCTCTCGGGCAGTGAGCTTGCCGCTCTCGTGTTGCCTCTCTATTCGTTCTTTCCCCCCGGCCTCTTCAGCAAGGGTATCTCGGCGCGCTAGTTCGTCTTGTGCTGTCATACTCGTCAGGATGTTAGCATGAGTCGAGATTCGGAAAAGAGGGAAAACCGAGCTGCGTGGATCTTATGAGCAGCCGGGCGTTGCGCATTGGCTCCCGATGTTTGAGTGAAATTTAAAGTCTATTAGATCGGCGGTGCGCTGGGGTATCATAGAGGCTGTCTGTAGTCATGGAGAACAAGGCATGCAATGCCCCGTTTTGGTGTGGAGCCGTCCGATGCGTCGATGTTTTGTGGTAGTAGTAGTAGTGTGCGGGCTGTTGATGGGGTGCGCCGGCCGTATGGGTGGTTCGCTGCGTCCTGCTGAGTCGACCGAGGAGCGCGCCTTTCAGTTCTTGTCCGCCTTTTACTGTAAAGAGAAACGTTGGCCATCGGGATGGGATGAGTTTGCGACCTTTGCGCTTCCTCGCGATGGAGGCGCGGAGCTTGTAGGCTCGTTTGACAATGCTCAGCTCTCTTCACCGCGCGCCATCTTACTTACGCTCGACTACAACGATAAGGCCGGTGCTCCTCGGCGAGTTTCGTTCATCACTCCGCCTCAGTGCAGCGCAAACTCGGATCAGTCGGTAGTCTCGATGGCCGCCGGACGGGTGTGGTTCAAATTGCCGTACGGGTTCTCCGTGCTCGGTGGAAAAGCGATCGAAGAACGGTGGAAGCGACCTCCGTATCCTGATGCTGCGTGGGAGGACCCAGTTTCAGGAGTAGTGCTCGCGTTGCGCTTCGGAGAGGCCGAGCTGCCTGCTGGTGGAATGTCGGCTATCAAGGGTAAGCTCGAGAAGTCCTACGAAGCATCAGTTACCAATTTGTCGTGGCTGGTTCGCAAGATCAAGACGCAGGGATCCGCCGAGTTCTTACTGCACGAGTACGAGAGTGATTCGGTCAAGGGGCGCTTGCTCACGGCGAGCATTACCTTCGGATTCGATCGGAGGCTGTTGACGGTCAACGTCGTGGGGCCCGTCGATCAGCGTCACGCTGTCGAAACGGTAGCAGAGGCGGTGTACGCATCGTTTCGCCTAGAGTAGAGGAGCTATGGCTAAAGAAAAACAGCCGCCACGAACTTCTTCCGGTATGCCGATTCAGGAGTTTTATTCGGTTCGTGATGTCAGCTCTACAGATCCTTCTGCACCGGGCGAATACCCTTACACGCGTGGCATACATCGCAGTATGTACCGCGGCAAGGTCTGGACCATGCGACAGTACGCAGGGTTCGGCTCTGCCGAAGACACCAACAAGCGTTATCATTTCTTGCTCAATCAGGGCATCACTGGATTGAGTGTCGCCTTCGACCTGCCGACCCAGATGGGAAGGGATCCAGATCACGCGTTGGCGCGTGGAGAGGTCGGAAGGGTCGGAGTTTCCATAGCAACGATAGAGGACATGGAGCGACTCCTTGAAGGGATACCGCTCGAGGATGTATCGATCTCCATGACGATTAATGCCACGGCATCCATTCTGCTCGGATTTCTCTTGGTGCTCGCCGAGCGACGCGGGGTATCGTGGGACAAGTTGCGGGGAACGATTCAGAACGACATCCTCAAGGAGTACATCGCGCGAGGTACGTACATTTATCCGCCGCGAGCAGCGATGCGCATCGTCACAGATATCTTCTCCTTTTGTGCTAAGAACGTGCCGCAGTGGAATACAATCAGTATCTCTGGGTATCACATCCGCGAAGCGGGAAGCACTGCCGTAGAGGAGGTCGCCTTTACCCTCGCCGATGGTATCGCCTATGTGGAGGCGGCACTCGCACGAGGGTTGTCAGTCGATGAATTCGCGCCACGCTTGGCGTTTTTCTTCAACTGCCACAACAATTTTCTCGAAGAGATCGCGAAGTTTCGTGCAGCGCGACGTCTGTGGGCCTCCATCATGAAGGAGCGCTTCGGTGCCAAGGACGAGAAATCGATGATGATGCGATTTCACACCCAAACGGCAGGTAGCTCTCTGACGGCGCAGCAGCCGCGGAACAATATCGTTCGTACGACGATACAGGCACTCGCGGCCGTCCTCGGCGGCACTCAGTCGTTGCATACCAACGGGTTCGACGAGGCCTTGGGGTTGCCGACCGAGGAGAGCGCTCGCTTGGCTCTCAAGACTCAGCAGATTATAGCCGAGGAGTCTGGTATCACCGCCGCGGCCGACCCGCTCGGGGGAAGTTATCTGATCGAGTCTTGGACGGAAGCTATAGAGCGCGCGGCGCGTGAGAGGATAGCGGCAATTGATGCTATGGGAGGCATGCTCCCCGCTATCGAGCAACGTTACCCGCAAGGGGAGATTGAGAATTCGGCATACGAGGCTCAGTGCGCGATCGAGAAGGGCGAGTCGGTGGTCGTAGGAGTCAACAAGTATGTAGATACGACGCCTGACAGTACTCCTGTACTAGCGATCGATCCCAAGGTCGAGCAGGAACAGACGGCGCGGGTGCAAGCCTTCAGGAGTGCGAGAGATACAGCTCGCGCTCAGGCGAGCTTGAGTGCTCTCGAAGTCGCAGCCAAGGGCGATGCCGATGTCATGAGTCCTATAGTGGAGTGCATTCGTGCAAGCTGCACGCTGGGCGAGATCTCGGATGTCCTGCGTGGGGTGTTCGGCGAATTTCACGGGGTGTGAGTGATCGACTTGGACCGCGGAGCTTCTGCTCCGCCAGCTATTAGCATCACGACTCAAGCAGTAGGCGGACTAGAAAGTCCGCGGTCCGGTTGTGGCCTCGGCTTTCGCTTTGGACCGCGGAGCTTCTGCTCCGCCAGCTATTAGCATCACGACTCAAGCAGTAGGCGGACTAGAAAGTCCGCGGTCCGGTTGTGGCCTCGGCTTTCGCTTTGGACCGCGGAGCTTCTGCTCCGCTAGCAATTAGCATCACGACTCAAGCAGTAGGCGGACTAGAAAGTCCGCGGTCCAGTTGCTATCGGCATTCTTTCACCCCAGGTCCTTTTTCGTAGTGGGGAAGGGGTTTTTAAGCATTTCCAGCAATCTCGCCGCCTTTTGGCGCCGGTTGTCCGCTCTGTGGCTGTTTCTTACGAGCAGCCATCTCCTTTTGGGCTTTGTAGAGTTCGACGAGCCTACTGTTAGGTTGCTGGAGCAAGTCTTCGGGGCTTCCTCGTTCGACGATCTCTCCGCGGTCTATAATCATGACGAGGTCACAGCTGTGGGCCTGCTCTATCTTGTGCGTCACCATGATCAGGGTTGGGCGCGGATTGAGCGCGAGGAGTGCGGAGTGTACTCGCGTTTGTACCGCGGGGCTCAGGGCAGAGAGAGGTTCGTCGAGTACCAGGAGTCGTGACTCGGCCGCTATGGCGCGCGCGAGGGCGATGAGTTGGACCTGTCCGCCTGAGAAGTTCGTTCCTTTTTGATTTTTTCCCGGCACTCTCGTGTCGAGGCCGTTGGGCTTGTTCTCGAAGAGGATCTCCGCAATTCCCAACAACTCGACCACATCATCGGCGCTCATGCCCCCGGCTTCTGGGCGGAAGAGCTCGATGTTCTCACGAACAGTTAGCCCTGGTACCAGGCTGAAATCCTGATTCAGCGCCCCGGTCAAGATTGCGCTCTCTCGAGTATCGTGTGTCCCTACGAATACATTGCCCGATGTCGGAAGAACTCGACCGAGGATGAGCCCTATGAGGGAGGATTTCCCCTGGCCATTGCTGCCCAAGATACCTACGAAGCTTCCGGCTGGAATATCGAGGCTCGTGCGTTTGAGTGTGTCGCGTGTCGAACCTGGCCTTCTCAAGCGCACCTCCTCGAAGCGGATCGCCGGGGCTTCGGTGAGGAGGATCTTGTTCCTCTGGTCACCGAGGGATTTCGTGATGTCGACCAAGGTGTGACGGTGAGCGGCGAGCCCGAGGTCTGTAACTTGAGCGCTGAGCAGCGAACCGATTTCGTTGATGTTCCCCCTCAGTGACCACGCAGACATGAGGAGCCAAATGCACCAGGCAGGAGAGATCTCTCCGCTGATCCACTGTGACATGAAATACAGACATGCTCCGGCGACCGGGATCTCCAGCACCTTGTTCGTGATCAGCTCGTCGAATTCGTTCTTCTTGAGTGCATCGAGACGAATCTCAGCAGCAGCAGTCTTCCACTTCATGACCCGATCAACCACGCGCGCATGGCTCTGGGCTATCTGAAGGATCGAGATGCTTGCGTTCGTGGAGAGTGTGCGATCCCCATCTTCGTACAGGAGGTCGATCTCGGCAGCGAGTTCCTCGCTCTCGACCTGACGTCGAGAGGTTCGATGTGCGTTGCAGTATTTGAGATATCCACCCAGAGCTATAGGAAGGACGCCGAGGCCGCCGCCACTCCATATCATTGCCGTCGAGGTTACGAGCATCTCGACGCACTCCTGGCTCAAGCCGATGATTCCTCCGACGAGCTCTTTGCTCGATTCCTGATGCCGCTCGACGATGCTACACAGTTCGGCGACATCCTCACGCTGCCGCATCTCTTCAGGTAGTGTGCCTGTCAGCTCCTTGATGGAGCGATCGATTGCCAGGTCTACATCGTTTGTTTGACGAGCCGTAAGGATGTCGTTTCGGTATTGAAGGAAGTAAGAGACGTACCAAAAGGTCATACTCGCGGCAAAATATGTCAGCACGGACAGAGCCGCGGTGCTGGCGGCGTCGATTGTTTGCGCCGTAGACGATTCACCGATGAGAGCGACCGACTGCGAGAACGTGAAGGTTGAGGCGGCTGTGCAAACGGCTCCGAAAGCAGTGAGCCCTAACCGTTTGGCCCACACACCAGGGGCGATAGACAGCATCTCGCGGATCGTGCGGAGGTAGTCCTTCCATGGCACACGGTTTTGGTGAGCCTCTTCTATTGCCTCGGAGATGAAGCGATCACGAACCAGATCCTCTTGCAGTGGTGGAGTAGCATCGGTCGTCGCAGAAGAGCGGGCCTTTGAGCGCTGTCGGGGGGCTGGTGAGTCAGGGCTTTCGTGCGGGGATGCAGTGGTGCGCTCGTTCTCGGATGGAGTGTTCTCGGTATTGTCGACAGACTCGATAGCTGTGTCGAAGATATCCAGCCGAAGGTCGGCCGCAGCGACATCTTGTACTGGATGGACAATCTCAGGGTATATCGGAACAACCAACTCCTCGTAGGTTTCGAGCGCCAGGCGCATGAACTCTGCGCCGAGGTCCGATGATGGAAGGCCAGAAGAAGCGAGGTTGTATTCTTTGGGGCCGGAGTGCTGAGCCATAGCGAATCTGAGCTACAAGGTAGCATTACGGCACGTTCGATCAATGATTGGGTCGAAATAGGGTGTTTGGCCGAATGTGCGGTTTTTGTCTTGAGTCCACGTCTCGAGATAAGTGGTCGAATCTGTAATGAGCCGGCAGCATCGGACAGGATTCGAATCGTGCCCGAGGCCGCTAGTTCTGCGTCGTGCTCGAAAAACGCGCATGATAAACTCCGAAAAAAAAGAGCGCAGACGGCAGAAGTATCATGTACGAGGAGAGAGCTACGGGCATACACAGTTCGAAGGCACTGAATATCCCGAGTGCGAAGACGCCGTAGTGAGCCGTTCGTGGTCGACATACCTGCAGCCGAGAGAGGAGCGCGAATTGTGCAGGCAGCAGAGCCAAGAATCCGTGGGTCCATGTGTAAGGCGCTGCCAGCAGAGATAGAGGAAGGTATACTATTATCGCCTTTCGGAAGGGTTCTCCGTTGTCGATCATTGCAACGACTATCGCGAGAAGGGCAGCACCGACCGTCAACACGAGCTGTATCTGCTCAATTCCTGAAGCTGACGATAGGAGTCGTCCGAGTGAAGGGGTAGGCAACTGCATTGCAGATAAAGAGGAGTGTCGTAAGCCCTCCAACCACCAAGCAGCCGAGCACGGGGAGATCGAGAGCGAAATGCTGGTTTGTAGAAGTATACCTGTGGCGAATCCAATCGCGAGTGTATGCTGCCTGCGCTTGAAGTGCGAGAAAAACACCCATAGATAAAAGGGAATGAAAAGCTGCGGCTTGATGGTGGTGAGCGAGAGAAGAACCCCGCCCCAAAAATAGTTTTTCCTGAGTGACAGTGAGAGCCAGCCCGTAATTCCGAGTAGAGTAAAAACGCTCACTTGGCCGTTGTATATAGTGCTCATCAGAGGAGGAAACAATAGCGTGGCAAAAATCAGGAAAGGTGTCGGCGCCTTTATACTTAGTAAGCGTCGAACAGCAGGTTGTGCCAACAACCCGACGCTCAGGCTGCCTAGAAGAATGATCACCGCTTCGCACACGAACCTCGCCGCAGGAAAAGGGATGATTGAGAAAAAGCCGAAAAGCCACAGGCTCCAGAACGGGTGGAGAAACCCGTAAACCACCTCCTCTGGCGGCCAGCCCATGTCGAGCATCACCCTTTGAATCTCAGAAATTGCGTATGGATTGCCGCCTGCGCGTGCGACTGTGCCGGCTGCCCAAAAGTGGTACATGTCGTATGGAAAGGGCACTCTAACGCCGCTCATAAGATGTAAAGGGTACTAAGGGGCCAAGGGCTTGGACAGAGAGAATCTCTGTCGCGCGGGCATCGAGCGATGCAACCGAATTCAGCTCGTGGCGCGCTTGAGGTGGTCGGCCAGCCTGAATGCTAATGCAACGAGGGTCATGGTCGGATTGAAGGCGCTGGACGTCGGAAACACTGATGCCCCGGCGATGAAGAGATTGCTCATTCCGTGTACCTGACAGTTGGCATCGACGACACCGAAGCGCGGATCTGAGCTCATGCGTGTGGCTCCCATCTGATGCCATCCCCCCTCGAATCGTCCGTTCTCGCCGGAGGTGGTCCATTCGACACCGTCTTCGAGTGTGGACTCGGAGATTTCGAGCTTGACTCGTCCCAGAGAGGCCGCCCCAATCCCTTCTGCGAATCGCCGATGGGTCTCGTAGATCGTGCGTCGTTCCAGCCCGGTCACCCTCCAGTCGATGCGCACCTTCGGCATACCGAGAGCATCGCGGTCAGATGTGAGGGTGATCCGACTCAAGGGATTAGGGGATTGCTCACAACGTGTGATGACATCCAGAAATGGACGCTCGGGAACGTGGGTGTTCTTGTAGCCGAACGCTTTGCGGAGACGACGATAGGCCTTGCCCGGAAAATTCGCGATGTCGTCCCAGAGTGTGGTTGCCCCCTCTCCGACATCTCTACTGGCGCCGGATGCGGTCACGACTCGGTGGCTCGGCTTGAAATTGACGGCGCAGTTCATGATCTGGGCTGTGCGTTGGTACTCTTCGGTAGGGCAATAACCGGCGACGAGCATCTTCGAATACTGTGAGTTGGTATCGTACAGGTTGGGATACTGCGAGATGTCGTTGAGTACGACCAGCCCGTTGGCGTGTAGGTGCGGATGATCCATGAAGTATCTGCCGACAACGTCGTGATCGTTGCCGACCCCGTTCCTCTGAACAGCCGTGTTTGCCAAAAGTATTCGAGGGTTCTGAATGCCGCCGGCTGCCAGAACGTAACGGCGAGCTCGAAAGGTGATGCGTTTGCCCTCAAGAGTAGAAGCCGTCACCGAGGTTACCGAAGATCCGTCCTCCGATAGATTGATATCGAGGACGTGAGCGTCGAGATACACCGATATGTTACGACTCGACGCTAGCTCATCTTGGTGATCCTTGCCGAAACACACCGGGGGCTTGTGGAAGCGCCAAACCTTGGTTTCTAGCTCCGGAATGGTCAGATCGACCGGTGAATAGGAGGGGTCCTCCAGCTCTGACGAGGCTAGCACAGGATCGTAGGTGTGCGTTCCTAGCTTCAGGACATCATGAGCTTTGTCGTAGTACGGCGCCATCTCAGCGGCAGTGATGGGCCATCCGCTGTGCGGCACCCAGGGGCGTTCCTGAAAATCCAACTCGGTGAAGGGCCTGCACCACGATCCCCAGTGCGTCGTGTTGCCGCCGAGGCACCTTACGGCGATCGTGATTGGAGGGAAATATCGTTCGTCTACCGCTTCCCCATCCGAGAGCTCCTGCGTGTGTCCTTCGGGTTGCATCCCGCCACCAACGATTACGGCAACCGAAGCCGGCGACGACAAAAACTCTCGCGCAATCGTGATTCCGGCCGCGCCACCTCCGATGATGCAGATGTCGCTCTCTCGGACCTCGGAACTATCGATTTCGCGTGAATCTATAAACACGGGATCTCCCTTCTATTTTGTACAAAGCGCACACAGCTCCACCTCGGTTCTCGACAAGATCCAGCCCTCCAGCTGGACGGTGGTGCTGTGCACGAAGTCCGCTGTAATGAGCTGCTCTAGACGCTTGTGCAGGGCCGTGTTCTGTCCCAGTTCCCGCGAGAGACGTTCGAGACAACGCTGGTGGTCGAACTGTCGTCCCCCCTCGCTGGCTAGAAAGATTCTCCCAATTGTCCGCACATGCCTCTCGTTCCCGAGCGTATCGAGAAGTGCTTCGAGAGCCGACAGCGGCGCTGGTGAACGCATCGCAGCGCGAGCGTACTCGAAACGGCTCAAGGCCAAAATCCCGAGCGAGCCCAAGAGAAAGGATCTTCGTGCTGCATCATGTGGGCGATCATGTAGCGAATCGAAAGTGGTGAGAACGTGATCGAGTTTCATGCCTGCCTCCATGCTCCGTGCTAGTACGTTGTGCCGTTGAGTCCACTCCTTCCGTTGAGATGTACACTCGTGCGGTAGATGGACGCGGCCCGGCTATTGTCGTCATAGCGTGCCTGCTCGGAACGATACCGTCGGATGGGTGACTCGTGGATGACCTCGCTTGGGGTGCTCGCTCCTCGATGAATTCCCGATGTGCCGAGAGGTCGAAATTGCAGAAGGTCGCGGGGGATAGGGAAGATGAGTTCAGAGGTAGGACTGCTCGGCGGCGAGGGGGACGGAGATACTGCGAGTTCTAAGCTTCCGGTGACCGTCTTGCTATCCGCTGCTGCTCTCTTCGCAGGCGTCTATGTTTCTTTAATTCTTCTCTTTGCTCTCCCTTCGCAAGGGGGATTGTTACCTGGGAGTCGATCGTATGGCCTTTTGGCCGCAGATATAGCGAATGGAGGGGAATTCAGCTCAACGTACAGACCGCCACTTTATCCGCTTTTTTTGGCGGCATTAATGCTCGTCACCCCTGAGTGGTCCGAGATGGCGTTGTGGGTTCAAGGCGTAGTTGGTGTAGCGCTCGGATCGGCGATTGTGTGGTTGGCCATGCGTGTTTCCAAAAGTAGCCTTGCGGGCTGGATAGCGGCCGCTCTGTACGGCTCGCACATCCTGCTGCACGTCGAGATGCTGTCGGAGCGGGAGACCGCGCTGTTCTCCCTCTTTAATCTAGTATTTCTCTCGCTGTGGCTCTTCGGTCGTCACTCGCGAGAGCGTCACCTCTCCATGGCGTTCATTGCGGCTCTGCTGTATCTCACGAGACCTACAGGCACCCTGTTCGTGCCACTCCTGTGCATCCTGATCCTCATCGATCGCAGGACCGAGCCTTTTCCTTCCATAGCAAGGCGAATAGTGCTCTGTGCGGGAGTGGTAGTGCTGCTGGTGTTGCCCTGGCAGATGTACGTGTCCCACAAGGTGGGAGATATTCGTTTCTCTGCATCAACGACCAGCGGGGTTAATCTCCTAAAGGGAAACAATCCGGATTTGGAGCATTTCTTCCCGATGGTAGATGTCGATCTCTACGAGCCTTTCATTCGGGAGATCGCGGCGGAACGCGGACTATCGGGGCCCAAGGCTGACGAGGCGCTCAAGGAGGTCGCTGTCGATTACATCCTGTCCGATCCGCTGAGAGCCTTCGGACGGTCGGTTGTGAAAGGTCTGTTGTTGTTCTCTCCGCTTCCGATCCCTCTGGGGAGAGGTGAGTTGCGCCGAGCAAACGGAGAGATCGAAGTGCACGATTTCTCGTGGAGAGATCCGACTTTGATGGTCATTGCGGTGGTACATGCGTTGGTAGTGTTCGGTGGGGTAGTGGCGTGTTTGAGGAGCGATCACGAGTATCTTGCCAAGCGGTTTTTGCTGGGAGTCTCACTTGTGTCGGGGCTTTTTATCATGGCCCATGCGGCTACCTTCCCTGAGACCCGATTCCGCTTGCCGTTGGATGTTCTCCTGATCGTCGCGGCGGCTTCTGGATACGCCAGGCTCTTCGGAGCTCCGCGCAGCGCGCAGCCGGGTGTAAAGAAAGAGGAACGCGGGGATCTGCGGCCCATGCTAGGACTAGGGGTACGATCCGAAGCAGAGGCGGCACCCCCCGAGATGTGAGCGAGGAGTGTGTAGGAGGGGCTTCCGTACCACCTACATCCGGGAGGGTTGGACGCGCAGCGAAATTTCGAACTATTTCGGGCTTCTGTCGGTTTATGCTTGTTCCGACGGGTTCAGTCGTCTATCCTACAAGGCTGGCATAAACCGTTCCACAGGATGCAATCTGGCAGAGCTAGGCGTTGTATCGGCATGGGAGCGGACACGCACATGAAAGCCATAACGTAAGTATGGTTCCTGGCGTTTGAGGGCCGAGGGCCATAGGGATAGAGGTATGAAGAAGAAAGACCTTGATACATTGCGGGGGATGCTCGAGGAAGAGAAGCGACGAATCCTGAGACATCTCGAAGACCTTAGCGACTCCTCCGTAGCGGACCTCGATACCGCCTCTGGAGACTCTGTCGATATTGCATCTCTCGAAATCAATCAGAACGCGCTGCAAAAGATCGGCAAGCGCGAGATGAATCACCTCAAGAAGATCGAGGTGGCTCTCAAGAAGATGGAGGAGGGGAATTACGGCGAATGCGAGAACTGCGGTGAAGAGATCGCGGTCGCTCGCCTGATGGCACGTCCCGTTGCGCAACTCTGCATCGACTGTAAAACCGAGCAGGAGAACGAGGAGCGGCGCTACTCCGATCGTACTGGAGAGGAGGAGGCCGACGGGTTTCCTGACGAGGCCGAAGAGATCTGACGATCACTTCGTGCTCGGCGTACAGAGGTCAGCGAGGCAGGCTTGTCTCGCTGGCCTTTTTTGTTGCTCGCTAGAGGGCAGCAGCCAATGCTTTCGAGATCTCCTCGAAGACCCCCGGGGTGCTGACGATCAAGTTGTCGACGAAGAGATCCCCGGGGTATCTCTCTGTCCGTCGTTGTGTCGGCGAGTCGTACGCATAGTGACCAATTCGTGCCCCTGCCTCCCGCGCTATCAGACATGCGGCGGCGCCGTCCCACGGGTTGATAGTCTCCTCGTAGTAGGCATCCAGGCGTCCGCACGCCACCCAGCAGATGTCGAGCGATGCAGCACCGAGACGGCGGATGTCTCTGCAGCGGCTCAGAAGGGCCTGGAGGCGCTTGCAGATATTGGGCACGTTGGCGCGGTCGTACGGAAAGCCGGTAGCTATGAGCGCGGACTCCAAGCGGTCCGTCGGTGAAACTGAGATCGGCTCGCCGTTCAAAAACGCGCCAGCGCCGAGTGAGGCTGTGAAGAGTTCCCCTAGAAATGGCGCAAAGACGGCGCCTGCGACCACCTTGGCGTCTATCGCACATGCGATAGAGACGCCCACCTGGAAGTGCCCGTGAGCATAGTTGGTGGTGCCGTCGATCGGATCGATAATCCACACAGCTCCTCGGGCGAATTGAGAGGGATCGGCGTTTTGTGATGACTCTTCGGCGAGAATAGAGTGCGTGGGATAGTACGAGCGAATAGTCTCTATGACTACTTTTTCTGCTGCGAGATCGGCTGTTGTAAGTAGATCTCGAACACCTTTGAATGACACCGAGACGGTATGCGATCGACGTTGTTCGCAGATCGCCTCGCCGGCGCGTTTCGTGGCCTCGATCGCGACGGCTAGTAGCTCTTCAGGAGAGGTTGGGATGGATGAAGGTGGTGTCGTCATGGTATGAGCCTCTTTCGAGCAGTATTGCATTCTCGGCAATTACTTCCCAGTAGGGGTAACGACGTAGATTATGAACGCAATCATAGGAGACAAGGTAAGAGCGCTCGCCTCCTCCCTGAATGGAGCAGTGCTACCGATTCGAGCCCCGGCCAAGGTCAACCTGCGGTTAAAGGTCTTGGGGAGGAGGCCAGACGGATATCACCTCCTGAGTATGCTCAATTGCACGACCTCTCTGTGTGACGAGCTTGGGGTCTCGTTTTTCCCGACTGTTGGTATCAGTCTGACCCTCGAGCCTGTGGGAGTTCTGAGCGAGGAGTCTGTCGAGTCGAATTTGGTGGTGCGGGTCTTCAGGGCGTTTTGGCGCGAGTTTGGATTTGAGGATGCACCGGTAGGTTTCTCCTGTTTCGTCACGAAGACTATTCCGATCGGGGGAGGCTTAGGTGGAGGAAGTAGTGATGCGGGGGCGGTCCTGCGTGTACTCAGCTCCGTGTTTGGTGGGCTCATGCGAAGTGAGTTCGGGTTGTCGCAAGCTGAATTCAACGAGCGAGTGGTCCGAGCAGCGCTGAGCTGTGGTGCCGATGTTCCTTATGCGTATGTCGGCGGCTTGTGCTGGGTTTCTGGGATCGGGGAGCGGGTGGTCCCGCTACTCAATCACGCGCTGTCGCCTGCGCGACTCCTGATCCTGGTGCCGTCCACAGCGGTCAACACGAAGGCATTCTACGACCATTTTAGGCGGCGCTATCCGGAGATCTCACCGCAGGAGGATCCTGGGATGCAGCGGTTCGTTGAGTCAGTGGAGAGCTCTCTGTGTTCCGTCATCGAGAACGACTTCGAGCAAGCTGTATGTGAGCTGGTGCCGGAGGTCGCTAGAGGGTTGGCGTTGGCTCGCCGATATTTCCCCTTTTCGACCTCTCTTACGGGTTCCGGCTCTGCTTTCTTCTCCCTAGTTCCGGAAGGGCAAGAGGGGGGTGTGAGCCAGCTCAGTATCGCGGCCCGGGAGGCGGGATACTCGGTGTATACGGGGACACTGGGAGCTTAGGCTCTATTTTGGGGGCTAACCGGGATCTCTCTGGGGAAGCGAGGGAAAAATACCAATCTTCCGCGTGGACGTGCTCGTGCACCTGAACGTAAACGTGCCCGGAAGGGAAACGTCAGAATTTTCGGGCACGTGCACGTTTACGAGCACGCGCACGTTCACGTGCTAAGTTCAAAAGTGAGGCCACAGGTAAGTTTCGCCTGGCTTCTCGAGGGGGACAGGGGGCAACCTTCGTATCCGGCGTCATTTAGGTCTATCCCTGTACTTGCCAAAGCAACTCAGTTGTTTTACTCACACACTACACTGCCCGGTAGCCAAGTGGTAAGGCAGCGGATTTTGATTCCGCCATACGCAGGTTCGACCCCTGCCCGGGCAACCATGACGAAGGTCCAACAGGCACTTCGTTTGTAGTTCGAAGGTGTGGGTATCTCTTCTTCGCAGGAGCTCCGGTGTCTAGACCACTTCTCGTTTTCTCCGGTCGTTCGAATCCACGCTTTACGCAGTCGGTCTGCGAGACGCTCGGCATCGAGTTGGGGCGTCTGGAGGTCGTTCGCTTCAGTGACGGCGAACTCTCGGTCGAGATCGGCGACAATGTTCGCGGAGGAGACGTGTTCGTCGTGCAGAGCACCTGCAGCCCCGGTAACGATCACCTCATGGAGCTTCTGATTATCATCGATGCGCTCAAGCGCTCGTCTGCTGGACGCGTGACAGCGGCGCTGCCGTACTTCGGGTATGCTCGACAAGACCGCAAGGTTAAACCGCGCGTTCCGATCACGGCTAAGTTAGTAGCCGACATGATCACGACGGCAGGTGCCGATCGTGTTCTCACGATGGATCTACACGCTGGTCAAACGATGGGATTCTTCGATATCCCTGTAGATAACCTTTACGCGCTTCCGATCTTGGTTCCGTATCTTAAGTCTAAGTACGGAGGGCCAGATGTCACGATCGTCTCGCCTGATGTAGGTGGTCTGGAGCGCGCTCGTTTGATGGCTACGCGTCTCGATAACGCGCCGATCGCAGTGATCGACAAGCGGCGATCGGGTCCCAACCGGGTCGATGCGATGAACGTCGTTGGTGACGTCGAGGGACAGACCTGTATCATCTTCGACGATATCGCTGATACCGGTGGCACCCTGGTCAAGGCAGCTGAGACCTTGACTAAGGATGGCGCAAAGCGGGTCATCGCCTGCTGTGTGCATCCCGTTTTGTCTGGTGAGGCCCGTAGGCGCCTCAACGACTCCGCCATAGAAGAGGTCATCTGCACCGACTCAATCCCGCATGCGCGACCTGAGGAGAAGGACAAGTTTACCTTTCTTTCGGTGGCATCGATCTTCGCAGAGGCTATACGGCGTATTCATTCGGACGACTCGGTCAGTAGCTTGTTCCGCTGATCACCCTCGAGAAGCGGGGCAAAACCCTATGTTCCCCCGCACGTGAAGGTAAGCGTGCCCGAAACAAAAACCTCAGTTTTTCGGGCACGAGCACGTTCACGTTCACGAGCACGTTCACGTGGCATTTCAAAAATGAGACGATGGGGGTGGGTTTTGCCTCTATTCCCTCGTGGGTTATGTGCCTGGAAATACGCAGTCTTTTGCCTTCTCTCACTGCAGGTGAGGGGCTCTTTACCTTGATCCTCGCTTCTGCTACCCTCGCGCTCTCTACTGTATTCGGAAGGAAGTAACACCGTGGAACATTTCACTATTGAAGTTTCAGAACGCCAAAATCTCGGTAAGGCTAGTTCGAACCGATGTCGCAAAGAGGGCTTTATCCCCGCAGTCGCATATCATCGCGCCGAGGAGCCCGTCGCGGTACGGATCCCCTGCAAAGAGTTCACTCAGCTTGCAGCCAAAGCTCGCCGGTCTCAGGTATTTACCTTCAAGAGCGCTTCGAGCGCGCTGAACGGGAAGTCGGCAATCGTCAAAGAGATTCAGCGCGACTACATCAAGGGTAACTTGCTTCACGTAGACTTCCTCACGTTCGCAGAGGACGAAGAGGTAGCGGTAGAGGTGCCAGTTAAGCTGGTCGGCGAGGCTCCAGGCGTCAAAATCCAGAAGGGTATTCTCACCGTTGTTACCCATGAAGTAACTGTTCGTTGCTTGGCCAAAAACATCCCTGCAGCGATCCAGGTAGACATCACTTCGCTCAACTTGGGTCAGTCGATGCACGTATCGGATCTGGTCCTTCCGGAGGGAGTCTCCGTCGACGATGACGAGGAGGAGACTATCGTGAGTGTAGTCGCAGCTCGTTCGACAGAGGAGGAGGCTACGGCTACTGCAGCAGCAGCGCCAGCTGCTGATGCAGCCAAGGCGGCAGCACCAGCAGCGGCGGCGAAAGCAGCTCCTGCAGCCAAGGCGCCAGCCGGCAAGAAGTAGTTTTTGAGAATTCATGAGTGGCGGGTATTCAGCCGTAGTGGGGCTCGGTAATCCGGGTTCGAAATACGATGGGACCCGTCACAACGTAGGATTTGCGGTAGTCGACGCCCTACGAGCCTGTTCTGGTATCCGGCAGGTGTCGGAGCTCGAAGCTGATGCCCGTAACCAAGCTTCGGCGGCGCTGGCCGGTTCTCTAGGTCATGCTGGCTGGAGCGATCGACGCTCGTACCTCGAGGCCTCCTTTTCCGTTGCGGACGTATGGTCCGCTGTGCTGGTCAAACCTCAAACTTTCATGAACCGGAGCGGAGAGCCGCTGCGCGAAGTTCTGTCATTCAGGAAGATATCTATTTCACAGGTGATCGTCGTTCACGACGAGATCGATCTGCCGTTCGGCAGTATCAGGATCAAGATCGGTGGTGGAGATGGCGGTCACAACGGGCTTCGCTCGATCTCTGCGCAGTGCGGGGGGCGTGAGTATGCGAGGGTCCGCGTGGGGGTCGGTCGTCCCTTACCTGGCAGTCCCATGGCAGCTGATGAAGAGGGAGTGGCACGGTGGGTGTTGAGCCGCTTCTCGTCCGAGGAGCGCCAAGTAGCCGAGGAGCTGGTGGGACGAGCGACGGCGGCGGTGGTGTGTCTTGCCGTCGATGGGCTAAAGGCCGCGCAGAATCGGTATAACCGCTGACGGCATGGGCGCGTGTGCTTACGCGAAATCGCAGCAGCGCTCCTTAACTACTTGATATTCATAGTGAATTTGCCTTTTTTCTGGTCTCCTCGTGCGGCGCGTTTGGCGTATGAGAGGGCGGGCTAAGGCGCGCGTCGAATTCTCGCGTCTCGCACCCGGTAGGTTTTACATGCTTTGAGCCAAAAGCTCGGGTGGGGAGCTTTTGGATTACGTTTCTCACGCCCCGTGCGGTTGTGTTTTTGGTCCAATCTGCTACACTTCCGCAGCTTTCAGAACGCGCACTCCGGGGATCTACCTGGCGCTGCTTCAATCATATCGAGGACGGCCGCGATTCTGTAGAGGGTGCTTTAGCGCGCAAGTGCAACAAACGCCTTGAACTTTGAAGTTTTAGATAGTCGTAACGTAATAGGTGATCCATGGACGTACGCCGTTATGAGTCGGTAGTAGTATTCAGCCCTCGTTTGACCGAGGCGCAAGTCAAGGACGAGATAAAGAAGTTCGAGGGTGTGCTCACGTCGAACAAGGCGACGGTGTCGAGCATCGACCAGTGGGGACGCAAGGAAGCTGCTTACAGCTTCAGAAAGGAGCGTCAGGGACATTACGTGGTCTTCAACTACGAGACTGACAATCATGAGGCTCCGGCGGCTCTGCAGTCGTTGCTCCGTATCGCGGACACCGTAAACAAGTTTCAAACGCACCTCATTCGAACCAAGGCGCGCAAGTTCAAGGGCAACCCCAAGAGACTGCAGCAGCCACGAGGTGATGGAGACGATTTCGATTTCGGTGGCGATTCGTTCGAGTAAAAATTTCTAGGTGATAGAGGTGCGTAAAGATAAAGCGCCTCGGTAGTTGAGAAGGAGTTTACTATGGAAGTTATTTTGCGCGAAGACTGTCTCCCGCTCGGATACGTCGGAGATACTGTGCGCGTCAAGCGCGGTTACGCCAGGAATTATCTCTTGCCACGAGGGTTGGCTGTCGAGGCTTCCTCGACAAACAGCCGCGCACTGAAGCATCAGCTCGCAGGCATCATGTCGAAGCGGCTAAAGAAGAAGGCCGAGGCCGAGCAGTTCGGTGCTGTGCTCTCTCAGATCATCGTGGAGTTCACGTTGAAGATGGGTGTTCAAGGAAAGAGCTTCGGATCGGTTACTACTCGTGACATCGAAGCCTCTCTCAAGGGTCTCGGTTACAACGTCGATCGTCGCCAGATCAAGTTGGTAGATGCCATCAAGGGAGCAGGTCTTCACAAAGCAGAGGTTCGACTTCACTCAGAGGTGAGTGTTCCGCTTCAGATTAAAGTCATAGCAGCGCAGCCCGTAGCGGCAGCAGAAGGTGCCGAAGGCGCAGAGAAGGGGCGAGGCAAGAAAAAGAGCCGCAAGGCTGCAGCCGCTGAGACAGAGATCGAAGGGTCGGAGGATGCTCAGACCGACGATTCCGTCGATCAAGAGGCCGCCGAGTAGCCATCCTCGAGGTCTTCGCTTCGCCCGAACGTGTTCGATGAGTGAACGAAGGGGTAAGGGGTATGCCGGGGGCGCCAGTGCTCAAAACGGATGTGGGCTACCAGTCAGATAACAGAAGATCGGCAAATCCACGTCCTGTACGAGAGCCCTCTTCATTTATTCAGGGAAAAGTAGCGCTTGCGCTGTGGTTCGTTGCGGCCTTCGGGGCCAGCTATGCGTTGGTCGTAGCCTGTGGGGCTTTGCTTGTTGGCAAGGACAACACCGTCGCACTGGATTCGGAAGACGGGGCTCGCGACTCGGTAGTTCCCGATGCACTGGTGGTATCGCACGGCGGAACGGCATTACGCGTCTCTCACAGTCCAGCGCTCAATCCGACGGGCGATGGTGATTTTCTTTTGTACGTCTGGTTCAAGCTTCGTAAGCCGCTCTCCGACGGAGAGCGAGCGGTGTTCGTTGCCAAATACGACGCGGATTCGAAAACGAGGCCTGGCTATTCTGTAGGGCTCGTTGGAGGGCCTGATGGTGTACGCCCGAATGTCTATTGGCAGAACGAGGAGGGACACGGTCGTTGGTACCCGTTCGCCTCGACCCAGTTGCGAGCCAAGGAGTGGTATCTCCTCGGTATAAGCTTCCGCGAAAAAAGATATCTTGGTGTGCATCTGATGCCGCACAACGGTGGCAAGAAGGCGGAGGTTTTGGGCGGGTATGATCTCGAACCTCAGGTTATTCCGGACACGCCAGCAGACCTTGTGGTGGGAGCTTTTGGTGCCAGTAAATTTCGGGGTCGTATCGGTCCATTCGGCGTGATTCGTCGCGAGGGGATGACCAAGGACGTAGCGAATTTCATCGTGCAGATGTCGAAAAATGCTGGTTCGCTACCTTCTGCCGTTTCGCGTTCCGAAGCTGTTCTCGTTGCCTCACCAAAGGAAGATAGCGGCGCTTTCAAACTCTCCATTCAACAATCTTCGGCTGGGAGTGCCACGCAAGCTCGCGAGCAAGACGCAGAGCGTGAGTGACGAGGAAATAGTGGCAGATGCGGTCGACCTTCTCTGACATCTTGGAAACGTCAGATGTGCCAGCGCGTGGGGATGTGTCGTCGTGGACTACGATCTCTGTCAGAGGCTTTGTGCTGGTCCTGTTAGCCGTGTTGGCAATAATTCCGCCCCTGTGCTTTGCCTCCGCGATCGAAGGTACTGCGATAGGGGTTATTCTGGGAGGTGGATTGTGTCTGCGATTCGCTCCGAGCAGATGGCTAGATCACGAGCAGCGAGACCGTTGGTGTGGTTGCGTTTGGGGGGTGAGCGTTCCACTTTTACCGTCCTTGGGCGATGCTGGAATAGTCGCCGTCTCTCTAGGTATGACGTGTCTGCTGGGAACGCTCCGGTTGCGACTCGAACGAGCTGCCTGGATAGCTCCGTTACTTTGCATGTTCGCCGGTGCTGTAATCGCCGAGGTGCTGCGATGTGCTCCGGAGTATTTCGGCTCCCTTGCTGTTGATGATGTCGGGCGAGCTCGCAGTGTGGTCGGATGGTTTCTCAACGTGCACGCCCACTCATGGAGATACTTTTCGTATCTAGTTATGTTGAGCTTGGTGGTCGCCCTCTTTGAGAGCGCTCCGATCGTTTTTCGAGGGGTGCGTGGCGGTCTCGCTGTCGGGGTGGTGTGTGCTGCACTTGTGACAATTGCGCAGTTCTTCGATCTGCTGACGGGCGTACTTCCTAACCAGACTGCGTTTTGGACCGGCATCAACCGATTGAGTGGAACATTTTCGGATCCTAACGCCCAAGGGATCTTCCTCGCAGTCGCACCATTCCTCATTTTCGCGGGGAGGGAGAAGCGCGCAGATAATAGGTGGGTGGTGTGGATAATCTCCGTTTTGACCGTCTGCGCGGGGTTGCTCTCCGGTTCGCGCTCATTCGTCTTGGCTGGGGTGCTGGCGCTGCTTGCAGGTGTCTGGCTGGTATCGCGTCGTTGGGTAGTGCTCTCCCTTGTCGGAGGTTGTGTATTCGTTGCAGCTGTTTCGCTCCTGGATCTCTACACCCCTTGGTTCGAAAAGGTGCTCTCGAGTAGTTTCGTGCCAGAGGGTGGTCGCAGAGTGCTCATGACCTGCTCCTTGGAGAGAGTGTCCGAATCGTTTTTTAGTAGGGGTGTGTTTTTTATCTTGGGGCGCGAGCTTTTCGACCACTTTCCGGTGTTTGGAGTCGGCATCGATCAGTTCCGTTACTATGTGCCGTCGCTGGCCGAGAGGCTCGGGATAAATATCTCCGGCTGGGTGGACAATTCCAACAATTTCTACCTGGGCTTACTTACGGAGCTCGGTCTTCTCGGGACATTTCTGTTCATACTGACCGTTGGAGGGCGAATTATCTGCAAAGAAAAAGGGCCGCTGTGTCTCGTCGGGCTCTTCGTGCTCGCATCTGTGCTCGTTACAGGACCACACCTCGATTTTCCTGAGGTGCTCTTTCTGGTAGCTGGTCTCGTCGCTGTAGCGACTCGCCCACGGGCTGTTAGAGCGATGCGCACCGTGACGTTTGCAGGTGTCGGTCTTGTTATTGGCTTGGCAGGGGTATTCACTCGTGAGCAAGGGGGGTACCTGTGGGAGTCTCAGCGCGGAGAGTTCGAGCAGTGGCTTTCGCCGGCCGCCGTAATTTCGGTTGCCTGCTCGTGTGATGGTATCGCGCAAGTTGCCCTCGAGTCTTCGTACGTTCCGACGACGTCTCCACTAATTGTCTCCCTGCGTGCCAGCACTGGAGAGGTGCGGAATCTAAACTTTACCGCGGCCGAAGCGCAGAAGGTCAGCTTCAGGTGCCGCGAATCTAAAGTACCTGCTTACGAGTACTCTCCAGGTCAGATCACCGTCTCCATCACGACGACCCCGGGCTGGAGTCCAGCGCGAGCGTGGCCTGGAAAAACGGCTGATACGAGAGCCCTCGGTATCAAGGTGCGACACCGTCGGTGGGAGGATCTCTTGGGGCCACCTCGATGTACGCGTGCAACGACCTCGGAATAACAACATCGCCAGGAAAGGATGGGTGGACGACCGTGTCGGTCGTCGTTCGCCGGAACCCCATGACCTGCGCCAGCTCTCCAATAGCGACCTCGTTCCACAGAGAGCGCCTGTCGATGGTTCGAATGAACGGCGACCGACACGGCAGCCCTCTCATGCAAGACGTATGGTTGCTGCGAGTTCAGATTTTTAGTGGTGGCCTTCCAACAGCAGGGGAGAGATGAAACGGATCTTCTCCGTCTCCCCGGGGCTATGTTCCACTTCGAGTGCCGAGATGGAAGGGCCATCTTCTCGCACGAAGATGTGTTGCGGTGAGGAAATGACGTGCTCCTGCTCTTTGCAGGAGACGATGAGTGCGTCGTCGTAGGGGTCATAAGAGACGCCGTGGAGCTGCCACAAGGTACTTTGGTGTGCCTCGCCAGCGAGTGACGATAGGGTAATATCTACTCCTTTGCCTTTTAGACTTTTGGAGACAGAATCGAAAAAGGGCTGCCAACGGGTCTTGTCCAACTCCCGGATCTCGTCGTTGGGATGTTGATTCACGTCCATGATGTATTGTCCTTGTATATCATATAACTCTAACGCTGATGTTTCATGGTGAAATCACTTTTCTACTATGGCTTGGTGAGGGACGTGACCTTAAGGATCTTGATCATGAGGCGTGGTTTATCTCGTTTGAACGTTGTGGAGAGCTCTGACTTGCTGTGAAAACGGAGATGAGCAACCGGTCTATTGCAGGGATCGGCGACAGCGTTGAAATTCGCGACGATCCTCGATTCCCCTGCCGTAGTTCAGGGTGGAGAGTACCCGCGCCGACAGGTGCTTGATACGTTCCTGGAGGGTTGGGTAGTCCTGGCTCGATTCGAAGTCCGGGCTCAGGCGATATACTCTGTCGAGGGCGCTCAAGGCAGCGGCGCTGTTGTAGCCAGCTTCATCCAATCTATCGAGTGCAAAACGGTCGGCTTCGAGCTCCAGCGTGCGTCGGCGAGATGTGTCGAGTTGGGGAGCGTCGCCAACGAACTGGAGTTGGTGCTGGAGTGCTACGTGTCCCGCTTCGTGAGTCAACATGAAAGCTGCTTCGGCCTCGGAATTGAGATTCTTCACCAGTCCTGCCGAGATCAGGATCTCGTTGTTCCCAGGGGCAACCGCCAGAGGCTCGTTTGTCGAAAGGAGGCGCACAGAGAGATCGTATGCTTCAGCCCCTGTCACGTGCCGCACTAGTGACGTCAGATAGCGGGAGCACGAAGAATCCTGATGCTCTCCGTACATAGCTATCAGTTCGTGCGCCCGAAGGGTTCCTTGAACAAAGCTCTGATTCCGCGCTTGAGAGCTGCAGGCAAGCAGCAGCACGCAACATACGAGCGCTCGTGCCGAATAGGGAATGTGTATCCAGAGTGGTTTCATCTCGTACGTCGACAATACTGAGAGCGAGCCGGTCTGCAAAGGGGGAGGTGCGAAGACGTGCTCGGGGTTAGAACGATTGTTCGCGTCCGCGGATATGCCCCTGCCGTCATGCTTTCTCTCGCAGTGGCGATAGGCCAAGGGATGGCTTGGTTTCTGTCTGCAGAGGAGGCTGCAGGCTCGGTTTGTATCCTCTCGCTCTTGAGTACGACCCGTATCCGCAGAGTCGAGCCTCTCTTGTCGGGGTTCCTGGTTGGCCTTCTGACAGGAGCGCTCGCCATTACGCTACATACGCCAGCAGGAGCAAGTGTTGACCGCAGTATTTTAATTCGGGTCGAAGAATCGCCCCGCCGACCTCGCACGGACCAGGTCGTGTTCCTTGGTCGGGATCTTCTCTCTCCCTCGAAGCGAGTCCTCCGTTGCACCGCAGTAGAGCTTCCCTGGCGACACTCGCGTGAACTGCGTCAGGGGAGCGTCGTGTGGATACGGGGTGAAGTAGTGCCGATCGCACGCCCCATCAATCCCTTTTCGTGGGAAGGATGGCTGTGGAGGAATGGAATAGCCGGTACTGCCAAGGTTCGCTATGTGTCGGCACCGCTCGAACAGCGTCCGAGCTTCATGGAGGAGGCTCGGACGCTGGTGGCACGAAGAGTGCGTGAGGTAGTCGGTGATCGGCGTGGTGGGGAGCTCTTCTTGTCGATGGCGTTCGGTTTCCGCGACGTCCTGAGTCCACCGGTCGAGCACGCCTTTACGGCTCTCGGGTTGAAGCATCTCTTGGTCGTGTCGGGTTATCAGGTGAGTCTGGTGTTTGCGGTGTGCTCTGGGTTCGCCCTTGGGTTGCTGCGGCGCATCAGATTTTTCTCGCGGTGGACACGAACGCTCACCACAGTGGGTGCGTTCTTTGCAGCTCTGATATTCGTTGCGTTCATAGGTACTGAAATGTCCGCTCTGAGGGCGCTCGTTGCTGCTGCCTGCGTATGTAGTACGAGGCTCTTCGAATGTTCCGGGCGATACGCTCAGAGGTGGGGCGTCGCGCTGTTGATCGTCGAACTCCTCTCCCCGTGGGCGCTGTTCGACGTTGGGGTTCAGTTGACCTTCGCGGCTTTGGCAGGAATCGGTGTGGGGGCGAGATTAGGGCAGGGGAGCGCTGCAAAGAGCTTCCTGTGGGTGACCGCATCGGCTTGGTTGTTTACCAGCTCGGTGATGCTCGCATGGAACGGGACTGTTTCGTTGGTCGGACTCTTACTCAACCTTACTGTTGCCGTCCCCTGGTCTTTCCTGAACTGTGTCGTCGGAGGGGCTGGAGTGCTCGTGCTGGTGCTGCTCGGGGACCTGGGCGCTTGGATAGTATTAATGGTCGCGTGGTGCAACGAGGCGGTAGCAGCTGTTCTCATGGATATGAGTCAACTGCCCACGCAATCTCTGACTTTGGAGGGAGTATGGCGCACCGCAGCTGCGCTGCTGTCATGTTTCTCAGCCGCTCTGTTGGGTATGGCGGCTGGTAAGCGTTCATCGATGGTCCCCTTAGTCTCGAGTTCCAAGGGGCCATCACGATGACACAGCTGCCGTCAGGCGCCTACGCAGCGATACACAGCCCTTTCATGTTATCGAGATCGTCGATCAGGCGCCCCACACCTCGCACGACGCAGGTCAGTGGATCGGAATCTCTGATGAAGGTGATGCCGCTCTTCTCGGTCAATTTTTCGGCGAGGCCACGTAACATCGCTCCGCCGCCAGCGAGGTGAACGCCGTTGGCAAGGATGTCCTGAGCTACTTCCGGGCTGACGTTCTCGAGCGCGGTATAGATCGCTCCGACGATGGCGCAGATAGGCTCTTGCAACGCGGCGCGTACGACCTCGTTGTCGAGTACCATGGCGCGCGGCATTCCGGTGGTAACGTCTCTTCCAAAAACGGTCATCGTCAAAGCTGGGGTATGCTTCAGCAGAGAACCGATGGTCACCTTGACCCTTTCGGCTTCGAAGATGCTGATCTCGAGCCCGCAGCGCTGCTTCACGTAGCGTTGAATCGCCTCGTCCATCTCATCGCCAGCGATGCGAATGGCGTGCGAGTACATCGTCCCCCCTAAGCTCAATATCGCTATCTCTGTTGTGCCTCCGCCGATATCCACAACCATACTCCCAACAGGTTGAGATACCGGGAGCCCGCTGCCCACGGCGGCCGCCATGGACTCTTCCACGAGAAATACCTGGCGCATGCCTGACGAGAGGGCCGCATCGAGTACTGCGCGCTTTTCTACTTGAGTGATGTCGGAAGGCACACCGATGACCGCTCGTGGACGCAGTAAAGACCAGCGGCTGCGAACCTTGCCGAGCATGTGCTTGATCATCTCTGTGGTCACTTGAAAGTCAGCTATGACGCCGTCCTTGATCGGGCGAACGCACTTAATAGCTCGCGAAGTTTTGCCGTACATCTGCTTCGCGGCAGAACCAACGGCGAGGAGCTCTCCCGTTTCGGCATCGAGAGCCACCACCGAAGGCTCGTTCAGAATTATCCCTTCTCCCTTGAGGTATACGAGCGTATTGGCAGTTCCTAGGTCAACTGCGACGTCTGCGCTCATGGAAGCAGAGACCTTTCTCCACAGGCGCGAACTCGTGAATGAGTTTTTTTCTGGTACTCTAAGCACGTATACCTCCTAGAGCCTTCTGCGGCTCTTCTTTTGCACTGATAGTTTTCGGTTGAAGGATCGAATCGATGTCCAGCGAGCGGGCACGATTCCCTTTGGTAGCAAAAACGGCAATTGAAACCCCAAGCCCTCTCTGTTCGTCGTTGAGGTGTTTCACGAGGGTTTGGATCTTGTTCTGAAAGAAGGCGCTCATCATGTTGTCGAGTGCGATAATGATATCGCCTTGTGGTAGCCGGGTAACTGGGAAGTGAGGGGGGAGTGCCTGCTGTACCAATCGGAAGAATTGGTCGCTTCGTCGCACTGCACCAGATATCCCAAACTCACGCTCCATGTCTGCAAAGGCTTCCACTGAGACGCGGAGGAACTCGACTGAGTCGTTTCCGATAGCGCTCGCGAGACCCTCGGCTCGTGCGGTGAAGCTCTCCCATGAGGACTCCAGGGATGCACTCTCCCGCTTGAAGAGCGCCCAAAACAGGAGCCTGGAAATCTCGGTCGTTACGTCCTCGAGATGTTTCACCTGCATCTTGGTAAAAGGCAGGGGGCGCTTGCTGTCGCACATGAGCACGCCGTGACACTGGTGAGCATCTCGATACTCCGCCGGCATCGGCACCGGAAGGGCCGCCAGACTCTTGAGCTGTTCGTTCTCGGTGTACATGCCCAATGTGGTGCTATCGGCGTCGAAAGGGGCGATGTGGATAGGACGACCGTGCTCTGCAACCCACCCGAGTAAACCACTTCCTACCTGAATGCGGCAATCTTGGGTCAATGTCGTTGTGAGCGAGTGCGCCGCAACCATCTCGACGCTGCGAAACCTCGATGTCGTGGAGGAGTCCACCACGCGACGTAACTCTATCGTTCCCGATGTGGCCGTGCTGATAGGGGAGTTCGGATTTTGGCTCATGAGGGGTGTCGAGAGGGGATGAGCCGAGGATACGAGGCCCGTTGGAAGGAATAGGGCACAGGTATGAGCTTCTGCTACGTTGGCGGCTAAACGGGTCAGCCTCTTGAGGTCTTCCTTGAATTGGCTCGTTAGCGTCATGTCTGTGGCGACTATCCGGAAAAGACCAAGCGCGAGCTCGGTTGCTTTAAGTGGCCTAAAGTTATCAAAGCTTTGCGTTAGCCACAACCCGTTTAGTGACTATTTGTGATTTTCCCGCGTGGATAAACAGCGAGCGGCGAGCCACTCGCAGCTCTAGGATCCTTCTCCTAGCCGTCTGATTTGACGCGTTGAGCTTCGCCTCGGGGCGAGCCTCCTCCGCTACCACGTCGCGGACGGTGAGAGCCTCCGTTGCGACCCCCACCAACGCGCCTCCCGCTGTCGGGGGTGCTGCTGGCAGCAGGAGCCGTTGGTGGTTGGGCAGGGGGTGTCTGTGCAGGCTCACCTTCCGGTGCGCGCTGAGCAACTGCGCCCTGTCCGGTATCTCGAACCCCATCCATCTCGAATTCGTATTCGTCGGGTCGGAGTCGTCCGTCCGGAAGTATGAGTATTTGAACACCGTGCTCGGCTTCAAGGCGAGCAAGGTCGCTGCGCTTGTTGTTCAGGAGAAAAAAGGCCGGAACCGAGGAGAGTCGAGCTCGTACCTTCGCAACGTGGCCGACGACGACCGCCGCTTGAATCTTGCGGAACGCTTCGAGCGCGACGAGCTCTGGGCTCTTGATGGAGCCAGTGCCGTGACAGTGTTCACACTTGACGTGACTCTGACTGGCGAGAGACGCACGCAGGCGCTGGCGAGACATTTCGAGCAATCCAAACTTCGAGAGGCGGCCGATCTCGATGCGCGCTTTGTCGAATCGCAGCGCGTCTTGTAATCGTCGTTCGACAGAGGCTCGGTGCCGTTTGTCGACCATGTCGATGAAATCGATGACGATGAGCCCACCTAGATCGCGCAGTCGTAATTGGCGTGCCACCTCGTCTGCAGCTTCGAGGTTCGTCTTGAAGGCTGTCTCTTCGATGTTCTCTCCATCAGTCGACTTGCCGGAGTTTACGTCGATCGCCACGAGCGCCTCGAGTTGTTCGATTACGATCGCCCCTCCAGATCTGAGCTTAACCTCCCGGGCGAGGGCGTTCTGAACTTGCTGATCTATTCCGTGGTAGGTGAAGATCGGCTCCTGCTCTTCGTACAACCGGATGCGAGAGCGATATCGCGGCATGACCTGACCAACGAACTCTTTCACAGTCTGAAACGTTTCAGGATCGTCGATGATTATCTCGCGCACGTCCGGTGTGAAGTAGTCTCTGATGACGCGCGTTGCGAGGTCGTTGTCCTTGTAAAGGAGGCAGGGAGCCTGCGCTGTCTGATTCGCCACCAGGATGCTCTCCCACAGTTTGAGCTGCAGTGAGAGGTCTCTGGAGAGCTCGCTCTGCGAACGATCGAGACCCGCGGTGCGGATTATCATTCCGATCCCCACCGGCATCTCCAATTCCCGTGCAAGCTTCTTGAGGCGAACACGTTGGTCGCTGTCGCTGATCTTTCTCGAAATTCCGCCTCGGTCACTGCCCGGCATGATTACCAGGTATCGACCCGGCAACGAGAGGTACGTTGTGAGGGTCGCACCCTTCATGTCCCGCTCTTCCTTGACGACCTGGACCACCAACTCTTGGCCTGGTTCCAAAACATCTTGGATGCGAACTCGCCCGGAGCGCGGGCCGTTCTTGAAGCACGAAGGATGGACGTCGTTGATCTGCAGGAAGCCGTTACGCTGCGTGCCTATATCGATGAAGGCCGCTTGCAGACTCGGCTCGATTCGCGAGATCCGACCACGGTAGATGTTGCCTTTGGCTTTTTTCCCGACGTTGGATTCAATCTCGAGTTCAACGAGTGAAGAGCCGTCTACAATCGCTATGCGGCAATCCTCGGGATGCACCGCATTGATAATCATTCTTTGGTCCATGAATCTCCTCCCTTAGTGCTGCTGGGAGAGAAGAATCGCGCAAACGTAGAGCGGGTGGAGGAGACGATATCTCTGATCGTCCTAGACACAGAGGAGCGCTGCTCCTCTCGTATGTCCACCCTTGAATACCTGGAAAGCTCATATTCCTCTTAGAGTCGCGGCCGACTTATCTATGTCGGCTTTCTTCTCGACGCGTGCGGCTTGAAGCCAACGAGCACGCAGCACATTACGAAAATCGTGTGAAAATCTGTGTGCTAATCCACTAGCACCCTTTCTCCTTACCACAGATGGAGCTAGAGCGGTACCCCTTACTGGTAAACGCCGTTTAATTCAGCGTCCAAGTAGGGTCTCTATCTCACGGACTAAGTCCCTAGATTTACAGGGCTTAGTTACTACTACGTTGCATCCAGCGGAACGCGCATCCTCGTGGATTGTAGGGTCGTCTATGGCTGTGAAGGCAACGATCGGAACCTCAATTCCTTTGCTCCTGATTTGGCGCACGCACTCCTGCCCGCTCATCCGGGGCATCATGAGGTCGATCAAGATTATGTCCGGTTCCGTTTCTTCGATGCACTCGAGAGCAGTAATGCCGTCTGGGCGGCGAACGACGTCAAACCCCTGATCTTCGAACAGAAGATCTACGATATCGAGGGCGGTCAGATCGTCATCAATAACCAATATTCGGTTTGCCATGGTTAAAACCTCAATTCGTTCCGGCGAAAGCGCTGCCGGTACTGTCCCTAATTGTGGGCAGTCTTTACCTACTACTAATCGAACCGTACTCCATCTCCCTGGGAACTACACATCCGCATGGAATGTGTCCCTACATCTGTTGATGCACATCGAAGCGGTTTGGATACAGGAGAACGGTGTTTAGAAAAAGGGGCCGTGAAGGCACGCGGACTCAGAAAACCTCGTTTTAGCGTATCCACTTGAAATCTCTGAGGTATTAGCCGATATGAAGTACAGCGACGATCTCCGATGTCTGGGGTGCCCAACTACCTGCAACTTTTAGCAGGGTTTGGTTCTCACACTAATGGAGCAACAGTTTTCAATAAGGTAGGCCGCGTCAAGGATGTTTGCACTCGAGATCTCATTTGCTGATGACACCGCTAGTGCGGAGACGATCTTTATTCGTCGGCCGACAGCTATTGTCGGCGCCGAAGAGGCTGCTCACGTGCTCGTTGATGATATGGCCCCGCTCAAGTACTCCTTGCAGATCAGCCGTGAAGTAGAGCGCACCTTCAGACTGCGGCCGGTGGCTAACGATCCGCACGTACAGGTTCCGAGCTATCTCGAGGGTGTCTATGACGGTCAGGCGCTCATAGATTTGGGCCCGGTAAAGATGCGCTTCACAGCACTCGATTTGGATCTCTTGTTGAAGGAGGGGGAGGCGCCGGATCGGGCCGGTATGCGGATTCTGCGGCAGTCCGCTGCAGGCAAAGGGCCACGCTTCCCGGCGCTGGTGGTTCGAACGAACCCGAAGGCTACGGTTTCCTTTGCTCCGGATCAGCCTATTTATGCGGGGAGGTCTCGGCAGTGCTCGCTGCGCCTAGATGTTGCAAGCGTTTCCGGCAAGCATGCTCGCATCGGTTTCGAGTCGGGCGAATTCTGGGTGGAAGATCTCGGCTCAACCAACGGAACCTTCGTCAATCAACAACAGATCTCTGGGCGCGTGAATGTCGCGCCGGGAGTGCCCATTTCTCTCGGGAGGGAGGTTTCTCTGGTCGGGGTTACCTCGCAAGAGCAGCTGATGAGAGCGTCATCGACCTCCCAAAGTAAAAACATCGCCCCCTTGGCACAGGAGAAAAAGTATCCGGTATTGATGTCGTTGTCCGAGAGTGCCAGGCCAGCTCGGATCGTTCTGATGCCGGGTACGAAGTTCAGCTTGGGACGCGATCCTGCTAGCGACATGTGGCTTGGTGCGCCGCATATCTCGCGGCGTCACTGCCAAGTTGAGATGACCAAAAGTGGGGTAGTGAAGATCACTGACCAGAGCACGAATGGCACTGCCTACGACAAAGGTATGCTGCGCAAGAACGAGACAGCAGAAACTACAGATCGCCCGTATGTTCTGGATTTCGGGGGAAGCGTGACTGTCGCCCTGTGTTTTACCGAAGGAGAGGAGAAAGACTTTGTGGCATCGGGGGGAGCCCCGCACACGTTTTCGCCTCAGTCGGCAGATTTCTCGGGTCAATCGGGGCGAGGTCCTCGTCGCACGACGACCTGGTTGCGCGAGGTCGCGCCAGATGTCGCTGGGGGAAAGCGCGGTGCCGGGCGACTCAAAGGCGCGCTCGGTGGCATGTATGGTCAGCTCTCGAAGCGCGGTCGTTTAGCGATGGCCTTGGTAGGGCTTGGATTTGTAGCGGTGCTCGTCGTAGTGGGCGCGTTATTGGTATCGGGGTTGCGGTGGTAGTTGAAGGACCGTGAGGTCGCCTACTACTCCGCACACATGAGACGTAGTTGATAGACGTGGGCAGGGTCGTAGTGATGCTCGCGAAATGACGGAAAGGTTTTGCCCTCTTCGCTCACCCGGCTGAAGCCTTAGGCTTCGAAGGTTGTGTGAGCGAAGAGGGTTTGGATTGAAGACAAATTAGGTGGAGTTAAGGTCATGTCAAGTGAGACTACAGAATTGACGTTCGTACGGTGCCCTTCGTGTCGAAGTTTAGTTCCAGCGACTGCGACGCGATGCAGGATCTGCAACAACCCACTCGAGGGAGGAGGTAAGGCAGAGGAGAGTGATGCTTCAAAAGCCGCAAGCCGCATCCGGCAAAGAACGATATCTGCATCTGCGGATGAGGTAGCTAGTGCCCTGTCAGAAATGAATGGCGATAGTATGCCTGAGCCGGCAGCGCCAGCTCCACCCACACCGGCAGCTCAGCCTGCCCCAGCTGCTCGGCCGCCCGCGCCTCCGGCAGAAGACGAGATCGACTTCGATCCGTTGGGAGCGTATCTCCAAGAGCTCGAAGAGGCTGAAGAGTTAGGGCTATCGGAGACTCCAGCACCGAAAGATGCGCCGCTCGGAGCAAGTGCGCCGAGTGCTGCCGAAGAGGCTGAAGAGCTTGATCCTTTCGACCTCGACATCTTCGGTGAGCCGGACGACGAACCAACGTCGGCACCGGTCGCCCCTGCGCCCGTGCAAGAGCGAGCGGAAGAGCCGGTTCGTCCTGCTGTGGTTGCGCCGCCTCAGCCGACTGTGCAGGCGGATGCCTCACGTGAGCCGGTGCGTGCGCCAGAGCGGGTTGAATCTCCGCGCTCCAAGGAGCAGCAAGAACCGCGGCGCCCATTCGGAATGCCTGCTCAGGGAGGTCGCTCTGCCGCGGCGCCCGAAGCAGGTCGAGCGGAGCGACAGGTCGAGCATCGACCGCAGGAGCAGCGCCAACGTGACGACCGCGGTCAGGACCAGCGCCGACCGAAGGATTCGCCACCACCACGCCCGAACAACCAGCACAATCAGCAGCAGCCCAAGCGCGATGCGCGGGGTGAACAGCGACACGATGCGCAGAGGGGTAACAAGAGTGGGCAGGATTATCGCCCCGAAACTCAGGGCGGAGGGCGTCCATCAGAGCGAGGGCCAGGTGGAGCTCCACGTCCTGCCAAGATCAACCCCGGGCGCTTGTTCGGCTGGCTCGTGAGCTATGAGAATCCGGACGGACGAGCGATCGAATTGAGAGAGGGTAAATTCTTCGTCACAGGTAACAGCATAAAGGCTACCGACCTTGTGATCGAAGACGCTAGTATCTCGACGCCTCACGCACTGATGTCCGTTAGTGGCGAAGGTGGCTTCAAGGTACAGGACCTCATGAGCGAGCGCGGACTGTTCGTCCGTTCTCGGGAGGGGGGTCAGTATCGACGAGAAGAGGGGACGGTCGAGATCAAGCACGGAGATTGGCTTCGTTTCGGAGATGTGGAGTTTCTCGTGACCATCGTACCGACCGGATCGGGGAGATGAGAATTTCTCGTTAGCGGGTTGGAGTCGCTCGGCATTCTTCGTACAATGCCGACACTCCTCCGCGCGGGGATGGTGATCTCGTAGGACGGGTCAGTGGTTGATCGGGTAGGGGTGACAGGATGAGATTGCGGGCCGTATGCTGGTTGATTGTCGTCGTTCTCGGCGTCCTCGGATGCGGTTCGACACCTGTTGCCAATGATCTCAACCAGCGCGAGTCGCATGAGATCATAGCAGCGTTGCGTGAGCAAGGCATCGAGGCCACCTCAAGTAAGGAAAGAGGTGGGAAGGGGCAGTACTCCGTGGTCGTATCGGACTCTGACTTCGGTCGGGCTGTTTCTTTGTTGCACTCTCTGGGGCTGCCTGCGGAACACAAATCCTCGTTCTCCGAGCTCGTCGCGCCGAGCGGTATTCTTCCAAGCTCGAAGAGCGTCGAAGATCTAAGGATCGATCGGGCTCGTGCGGCGGAGATCGAGGATCTTCTCAAGGGATATCCAGTGGTCGTGAAGGCTAACGCGCTCGTACGTTACCAGGCCCTCGACAATACGGCGCCCCCATCCGTTTCGATCGTGATTCAGAAACGAGCCGAAGGCGTGCTGGATCTGGCAGAGGTCAAGCAGCTTGTCGCTCGAGCGGTGCCAGGGATAAAGGGTGAAGATGTGGTCGTATCAGTGACCGATCTTGTGAAGTCGGCCCCTAGTGCATCGGAAGGCGCCGCGACCTCCTCTGGTTCGATGGTGCCGTTTCTCGTCTTCTGGCGTGTGCCTGAAAGGGATTACAACGGTCTAGCTCTCCTGGTGATCGGATTGCTCGTATCGGTCTCGTTGATGGCGGGCCTGGCTGGCTACATCTTCGGTCAGTATACCTTTGCTCGGCAGAATGAAACCCGTCATTTCGAACCACTCGAGGGCAGTCCGCGCGTGGGAGAGATTGAGGGACCGCAAAGTTCGCGTGACGAGGGGGATGCTGAATGAGTAATTTGATGTTTCGTTCGCTCACGGCCTCGGAGAGGGCCCTGGTCGCGGTCGCCGTACTGATCGACGGAAGTGACGCGGCGACGTATCTCGAGTACGACGATCAGCGCGGGGCGGAGCTCAAGGCAGCGGCGCAGGAGTTGGCTCGGATCGAACTCGATACGAGGTTGCCCTATGTCGGCACGATGTTGAGAATGGCCCTCGATGAACTCGGGTGATGTCGACGCACAGCGCGAGGAGCTCCTTTCTTATCGGGAGGATGTTCTGCGAGAGCTCGAACGCAGAGTGAGTAGGGTTAGGGAGTTTGATGCGCAGATAGCTGCAACACAATATGCGCTCGACTCGTCCGACAGGGATCGGAAGGTGTTGACGGGGCAGGCGGTACGGGTTTTGGCGCAGGTCTCGTATCGAGCACGCTTAAAGAAGCAGCTCGAGGCGCAGCAGCGCGATCGGGAGGAGGCGCTCGAGGATCTGAGAAGAGCAGAGGCTCGTTTGGTGGATGTCGACGACGAGCTGTCGCAGCTCGATGAGCTTTCGGAGGTCGAAGCCCTCGATGCCGGTGAGCGGGGAGAGAATTAACGAGGTTATCGGTATGCCAAAAGTGACCGAGAGCGAGAGTTTGGAGACGTGGAAGAGGTGAGTGAAGAGAATCTCAGTAAAGACGATGGCGCAGGAGCTGACGTGCAGCTATGGGAGCCGCGCCGCACTCTGCGTCGAATCGAGCCTGCCGAAGCGGCACTCTCGAGGGGGTTCTTGCGGTCGCATCCCGAAAAATGGTTCCCAGGGTTCGCTGCTCATTGGTTGCCAGTCATGCACTCGCTAGGGTGCGAAGCGCGAATTACGGAGGTCAAACCCTCCTTGCATCGGGCGATGGAAGGGGAAAGCGTATACATCGGTACCGTCGATGGGGAGCCCTTACTGCTGTGTGTAGATGCGGAGTCTGCGCGGCACATTACCGAGGAGGTGGTTCCAGGCGCTCGCGGTAAGGCGGCGGACTCGGTTCTCGAATATCTGATGCGACGCCTACTAGCGAGCTTGGCGCTCTCATGGAGCGGACCAGAGTCCTCCAAGGTGACCTTTGCGGGGGCTGCAGAGCCCTCGGTCGTAGAGGCTGTCGTGTCGGTCAAGATCTCGTTCGTCATAAACACGATCTCGAGCACCGTCCGCATCGGTTTTGGCATGCGCATGGCTGAACAGCTCGACAGATTGTGGCGGCGGCAGGTGCACTCCTCTGCACGAGTTCCACAGGGGCCGGCTAAGGTTCGGCTCGAGATTGCGCAATTGGGTGTGCCGCCACAGATGCTCTCCGATTACCTTACGAAAGGGACCGTCATCGACCTCGAGGTCCGTGCCTCTGATTCTATCGTTGTGCGATACAACGCTAAGCCGTGGATGCCTGCTCGCATGGTAGACGTTGACGGTAAGTTCGGTTGCGAGATCGTCTCCGGGGCTCTCTCGGCCCCTACGGTGCCCGACGGAACGACCCGACTCTCGGTAGAGCTCGCTAGCTTGGATCTCGATGGTACGCACGTCGCCGAGTTGTCCCAGCCTGGGGCTGTCCTGGTTACAGAGATGCCCATTGGCGAGACGGTCAATCTGGTGATCAACGGTGATAAAGTCGGGGAGGCTCGTTTGTGTGTCTACGAGGGCCGTTTTGCGATCGAGGTGCAATAAGGTGCAGGCCGAAGGGGTCTCGTAACGGTAGGCTCTGCGCAAAATTGAGGGTAGACCGGTCCTCTCGTCCCCCCTTATCATCGCCTCCATGGCTTCGACAGACTCAGTGCTAACCCTTCTTGCGACCCTGCTGCTCTTTACGTCTTTCATCAAGATCGTCACGGCACTTACCGTGTTCAGGTACGGTATCGGTTTGACGGGTTTCGAATTCGGTGTGGTGTGCTTACTTGCGGCATTTGGCCTGGCGGTGGTAGCGGCACCGCCAGAGTTGGCAGAGGTGGGGTTTCCTCAGGCGTTCTTCTCGGATCAGTCGAAGCCCAAAACAGACGAGGTGACGAAAGCACTTCTGCCATTCATGTCTCAGAGGGTCGATCCTGCAGTCGGAAGGGCCCTCGATAGCGCCCGGCGGGCGGAGGGAGACGGGAAGGATTCGTCGCAGGAGCTACGCGCGGTTGCACCGGCGTTCATTCTTTCTGAGCTGAAGCAAGCGCTCTCCATCGGGTGCCTCCTGCTCATCCCCTTCATTGCGATTGATCTGATAGTGGCACATCTGATGGCTCTCGTCGGTGTCAGCCATCTTGCAACGAGTGTGGTCTCGTTGCCTTTGAAGTTGCTGCTCTTTTTGGCAGTCGACGGGTGGTCGCTCTTGGCGAAGAAGCTTTTGGATTTGTGAGGACCGTGTATGACACTAATCGGTAGTGAGGTTGTGGAACAGTTCGGTCGGACCCTCCTGCTCGCCATAGTTCCGACACTCATCATTCCGGTGGCTTCGCTAATGTTCTCGTTGCTGCAAGGCATGATGGCGGTGCGCGATGGATCGATGCAGTACGCCGTACGGGTTGTAGCTTTGGTAGGAGTCGTAGCGCTGTTCGGATTCAGTGTGTCGGCATCATTTGTCGAGTTGATGCGCCTGGCGTTGAGGTAAGGTTGGGAGCTCTCGTATTCGCATCCGCATGTGTAGGGCCACTCACGTTGGTGTGTGGCTTTGTCGTCGTGGCTCTGATGCTCTTCGGTGGCGGATCCTCGCTAGCCGCGGTTGTTATGTGTACCGTTGTAGTGGCGAGTGCGCCGCTGGTCGCAGGGTGTTTTGCTTCGACGCTGTATAGATGGTGTCTACCTTCGGCGAGCGGACGTCTCGTAATGAACGCAGCCGGGTTGCTGACGGTCCTTGCCCTTCTTTCGGACGGACAGGTGCTCTCGGATCTCGCGCGTGCATCTTCTGCGCCACTTTCTGTGACGAGTATCGGGAAGACGTTGTCAGTGGCGAGTTTCGTCGGGATCCTCAGTGCCTCGGTTGTCATGCTTGCAGTTCTAATCCTCGAGGTGCCGACGCGTTGGTTCATGGGGCGGGAAGATAGCACTCAGTGGGAGGGCATACTTTGTGCACTACGGCTCATCGCGACCGTGGCGGTGCTCGTAGTGGGCTGGGGGATGATCGACGAATTCGCTCGCGCAAGGCTGAGAGAGTTCCTTGTGATGTTTTCCTGAGGATAACGGATGGAAGACAAGCTCATACCGAATCGGGAGGCGCTGCGTGTACTGAGGCGCCAGGGGAAGGTAGCCTGGAGTCAAACTGCCACTCGAGCTTTGGTAACGGTGGCAGTGCTCGCTTATATTATGAGTTTTGGGGCTCATTACGCCGAGGAAGTTTGGGGTGCATTCCAGGCGATGCAAGCTGCGCGGGCGTCGGATCAGGATTTGGCATGGGTTCTCATGAGAGGTGTGGGTGTGCTGGTGGTCACTACAAGCCTCCTTGCAGTGACCGTGGGGATTCTTGTCTCCCTCGTCCAGACAGGTCTCCTCGTTTCCATACACCTGGTACGCCCTGCGTTTCGGCGCTCTAGTGATCCACCTCGAGCGTCGTGGCTCTCTCGAGCACTGCCCATATTCGGTGGGTTTCTTGGTGGATGGCTCCTGTTTCGGTATATCCGGGACGTCCTGCTGATATTCAGGCAACCTCAAGATCGGGTTCTCTCTAGTATAGCTCGCGTAGCGGGAGACTTGGGAAAGACTGTCATTGTTGTAGCGCTCGTTTTCGCTATACTAGCCTTGGTATTTGCTCGCTTGTCATTTTTGTGGCGCCACCGGATGACCAAGCGGGAAATGATTGGACAATTACAGAAGTGAGTTCTCTCCTATGGCTGGAATGATTGGCGGCCCCCCGGATCTCTTTTCCCTCTCGCCCCTGCTGGCGTTGATCCCTCAAAAGGGGAAGCTCTCTCGTCTGGAGTCGTTGGTGTCGTCGCTCTTTGCCCGCTACGAAAAGGTCGAGGCCCTACGAGCTGAAGCAACGGGAACGGACGTAGAGCGGCGTTATGCGGCAGAGTCTGCGATGCTGCGACAAATATTGGATTGGTTGGCGGTCAAGCCGACAGAGGGAGAATAGATGGAAGTGCCTGTGCGTCAAGGAGGGCAGGTCCCACGGCGTAGCTACTCCCGGGAAGAGATCGTCGATATCTTCGAGCTCGGGCGTTTGTGGCTCGAGACCGGACAGCATCGTCGCGCCGAGGCGATCATGACCGGATTGAATGAAGTTGCTCCGGACTTCTCACCTGCGTGGCTCGGGACGGCATTCCTGCGTAGTGTGGCTGGTGACTACGACGGCGCTTTGCAAGCGGCAAAGAATGCGCTGCGCAACGAACCTGAGAGTGTCGAGGCGATGCTCTACATAGCGACCCTATCTCTCACGGTGGCGGATTACAGTACTGCTGGAACCTATCTGGGTGAGGTGGGTGAGCGTATAGAGCAGGGCAAAATCGTCAGTCCTCACGTCCCGCGTTTCTTCAAGATGCAGCTTGCTCGCTATCAGTCCCGAGGGGGAGAGCGGTAGGTCGTCTCTCGTGTCTTGCGCATCAACCGAATGCGAGCCAAAACGTTCTGTACGACTGAGTGTACGCGAGTCATGTACCCCTTATGCCTTGGCTTCGGAGGTCGCGTGGCAGGCATGTCGTGTTGTGTGAGATCACGCCCGAACACATAGGCTGGCGGGTCGCTCGCCGGAAAGGATTCGCGCGAGGCTTCGTCGATTTTCTCGTTTTCTGAGAGATGCTCTCCTGTCATGCAGTTCCTTAGAGACTACGCTGGTCGCTGTACCCCGGTCTCGAAGATGGGAGGAATCTCTTGAGCGGGTAGTCGTTGTTCGAGTTCGTGAAATCCCTCCCACGGGTCGCTGAATCCTGTTTCGATCTGCCGCTTCACCGATGCGAGCGAAAACCCGTTCATCTTGAGCCTAGGGGTGACATCGTCCCATGACAGGGGCATTGCAACGGTCGCTTGGGATCTCGCGCGCAGCGAGTAGTTCACGACAGTTGTAGCACCTCGCGAATTCCGTAAATAATCGACGAAGATCTTGCCACGTCTCTGTTGCTTGAGTGGGTTCACAGTGAGGTCTTCCGGAAAAAGGTCTACGAGGCGAACGGCGAGGGTGTAAGCACAGGTGTTAACCTCCTGCCACGAATGATTTCGTGCTATCGGTACGACGAGGTGCATGCCTTTTCCGCCGGTGACACGCGGAAAGCTCTCGAGTTCGAATTCGAGTAGAAGGTCGCGGAGAGCTAAGGCCATCTTGACCACCTGCGGTGACGCCACTGTTTCATCGGGATCAAGGTCGAAAACTAATTGATCCGGGTGGTCGATGTCGGGTAGACGCGATGTCCATGCGTGCATCTCTACGATGTTTCCCTGAACGAGAGCCAGTAGGTGATTTTCGCTCTCTATGAAGATATAATCTCCCTGGCCTTCCACCTCGGGGAGCGTGACACGTGGGACGTCGCTCGAGAGCCATGCCCCAGGATGCTTCTGCACGAAGCAATTCTTCTCTACGCCAGAGGGGCAGCGAATGAAGGAAAGCGGGCGATTCTCGAGATAGGGACCCATCAATTCATAGACGGCATGGTAGTACTCTGCAACGTCCAGTTTGGTAATCCCCTGAGAGGGAAAGATCTTCTTCGTGGGGTGCGAAATCGAAACAGATCCTATTTTTCGAGGAGTATCAGCACTTGTCATGAGTCAGAAACGACAGTTTCGGTCTTTTGTGTCTGCCGAGTGTAGAAAGCTGATAGGAGCTTAGACATGAGGCTCCACAGGGAGGTTCCGTATCCAATCTGACTCGGAGGTGTTTGGATCTGATCTATTCAGGCTTAGCAGTGGCCTGGTGCCTTGAGTAAGGCTCAATCTGCTCCTACCATCTCTAGGGAAGCGAGGCAAAACCGACCTGTGGTATCACTTTTGAACTTAGCACGTGAACGTGCTCGTGCTCGTAAACGTGCACGTGCCCGAACATCTTGATGTTTTTGTCTCGGGAACGTTTACGTTCAGGTGCACGAGCACGTTCACGTAAAAGAGTGGCAGGTTTTGCCTCGCTTCCCTAGGTTAGACAGATACAGAGATGCCACTATGACGAACCACCAACAAGAAGTACGAGGGGATTTCGAGGGTAGGAGGCGCGGTGCGAGCGCTAGCGATCTCACCTGCGCACGTCTTCCCGACCCCGCAGGAATCAAGAGCATCTACTTCTACACAGCGGAGGAGGCCGCCGCGCGTCGGCAGGCGAAGGACAATTACCAACAGCGGAGGCAGGACGGCCTGAACTTCAAGGACCCTGGTCGATCGATTTTGATGCGGGATGCGCTGTATCCAGAGGGAATAGTACTTCACCGTAGTAACGTACTGCACAAGGTGATAATCGGCCTCATGGATACTCCGGTCGTGCAACGGCTCAAAGATGTGGGACAACTATCGTATGCGGATGTCGTATATAAAGATGCGAGACACGACCGCTTCAATCACGTGTTGGGTTCTGCCTATCTCACGGCTAAGGTGTTGGACAGTTTGAAAGCTGGGGCATCGCGGAATGTAAGCCTCGAGATCGACCGATGGGGGCCAGCCGTAGTAGCCTTCGCGATGCTGCACGATGTAGGGCACATCGCACCGCGCTCGCACATCGCTCAGCACGTATGGTACCCCGGGCAAAAGGATGCTCACGAGGAGCTGTCGAAGAGGATCGTGCGGGAGCACCAAGGGTTGAGGTGGGAGCTTGACCACTGTATCGACAGATACGACACGTTGTCGACGGATCTCGAGGCGGTGATGGCAGAGGATCCGCTGAATCCGGCAGTTCCCCGTTGGACGTGGCAGCTCGTCACTGGAGGTGGTTGGAACACCGACCGCGGAGACTGGGTCGCGCGCGATAGCGAATTCTGCGGGGTCAACTACGGTCGTTACGATCTCCCAGTGCTCTTGAAAAATCTTGCGATCTCTCCGGATGGTGATCTCGTCATTCAGCAATCCGGTGTCGGACCGATGAACTCCTTTTTCAATGCACGCAAAGACATGTACGTGAATGTCTATGCCCACAATACGGTACGGATAGCAGCGCGGATCGCAACACTGATCGGCCAGAGGGCCCGTGAACTGTTTGCCGAAGGAGATCTGAATTATGCGGATCCGACGATGGAGCAATTTCTAAAGTCGCAGAGTATCGACGATCTCTCCTTGCAGACCGCTTTGAACATGGTCGAATCCTTCTGGCTACATCACCTCCATCAGTGGGCGCTAAGCGATGATGTAGCGCTCAGAGAGCTTTCGGAAGCCTTGCTCCTCCGTGAAATACCGAAACACGTACATGACCCCGAGACCTCCGAGCACGACTCAGGAGAGTCAAAGGATGAAGAAGGCCGGTTCTGGCATGCGGAGCTGACTGAGGTAAACGAGCGCATTCTGACGGAAGTTGTGAAGGATTCCGGTAGGGACCCGAGGTATTACGTCATCAAGCTGCCCGCAGAGAAGGCGGTGGATATGAGAAAGGACCTCTCGAAAGCGCTCAAGGTCTCTCGCCGAGGAGGCAGGGAGATCGTCGGTCTAGCAGAGGCTAGCAAAGAGATGGACGCCTTGGACAAACTCGGGGCGGTCACGACCGAGCCTCGACTCGCCGCGCCTATCTGGGCGTGGCCGAGGGTCTCCAAGCATTGAGATTGCGTTCCTGAGTCGGCAGGAATAACCTACCAAAGTTGCGAAGCCCCGCCAGCATGAGGGTCAAAGCCTGCACGTGCAGGGCACTCTGCTGCCCGAGGGGTCTTGCCTCGTCGCTTGCCAACGTTGCGCTGTATGCAGACGTTGCTATTTGCTGGAGATGCATATGAAAAAAGTGATCTTGTCCCTCATCGGAGCTTCCTTAGTGTGTGGTGCTCAGGTTGCGATAGCCGAAGACATCAATGAGATATTCAAGAAGGTAAACGACTACGCGCAGGCCAAGAACTATCCGAAGGCCCTCGAAGAGCTTTCCTGGGCACAGAAGGAGCTTACCAAGCTCCACCAGGCGCGTTTGGGAGAGTTACTCCCCGCTGACGTACATGGATACAAGGGTGCCGAGCCAGAGATCCAATCAGCCATGGGCTTCACCAATATCGAGCGGCAGTATTCGCAGGGCGACAAGGAGATCAAGGTGTCGATCTCCGGAAGCTCTGGTGGTGAGGGCGGAATGGGAAATCTCGCAGGGCTTGCCAAGATGGGGATGATGTTCGGAGGAGCTCAGCCTGGGGTCGATCAATTCCGTCTCGATGGTCGTACTGCAACGCTCAAAACCGAAGACTCTCCTGAGTTGACGGTATTCTTGGAGAGCGGATCGCTCTTGCAGATAACCGGAGGCGAAGGGGTCGATGCCGCCTCGCTCAAGAAATTCGCCGAGGGCCTCAAAATCGGAGAGCTGGATTCCTATCTCAAGGGTAGTTAGGAAGGTCGCTATCAATCGTGCAAGAGACAGGGGTAGTAATCGTCGGTGCTGGACCGATCGGAATCGAGATGGCGGTGGCGCTTTCGCGCCACGGGATACCGTACGTACACTACGAAGCAGGCTCTATTGGGTGGACGATCGGGTGGTTCGCTCCGGATACTACCTTTTTCTCCTCTCCCGAGCGGATCGCCATCGCTGGTGTCCCCTTGCAAGTTCTTGCGCAACGCAAGGCAACGCGCGAAGAGTACTTGAACTATCTGCGTGGAGTGGTGCAGCAGTTCGGGCTCTCGATTGAAAGTTATAGAAAGGTAACCTCCGTCGAGGGACGACCCGATGGATCCTTCGTGGTGAGTACGCAGCGGAGTCTGCGCGGAGTAGGGGGGGCTGATGGTTCGGATCTCGCTCCCGGCACGGAGCCGAAGCAGATCAAAGCTCGCTACGTTGTTTTGGCTATCGGCGATATGCACCGGCCCAACGAATTGGGGATTCCTGGCGAATCCCTGCCGCACGTGAGTCACTATCTCAGCGATCCGCACAGCTATTTCGGAAAACGGGTCGTCATTTGCGGAGGTAGGAATTCGGCTGCCGAGGCGGCGCTCAGACTGTATCGGGTCGGGGCGCATGTTACCTTAGTTTATCGGGGCTCCGAGCTGCCTTCT
>JBILEW010000071.1:0-20027 GCA_044351885.1 Bdellovibrionota bacterium
CGGGGTCTGATGCGTCGTTGACCCCGTCGTGATCGGCGTCTGCCGCTTCTTGGTCGTCAGGCGTACCATCACCGTCGTCATCGCTGTCCTTTGCATCGGGAGTGCCGTCGTTGTCGTCGTCGGGGTCTGATGCGTCGTCGATCCCGTCGTTGTCGTCGTCGGTGTCAGCGTCGTCGGCGGTTCCGTCGTGGTCGGCGTCCGCCGCCTCTCGGTCGTCAGGCGTACCATCGCCGTCGTCGTCGTTGTCCTTCGCGTCGAGAGCGCCGTCGTTGTCGTCGTCTGTGTCCTGTTCGTCACTTGTTCCATCGCCATCGCTGTCGATGTCGAGATCCGCGCCATTCGGATCATCTACATCGATGATAGCTTTGCCGTCGTCTGTGGTCTCGATGTCCTCGAATTCGTAGCTCTTGGTTCCATCCTCTTCGATGTCCTGTACCTCTAGGTCGAAGCTGTCGAGGTTGGGATCGTTGTCGCTGAAGGAGAGCTTGCCGTCGGCATCCTCCTCGACTCTGAAGGCGTATCCGTCATTGAGCGCAACGTCTTTGACTTCGTAGTATCCGAAGCCGTCAGCGCTCTCATTTGCGATGCGCAGGGTTGGCTTTTGGGAGCCACCAGCTTGGAAGGTGAACGTATCGGTGCCGATTGAAAAGGTCTGCGTGCTTCCCTGCGAGAGAGCCACATTCGAGATCGAGTAGACGCTCCCTGGAGCGTACATGAACAGGTCGGTCATAGGTGAGCGAGGTGGTCGACCGTCATCTACCATTTGAAAGTCGTACTGCTGGGTCGGCGGCAGTTTGATGGTGCAGCCCCGAGATCCGCGACGCTGAGACATCGAAGCGCCTTTGATCTCGTTTTTCTTGTTCTTGCCCACAGAGAACTGTTTCTTGTCCTTCTTTCCAGTCACCACGATCTGGCTGCATCGGGCAGGTGTCTCAAGGGTGATGAAATCAGAGTTCGCCGATGGGGCACGCGGACCTTGAGGGCCGTTTGCAGGCTTTGGGGATCGAGGGGGAGCATGTTCACCGCAGAAAGGGCAGACCAGGGATGAGTAGCGTGCCGAGAGCAGCGTCACATCCATCGAGCCAACGCCACCTTCCCAGGGTGAGGGATCCTCGCTCGGATTGATCGCTGCGAGGGCGTACGACCAATGATTTTTACCTGCATCGATCTCGACGTACTTCTCCTCGCCTGGATGGTTGTTGTCGTAGACGTAGACGCGGTACACCTTGGGACCTACCTCGTCGATTTTGTAGGGAGTGATGGCGTGTCCCGAGTCCTCTGAGTAGATGCCGAGGGTGGGATAGTCTTTGTTAGAGCCGAGGTTCTCGGCGAGGAAGTCTACGATCTGTTGCAGCGACCACTCCTTGGTGGCTCGGGTATTTTGGGAGACCGGTTCGAGGTTCTGCGTTACCCAGTAGGTCGAGATAGTGGTGAGTAGTTCACGGTTCGATGGCGTGAGCGAGAAAGCTGGGGAAGCCCCGTACTCAGAGGGAGTCTCGCTCTTCACATGAAAGGCGCTGCTCAGGGCAGCCATCCCTTCGCAGTGTCCGCCTTTCATGGCGGCGTTCTGTTGTTCGAGCCACAGCGTTGCACCGGGGGTTGGTACACAATCGTCTCCCTGCCAGCGGACGCAGACGCGCTCTCCGAAAAGTTTAACAAGGTCGTTTGGTGTGAGTTCGGACGCAGGGTATTCGTCACCGCCCCAGTTAGGGAAGCTGAAGCCACTAGGCTTCGGCCTGAAGCCGCTGTCCACGAGGGTTTTGCCCTGAGACTGGAGGTCTGTAGTGGTGAAGCAGGCGCAGAGAGCGGCCAAGGCGAGGAGGTAGAATCGAGCAGCGTTTCTGGTTGTTTTCATGACCATAAGGGGATGTCCTCAAGATATCCGAACAAGTACCCCTCATCATGTTGTGTTATGTGGAACCGTTCAAGATACTAAGAGCGATGAAACACATTAGAACGGCGATATTCGGGTTTGGTCTATCGGGTAAGGTCTTTCACGCACGGGTCTTGAAATCTCTACCGGCGTTTCTAATTACGTCCGTCGTGACCTCACGTAAGGAGGAGGTGGCGCAGGAGTTGCCAGCGGCGAGGGTCGTCTCATCAGTCGACGAAGTGCTGGCTGACGAATCGGTGGACCTGGTGATAGTGGCTACTCCGAATCGGGAGCATGCAGCCCTCGCAATTCGGGCGCTCGAGGCGGGGAAGCACGTAGTGGTAGAGAAGCCTTTCGCGGTCTCTTCGCAGGAGGGGCGGGCAGTCGTGGAGTGCGCCAAGCGTACCGGAAGGGTGCTCTCAGTCTTTCACAATCGGCGCTGGGATAACGGATTCCTCACCCTAAAGCGACTGCTAGCAGAGAATGCGTTAGGGCCGTTGTATCAATACGAGGCGCGCTTCGATCGCTTCCGGCCGCAGGTGAATCCTAGCCGATGGCGTGAGCAGGCAGAGGATGGTTCGGGTATCCTGTGCGATCTCGGTTCCCACCTGATCGATCAGGCGTATCACCTGTTCGGAAAGCCGCGCAGTGTGTATTGCGACATGCGCGCTCAACGCGGGGGCGCAGCCACCGATGACTATTTTGTGATCCTGTTTGATTGCGGTCCTCTGCAGGTCACTTTACGAGCGGGCAGCGTAGTCGGAATCCCAGGGCCCGTCCTGCAAGCGCACGGAGAGCGGGGGAGCTTCATCAAGCGGTCGCTCGATCCTCAGGAGGATGCGCTCAAGGCCGGATACAGTCCTGAAACGATATCGGGTCAGTGGGGGCTCGATAGAGATGCAGCAGAGCTGTATCAGCTCGATACTAGAGGGGTTATGAGGCGTGTAGATTGTGACACCGCGCCGGGAGAGTACCACGAGTTTTATCGGGGCATCTTCATTGCCATCGCCGAGGGTGCTCCGGCACCGGTGTCGCCTGCAGATGCGCTGGACGTGATCGAATTAATCGAGTTGTGCGCGCTCAGTAGTAGGGAGGGTCGGCGGGTTGTGCTCTGAACCACAGCTCCTGTTCAGGTGTCTGTCAGTGCGGGTCGCTTCCCGAGGTATTTTCTCAATAGCTCATCTGCTCCATCACCATAGGTACGTCGGAATTCGCGGTCGAACAGCGCCTTTGAACTGAGCTGCCGCCGGCGTTGGAGAAGGTGTGCGAGTCCGCTAGGCTTTGTGCGCGTGAGCCATCGGAGGAAGTGACACCACAAGGAGTAGTATATTTTCACCGTTCGGTAGTCGGGGAAGAGGGCTGCCCTATATCGGTAGGGTAGCAGCGAACGAACCTGAAGGTGTCGCACTGCCTCTTTCATCGCTCTGGCGTTCATCACGATATCGTTCTTAGCGACGAAGCATGCCAGCCCTTCCAGCAACCAGATGGGCGACCACAAATCTCGGCCCCGCGCCGATCTTCGCATCCAAAACGCGTGGTTGATCTCATGAGCGACGATCTTCTGCCATTGTTGGACGGAGCGCCGCGCCAGCAGGGGGCTCTTCACGACGACAGTGCCATCGCGCATCACTACCCCGCGCGCGAACTCGAAATGGTAGTATGTGGTGGCTCGCCTCCACTCACCCTTCGAATGGCAGACGACTATATTTACCCGAGGTAGCGAGTATCCGAAAAAGTTCTCGTTCACTACAAGCGCTGCACGTAAGGCTTTGCACTCTTTCGCCGAAAGGGGGCGGGAGCTCTGTACCTTGAGGTTTTGGTCTTGCTTTAGTCTGGTCATGTCATCAGTGCAACGCCAGCGCCGCACAGTCCGGCCGCTGCAATCTTTCGTCCCAGATACTCTCTTTCGTGCAAGAGAGCTGCGCTGAGTAAGAGGACTAGCACCAGCTTGGTCTGCAGGACGAGAAAGGTAGATCCCATATGTCCTAATCCAAAAGACATGATCAAAAAAGGCCCCAACCCAACGTACAACGTCAGGATGGCGGCCATCAACGCTGCACGTGAAGCAGACTCGATCCGCAGCTCATTCCGCCATCCGCTAGGTCGTAGGAGTACAAAAACAAGGCCTGGTAGGATGTATCCGGCCCACGCTACGAGTCGAAAATCCGTTAGTCCGACGAGCGTTTTGTCGACGATTATCGCCGCGGTACCGGCAGCAATGCTGCCGAAGCGATATTTGAGCCCTTTGGGCTTACGGTACATTTCGAACGGGATGCACACGAATATCCCGCATAGAACCAAAGCTCCCCCGTAGACAATCGATGCCGTCAACTTCTCTCCGAACACCGCACACCCTGCCACAACGAGAAGTAGTGTTCGAACTATCGAGAGAATGGCGTTGGACGCTGCGTCGGCATGTGCATACGAGCGCATGTCCCACAGAACCATGAAGGCCCAGAGTACGCCCGAGAGTGCGAATAGCAACAAGACCTCCGCAGAGAGATACCGCGCCTGAAGCTCGACGAATGGTAAAAGAACGATACTGCCGAGTAACGAGCCGATGGTGCCGATAGCCCAGGACTGATCCCGGTCTCGTTGTAGGGCTCGCACACAAAGGTCGGACACCGCGGATCCCACGGCTACTGCTACGGCGAGATAGTGGTATTGCATAGAGTCCTTGGCACGCTAACTCTGACACTATCGGAAAGTTTCATCTCGAGGCGAGATTCTTAGGTGTCCCATCGCAGGTAGCTGAGCGGCCGTTGTAGGGGGTCGTGAAACACTCAGAACCCCCGAGGCCACCCCACTTTCTTATGTAACGCTCGTCGTTTGCTGTGATGCTGGCACGTAAGTCTGCGAGCATGCTAGCCGATGACCCTACGTCCTGAGCAGCGCAGTCGAAGAGTCCCTTGATCGTTCCACGCTCATTGTCGAAGAAGAGGGCAGCACGACACGATACTCCTCTAACTCCGGCAAGCTTCATGCGGTACGCCATGTCGCTGTCTTCGCGATACGCAGGGGTGTAGCCTTCGTCGAAGGTGCCAACGGTTTCGAAGAGCTTTCGAGTTACGGAGAAACACGACCAGGTGATCCCCGGGAGCGATTCGGGGAGGAGCTGCGCGTGGGAGAAGGTCCCTTTGTCGCGCCACGGCACAGGTGACCACATGACGGCATCCGATTCTTGCCTGGAACATTCCAGAAGGTTGTCCAAGCACAGGGGATGGAAGACGATATCGAGGTTGGCGACGACCACCAGCTCAGCACCTCTATCGAGTGCCAGGCGAATACCTCGGTTCCACGCACGGGCGAGGATGTTTACGTCGTTATGTTCGACGAGATCGAAGTGCTCGCTGAGCCATCGCGTATCATCATCCGAACGTACCGAGTTGACTATCGCGATACGTTCAACCTTGTGCCGCGACTGAATCGAGGCGACGCATTCGTCCGCCAAAGTACAGTGAAGATCTGCTTTAATGAAGGGGACCGTCACGACGGCGATGTGGGACATTGTGGTCCTCCGACTATATGCTTTCGAGTTTGGAGATTAATGCGTTCATACTCGACACCAGCTCAGCAGGTACGACACTGAACGGCGCAAACAGTACGATCCGTCGAGCTTGATCGTACGCTTTATCCAACGCGCCTGTATGTAGGAAGCAGTTTGCCAAGCATCCACGAAATCCTAAATTGAGCGGCTCGAGCGCGAGGTGGTTCTCCAATGCGACGGCAAGCTCACTGTATCGATTCGGGACGAGGTCCATGGTGACCAAGCTCGTGATTATCGAGGGGTTGCCAGGGTGGAGGGCTGTGGCTTTCAAGAAGGCTCTCCATGCGCCTTCGTCGTTTCCTGTTTCTCGGTACCACGTGCCCATCGCTTCCCAGGTATACCAGGACTCGGGCCACTCGGTGGAGAGGTGCTGTAACAACAGATCTGCCTCTCCCGTACGGCCGAGCATCGTCAGAGCTTTGGCGGTTCCGGCCTGCACGCGGCAACGGAGAGGCCCAGGGGTATCAACTGCAGCTTCGAAATGTCGGAGCCCGGATTCATAGCTGCATTGCAAGATATCCACAGTTCCGCTCAGTACGTGCACCGATGAGAGCCGTCTCGGATTAACTGTGCCGGAGGCGAGTACCTGCGCACAGAAGTCTCGGACTTCGGCGAGGTTCCCGGCGCGTATTTTCCAGTCGAAAAGATCGAATTCCTGCTCGATGAGGGCGGAGTCGTCGATCTGAGGAATCGTGTACGGCATGCTCTCGATAGTAGAACAGAGGGTTTAAGGTAACAAGCACGATGAATGGCCATGGGCAATTGCACCGTAGGAACGAGTATGCGGTAATTTGACGAGTGTTACGCGCGTTCGTATGTTCGTTGGCGTAATTGCTGATTGGCCTCCTGTCTAGTTACTCGAAATGGCAAGGTAGTGCGTATATGGCTCTTCTCCTAACGGCGGCAACACTCCTCGAGATCGCCCCACTCATCCAGCGCAGGGCCCCCACGTATTCGGCGCAGACCGTCGGGACCGCGGGAACGCTGCTCGAACTTCCCGGTGTTGATGTTCTTGTAACAGGGATAGGGGCGCTTCAATGTGCGGCGCATGTGTCTCGCACGTTGGCCACACGACAGTACGACCTGATTGTGCAAGCCGGTATTGCGGGAAGCTTCTCCCCGGAGATTCCCAAGCTCTCTGTGGTCCGAATCGTGTCCGAGATCTGTGGAGATCTCGGCGCCGAAGACAATGGTGGTTTTCTGCACATCGGTGATATGGGACTTCTCGATGCTAATCAGTTTCCGTTTCGAAATGGCGAACTGCACGCCACTCCCCTCGAAATCCCAGCTCTGTCCAGGCTTGCGGAGGTGCGCTCGGTTACAGTTAATCGAGTTTTGAGTGAAGAACGCAGCATACGCTGGATTACGGAGCGATTCGCCCCCGAGGTCGTGAACATGGAGGGGGCAGGGCTCTTCTATTCTGCTTTGATTGCAGGAGTTCCCTTCGTTTCGATTCGAGCGATCTCGGATATGGTAGGTCCGCGAGATAAATCGAAGTGGGATATCCCTGGGTCTGTTCGTGCATTGGACGTGATCGTTGAGGCGGTTCTTGCGGAGCGTGCGCCGAGTCCCTGAGGAGGCGAAATCCGGCGACATTTCCGATGCTTCGCTGAACATTAGTTGGTATACCTCTGCGAATGGAATTACTGGTCCTCTTGGCGTGTGCCTGTCTCGCTGGGTTCGTCGATTCGATGGTGGGCGGCGGTGGGCTTATTCAACTGCCCTCGCTCTTGAACGTTTTCCCGACGGCGCCGATTCCGCTTCTTTTTGGCACTAACAAGTTTGCGAGCTTCTTCGGAACGAGTGTGGCTACTTTGCACTTTGCTCGGCGGATTACGATACCGTGGCACGTTGTAGGGGGTGCGACGTTGGCGGCCTTCATATGTTCGTTCCTCGGAGCGTGTTCGGTGTCGCTGATCGATCCTACACTGCTCAGGTCGGTCATCATCGTGTTGCTCCTGGCTGTTCTGATCTACACGGTAGTGCGTCGAGATCTCGGCCAAGTCCACAGTCCTAAGCGCTCCCGGAATGCACGGATGTTGATCGGTACCGCTGTAGGGGCACTTCTCGGTTTTTATGATGGGTTTTTCGGGCCTGGCACCGGTAGCTTCCTCATATTTGCGTTCGTGGTGCTCGTGGGTTTCGATTTTTTGCATGCGTCGGCGAGTGCCAAGATAGTCAATCTCGCTACCAACGCCGCATCCTTGGTGTTCTTCATTCCCACCGGTAACGTGCGTTATGAGCTTGCAATCGGCATGGCGATAGCCAACATGACCGGCTCGTTCATAGGAGCACGGCTCGCCACGACCAAGGGCGTGGCGTTTGTGAGGGTAGTGTTCGTGATGGTTGTCTTGGCATTGGTAGCGCGTCTGGTGTGGCTAACTGCCGCTGCCTAGGAAGCGAGGAAAAACTGACCTGTGTCTCATTTTTGAACTTATCACGTGAACGTGCTCGTGCTCGTAAACGTGCACGTGCCCGAACATCCTGATGTTTTTGTGCCGGGTACGCTTACGTTCAGGTGCACGAGCACGAGCACGTGGAAGAGTGTCAGGTTTTGCCTCGCTTCCCTAGAAGTGACTCGAATACGGCGCGAGAGCGGTGTCTCAGCTCGTCTACCGATCCGTCGTTTACGATGACGAAGTCGGAACGGGAGTTCTTCTCCTCATCCGATAGCTGCGCTTTGATACGAGCCCTGACACTTTCTTCGGAACAGCCGTCACGGGCGGTTACCCGGGAGATGCGCAGGTTCTCTGGTGCTGCCACATGAACGACATACGCTATCTCGGGATATTCGAGCTTGGATTCGAAGAACAACGGCACCGTGTATACGATCACGGAAGCTGTCGAGCTTTCCTGGAGGGTCTTCAAGCGTGACAGCCATAATTGACGTATGAGCGGATGCAGGGCCTCCTCGAGTCGCTTACGTCGTGCAGCGTCGGAAAACACAATAACCCCTAGCTTGGAGCGATCGAGGGTCCCATCGGATTTGAGGATCTCGGCGCCGAAGGCCTCGACGGTCTTTGCAAGCCCTGGAGAGCCTGGGGCGACTACCGCACGAGCTAGGTCATCGGCATCGACAACTTTGGCGCCCCACTCTGCAAAGAGACGCGCAACCTGCGATTTTCCCGAACCGATACCACCGGTGAGTGCCACTATTGTCTTCGAGGAGCTCATGCTCCGTTTATAGAGCGAGTACCGAATCGAGAGAAAGAGGGATTAATCTGGCGAGTGTGCTGCCTACTCGTTGTTGATCGCCACCTGACTATCCGAGAGGCTCGTGAGTATCGACGGCGACAACACGCTGGCACTCCTCCTTCCACTCCTGGCTACGGAGACTACGGGCCGAGGATGAGGTGCAAAGCTCTCGGCAAGAGCGAGAGCTTCCAGAAACATTTCGGGCGCGAGGTGATCGAGAAGCCCGAGGACGAAGGGAAGCCACCCGATCCGTACCCGTGCGTGACCCTTGCTTGCGCCGTCCAGGATTCGTCGGGCCGCGCGCTCGGCGTTTACCGAGAAGAGGGGATTGGCGTTAGCAAGAGAGAACACAGTCTGCTCGAATTCGTGGCGCCCTTTGAAGCGCGCGTTGACGTGACTTCCAGTGCGCATTAGGCCGGGGTTGACGGTGGTAACGAAGATGTTCTCTCGCGCCAGTTCGACCCGTAGCGCATTCGAAAGGCCGACCAAGGCGTGTTTGCTGGCGCAGTAGGGGGCCATGTGGGGAAAAGCCACAAGACCGCCGACCGATCCGATGTTGATGATGCGGCCTTCGCCGTGTGCGCGCATATCCGGGAGTACCGCTTCGATCAGGGCTAAGGGACCCCGAACGTGCACATCGAACGCCTCCTCGTAGTCGCTCGCGAGCATCGTCTCCGCCGGTCCGACCGTCATCACTCCGGCATTGTTGATGAGCACGTCGATAGGACCTCCCCAGGCCCGCACGGATTCGATGAACGAAGCTATCTGGGCGGGAGCCTTTATGTCGCAACGTTCTCCGAGCACATCACCTCGTCCTTGCCTCTCTGCAAGGTGGGCTAGGTGTTCCACTGCTCGTGAGAGTTCAGCCTCGTCTCGTGCGCAGATAGCCACGCGTGCGCCGCGGCGAATCAACTGTCGAGCGAGTATCAGGCCGAGGCCCCTGGCTCCCCCGGAGATGACCACGAGTCTGTTTGCGTAGTTGTATGCTCGCTTTCGATCGAGGGCGATACGGGCTGCGATCGCGGCAAGGGCTAGGATTCCGAGAGCACGGGTGGTTTTCATGCCGCAATCCTGGGGGGAGACGCACCGCTTCGTTATGACCAGGATCAAGGGACGAAGTGCGTCCCAACAGGGGTTTTTGAATTCAACCCATGTACTTCTAGGGGCTATCTTGGCTAAACTAAGGGGTTAGCGCCGTCGACCAGAACCTGGCCCGTATGTATCGGTCAATCTAGCTTTTCTCGGTCGAAAAAATGCGCTTCAGGAGGCTTACATGTCGGACCACAAAGACCCAGACCAACTCGACGCAGAGAGCCAGCAGGCCGATAGCGAGGTGCCTCGTGCTTCGACTGAGCCGACGACCGTGCCGTCAATAGATGTCGAGCGTGACGAGGACGACGAGACGTGGACCAATCAGCCTGCATCATCGGGAGCATCCAAATTGCAAGGGCAGGACGGTGATGATGAGTTGGAAGAAGATGACGAGGACGAAGAGGAGGAGGCCGAGCAGGCCCCACTCGTCAGGAAGCCGATCCAGAATGGTAGAGATGTCGTGTGTGAGGAGCTTCCCGCCCGTGCGTCACGTGCCAAGGCGCGCCTGAGGCCGTACCTTACCGGTACGCTGGTGATAGAGTTGACCAACCTCGGTGAGAAGTTCCTCTTCGATTGGAGGGGTGAGGAGCCGAAGGTTTCTCCGATCGAGGGACCGATTCAACTCGCGCAGGGAGACTCGAGCGATGCATCTGCGGTGGACTGCATCGTGTCGCTCTCGGAGCAGAACTTGATGTCTGTTCGTTCCGGCGATCTCAATCCACAGCTCGCGATGCTGGCTGACAAGATCAAGGTCAAAGGTAAGGTCGGTCCGGCTGTGTACCTCTTCAACCTCGTAGCGCCACGAGAGCGCCACTAACGTACGTATCCGAGTTGTTGCGAGATCTCATGTCACCTTTATCGAACGTAATCCCGCTTGCGCGCGTTGGGGAAACGAAAGCCGGTAGCGCCGCGGATGAGCAGCCGTTGGAACAGCTCCTCGGACACGATTATCTGCAGTCGCTCAAGGTGCTTCAGCACTCCTTGCTCCTGGAAGGCCAGTTGATCTGTGACCTCTCGATGGTCAATCCGGATCTCGCTCCCCCTCGAGTTGTGTTGGATCGTCTGCTGGAATCGGTCACCAAGCCAGCTAACCACCGCTATGCTGTTTCGCGCGGAGTTCGTCGGTTGAGAGAGGCGTTTTCGACCAAATATGCCACGCGTTTTGGCATCGAACTCGACCCGGAAACAGAGGTGTGTGTCTGCCTTGGAAGTAAAGATGCGACCTTTCAGACATTACGTGCGCTCATCCGGGTAGGGGACAATGTGGTAGTGGGAGCGCCTTCGTACCCCGCCCACATCTCTGCTGTTTCGCTCGTAGGCGGGAACTACGTCCCATGGGTGTATTCCTCTCAGCCGCTCGAAGCAGCCGCATCCCTGGAAGGGGTGCTGCGGAGTTCTAATGCCAGGGCTGTTGTACTCAACGTTCCCGCTAACCCCACAGGAGTCGTAGTAGGGGCGGATTGGTGGAGAGCTGTCGCAGATGTGTGTCGACGCTTCGACGCGACGATTGTTAACGACTTCGTGTACGGCGAGATGTGCTTCTCAGGTGAGTCTGCTGCAAGCGCTCTAACTGCTCGAGAGGTCGGAGCGCGTTGTGTGGAGGTGTACTCACTCTCTAAGGCCTACAACGTGCCAGGATGGCGCGTTGGAGCGATACTCGGAGATCTCGAGGTGGTTAAGGCCGTCTCGCGCTTGAAGTCGCATTCCGATTACGGCCTGTTTCTGCCACTCCAATACGCTGCAACAGTTGCACTGACATCCTCCGATGACCTCGTACGGCCCACCGTAGCTGCGTACGAGCGACGTCTACGGGTCCTTTCCACCGGTCTCAAGGGGCTCGGGTGGGAGGTTCTCGAGCCGAAAGCAGGTGCGAGCGTGTGGTGTCGTTATCCTGAGTACCTCGCTACTCCCTCCGAGGGAACGAAGGAACCGGCCTCGGTAAAGGTAGCTGAGCGATTGCTGCGTCAAGCTGGCGTTCTGGTTACTCCGGGTATCGTATTTGGGCCAGAGTTCGATGCCTTTGTCAGGTTTGCTGCAGTGGTTCCCGAAGAGCGTATCAGAGATGTGGTATCCGCATTGCGTAAGTTGATGCCGGTGGGCTAACGACGACGAATGTCCAAAGCTATGATCATCATCCCTTTCAAGGTCATGTCCCAGGCAGCCAGAATTATAAAAGTGGGGGTGCTCGTTGCCTGGATGTGCGTGGCGATGGCTGTAAGCGGTGACGTACGGGCCGAACAGGGATGTGTAAAAGCAGCGACCCTAGTGAAGAAGGGGGTCAATCTCGGTGACGGCTCTGACGCCGAGATCGCGGCATATCGGGAAGCTGTCGAGCTGTGCCCGAAGATGGCAGAGGGGCATTTCAATCTCGGACTCTCTTTGCAGAAGCGCAGTCAGTTGCAGGAGGCCGAGAAGGAGTTACGCAGTGCGCTCGAACTTAAGGACGAAGAGACCTTTAGGGTAGGTTTGGCTGGTGTGCTCGTTCAGAAGGGCGAGATATCGGCGGCGCGTGGGCAGTATGATCGAGTGCTCGACCTGAATGCCCGGAACGTTGCTGCTCTGCAGGGAGTAGCGGTGATATTGGAGAAGCAGCAACGTTTGTCCGACGCTGTCGATATCTTGACCAAAGCTGCGTCGTACGAGCCCAGTAATTTCGTCACATTCTTCAACCTCGGGGCGCTCAACGAGAAGCTCAATCGGTTGCAAGCGGCAGCCACTGCATACAAGACTGCAAGTGAGATAAATTCGAAGCATTTCGACTCGCTCTTCTACCGAGGAATGATCGAGCTGCGTCTCGGCAACTTCGAAGAAGCTCGCCGAGCATTGCAACGAGCAGCCGAAATCCGGCCCGAAGATGTCCGCTTGCATTTGGCCCTTGCCGAGGTTTTCGACAAGCTCGGGGATCCGGGGCGCGCCGAAGTGGCTCTGCGTAGGGTCGTCTCACTCGCTCCGACAAATGTCACGGCGCACGTAAATCTAGGCCTCTTGTGTATAAGCAACGCCCAATTCCCGGAGGCTATCGATATTCTCGGAAAGGCCACCGCACTCGATCCCAACAATGCGCGCGCGTGGAGCGCGCTCGGGCGTGCCCAACTCGAATTAGGAAAGATGAGCGAGGCCGAGAAGAGTCTAAGACAATCTCTCTCTCTCGATGGGGCGAATGCATACGCACACAACAATCTCGGTGTGCTGCTGCAACGTATGGGAAAGCGCAGCGAGGCTCGCAAGGAGTTTCTGGTGGCTACTCGGCTGAATCCTGATCTCGAGATAGCTCGTAAAAATCTGGAGGTCGTGGGGGGAGAGTAGGTTCACGCACCATCGCACGGCTCCAAAGACAGGCGCATCGGCGGAAAAACTGGTGGTGTCCCAACGTGGACGTAGCCGTGAGAAGTAATGTTCACCGCTTCAGCAAATGTCGATCGGCAGCCTAGGCTTTTTGGTTAATTAACGCGGAGGCGCGGAAAACGCGGAGGACGCAGCCGGGTATTACGAGTATCGGGTCGTCTCCTCAATTCGGCTGCACTTGTGCACGAGCTCTCTCGAGTATCGTAGCAATCTCCATCCTGAGGTCTCCGCGTTTTCCGCGCCTCCGTGTTACATAACCAAAATATTCGAACACGGAAGGACTTAGTGGCATACCGAACGAGGCATGATTTGCATCCTGGGGAGAGCACAAGCATGGACGAGACTGTTGCCCGTCCGCAATTCAAGCTCAACGGCCAAGATGCCGCAATTGTTACTCATTGTGCCTCAAACCTTTCCAAACGCGACGAGTTCTCCGCTGGGCCCGGGTAGTGCCCCCTGACCAACGCGACAACGGTTGAAAAAAAATCAGAAATCCCTTCAGACCCGTTTTCGGGGATAAAAACAGAGAAAAATCAGCCAGTTGAAAAATTTAAGATCCTTGTACTAGTAACTCCGTTTGCAACTATCCTCGTGGTGTCACTTTCGACTGGTCCCTATACTTCCCTCGTACCCAGTCGTTTGAGATAAGGGAAGCGCAGATGTCAGCAGTTTTGAAACTTGTACAACCTCAGCCGTTTTGTGAGGACGTCGATGTAGACCTCGAGTCTTCTTCGCGCTCAGTTCATTCGCTGCACTCGGCTTTCGCCTACCTCTCGTCCTGGCAGCCTCAGGTCGTCAGGTATCTCCTGGAGCGGTTCTCGAACAAGAACGATGTGGTGCTCGACCCGTATTGCGGCGCAGGTGCTGTCGGTCTGGAGTGTTTAATGGGGGGGCGCGAGTTTGTCGGGTGTGCGCCCGAACACTCACTGGTACGGTTGGCGCAGGCTCGTTTGAGTCCGGCCGATATTGCGGAGGTAGCGCTCCGTATGCAGTTCGTCAACTTCAAGCGCCCGGTCGACATTCGAGGGTTTCAGACCCCCTTTCCGCTCTTCTTCGACGTCGACACGTATTGCGAATTGATGAATCTCAAGAGTTCTCTGAAAGGGTCTGCGGATCACGTTGATAGATTCGTTCAGTTTATCGTGGCCAGCGTTCTTCACGGACATACCGTTGGGCATCTTTCGGTGTATACGTCGCCTCAAGCGGCTCTCTCGCCTGATGCTCAAGCGAGCTTGAATCGCAAGCGAGGGGAGGTGCCGTCGTATCGGGCAGTGAGTGCACGCGTCATCAAGAAGGCTGCAGGGCTTTTGCGAGACGGGATTCCGTCGGCGTTGCTCAAGGAGCGCAACAACGCACAGGTTGTGTGCGCTGATGCGCGTAATATCTCGTGTGTTTCCACAGGAAAGATCAACCTGGCCTTAATCTGTCCCGAGCAGCCTGGACTTATCGACCACGGACTCCGTTCGTGGTTGCGTGCCTGGTGGTTGGGGCTCGAGTTGCCGACCACCAAGGTTCCGTTCTCAACGGTCGAGGAGTGGCAAGGGTATATCAACGAGGTGATGTTCGAAATGGCTCGCCTCGTCAAGCGCGGTGGCCGAGCGGTAGTGCGTGTCGGTAACGGCCGCATCGGATCAAAAATGGTATCCTATCGTGAGCAGTTAGAATCTGTGCTCCGTGGCGGCTTCGGTGACTACTGGGCCCTCGAGGGGACGTTAGTAGAGCGTCATGCCAAGAGCTCTGGGCTCATCAAGGGAGCTTCGCCGATGGCAGCCGAGGCTGCGGGTGAGCTCGTTGTGCTCAGACGCAAGTAGTCGCTCTGTCAGGGATTTGCGCAATCGACTCGATATTTGCCCCGATAAAGTCGGTTTAGTTTTCCCTACAGAGTGCCGACCTTCTGCGTGAGTCTGTGCATCCGACCTCTTCATGGCACTTTTGAGCACCCCACGATTGTTGATCGGTGGCACCTTCGCAGGTGTCGGTAAGTCCCTTTTTGCCACGGGTCTTGCGGTTGCACTCCGTAAACGCGGAGTCAGCCTGTCGTGTTGTATAACAGGGCAGGCGCTGCAACAGGCCTCGATCTTTCATCGCATCTCGCGGCGCTACACCCGCGTTCTCGATCGGCGGATGCTGAAGCCGCATGAGGTGCTGGCAGCGCTCTCGCAGGCAGGACTCGGTGCCGATCTCATTTTGATCGATGGTAACGCAGGCTTGTACGACGGTGTCGGGCCTGGTGATGCTCGGGGTTCCGACGCGGAAATCGCAATAGTGAGCAGAACTCCAGTGGTGCTCGTTGCAGATGTTCCTGCGTATTCGAACAGTGTGGCTGCGCTCATCAAAGGGTACTGCCAGTTCACTTCCGAATCCTTCGTCAAGGCAGTGCTTGGTAATCGTATGGGGAGTTTCGATTCGGCAGATCCTTTCCTCCCTAATCCGGCGGTGGTGTTCATCAACGAAGCCCTACACGCATACAGCCTACCGAAGCTCGCGGGAGGTTTACCGGCTACATCCTTTCAATCCCCGCTGCCGCCTGGTGGTGTTTACCAGGAGACGAACCACACCGCTCTGCCCATGCAGTTTCTCCTCGATATCGGGAACCTCACGGCGAATTACGTCGATATCGATCGTTTGCTCGACATCGCTCAGTCCGCGCCACGGGTAGAGTTCAAGTGGAACTTCCCCGATCCGGTTCCCCGTCGATGTCGGTTTGCCGTTTCTGACGATAGCTGCTTCGGTCTCTGTTATCAGGATAATTTGGACCTCTTGAAGTATTTCGGTGCGGAGCCAGTGTCCTTTTCGCCCCTTCTGGATATGCACTTACCGCGTGACATCGGTGGAGTATACATCACGGGTGCCTACCTTACGGCGTATGGCGAAGAGCTCGCTCGCAACGAGCAGATGCGAGACTCGATACGCGCTTTCACCGAGGCTGGAGGGGTCGTGTACTCCGAAGGAGCGGGAACCGCTTTCCTGTGTCGATCGTACCAACTCGAGCGCGGTGGCCCGCAATATCCTGGAGTCGGTTTGATTCCGGGGGATGCCACACCCATATATGGAGCGCCGGCTTTCCTCGACGCAATCACGACGGAGGATTCGGTTTTAGGGGAGATCGGTCTCAGAATTCAAGGATTCAGCTCGGGAGAGTGGGGTTTACGTGGGTTGATGGCGGGAACAACGGGACAGGTTCTGCAAACCCTTCGCATTAATGTCGACGGTGTGCCCCCCTACAACGAAGGGTACTCCGCCTCCTCACAATCGTGTAGCACCTTCAATTTCTTCCACTTTGGTTCTCAACCATCGGTAGCTCAAGCCCTGGTAGAGGCTGCGGCGATAGCGGCTCGAGCGTAGCTCGGTCGGTACTGCCTCGAAAAGCTGGCCAGGGGGAGGTTTTCGAGTCCTTTGTGTGGTATCGTTGTAGACCATGTCTGAAGAGATATCAGGAAATACTAAAGGGTTGGCTCCCTCGGAATTGCGGGCGATTCGCAAGCTCTTCCAGCGCTCGGTCGATGCTCATGAGTTGGTGTCACTCGACCTAGCGCGAGAGATGACCTCGCTGGGCGCAACTCTGCGTCGCCGTATAGGTGTACTCATCAATCGCCAAGGACGGATCGTCGAGGTCGTACTCGGGACCAAAGATATCCTCTATCTTCCAGACTTGGGTCGATACCGTTTGGGTCGCGGGCGCTTGCGGAATTTGCGGCTCGTATTCACCGATCTCTCGAACAATCAGGATGAGGCTTCAATCCCGTACGATATTTACACCGATCTCGAGCGCTTGCGTTTCGATGCCGTAGTGAGCGTGCGTGGGGCAAGCAATCGCATCTCGACGACCTTTGCATACTTGGTTCCGGCCAACGGTAGTGACAGCGCAACGACGATGACGGAGACGATTCGCGATCTCGGGGCGAGCGATCTCGACTTTTCGGAGCTCATCGAGGCGGTGGAACAGAGCCTCTCGTCCGAAGTGGTTCAACTCGACGCAGGCGATTCTATAGGTGCGGTGGTAGTCGGCGTGTACGACAAACCCGACGTCGATCCTGAAACATCGATCGCTGAGATCCGAGAGCTTGCTCGTACAGCAGGAGTCAAGATTGTGGATGCCGTGATCCAAAAGCGGAAGGTCGATCCAAAAACCTACATTGGGAGCGGCAAGCTCCAAGATCTCGTAATTCGCTGCATCCGCTTAGGAGCCGACATGTTGATATTCGACACGGAGCTCAAGCCGTCGCAGTGGCGTGCGATTACCAACTCGACCGAGTTGAAGGTAATCGATCGCAGTATGCTCATCCTCGATATCTTCGCCCAACGAGCACAGAGCAGTGAGGGGCGCTTGCAGGTTGAGCTCGCTCAGTTGAAGTACAATCTGCCGCGGCTAGTGGAGAAGGACGCGGGGCTTTCACGATTGAGCGGAGGTATAGGAGGACGTGGTCCGGGAGAAACCAAGCTCGAGATAGGTCGTCGCCGTATTCGGGATCGAATCGCCGAATTGGAGAAGCGTTTGGGCAAGGTCAGGGAATCGCGTGACTTTCGAAGGAGCCGTCGGCGCGAGAATCAGCTGCAGCTTGTCTCCATCGTGGGCTATACCAACGTCGGTAAGTCCACGCTTTTCAATCTTTTGACCGGCAGTAACGTGACGGCGGAAAACAAACTCTTTGCGACCCTCGACCCGAGTCAGCGGCGGTTGTTTTTGCCACCGACGATCAACGATGGACGTTCCGGTCGCACCGTCATCTTGAGCGACACGGTAGGATTCATTCGTCGGTTGCCGGCTGAGCTGGAGACTGCGTTCAGAGCGACGCTGGAAGAGCTCTACGATGCTTCACTCTTGGTGCATGTCGTTGATGCCTCCGATCCTGACGCGCTCGGAAAATATCGAGCCGTGAGGAAGATCCTCGAGGTGATGGAGTTGCGTGAAGCTCCCGAGTTGGTGGTTTTCAACAAGATCGACAAAGTAGACGAGGAAGCGGTGCGGCTTCTCACACAGGAACTCCCGGGGGTCTCTGTGTCTGCAGCTCGGAAGATCGGTTTGGGAGGCTTGTTGGCCGAGATAGATACGCGTGTTCCGCAGAGAGCGGGGTATGCCTCGAACTCTCAACCTAATCAGTAGATCGCTTCCCTGGGGAAGACAGGCAAAACCTGCAACTCTACCACGTGAACGTGCTCGTGCACCTGAACGTAAACGTACCCGAACGAGAGCATCAAGATTTTCGGGTATGTGCACGTTTATGAGCACGAGCACGTTCACGTGGTACGTTCCAAAGTGAGCCCACCGGTAGGTTTCGCCTCGCTTCCCTAGCGACTCAGGAAAAGCTCACCTTCAAGCCGTCGTAACCGAGCTCGATACCTTTGGGCAGCTGGCTGTTGACCTCGTCGTAGTCGACGCTGTGAGTCGTATGGATCAGGTAGGTCTGCTCCGCCCCCAGCTCTCGAGCGAGATCTATCGCCTCAGAAATGGTGAGGTGCGTTCTGTGCGGCTCGAATCGGAGTCCGTCGATAAAGAGATATTTCACTCCGCGAAGAACCTCTTTCCCCCGTTCGGACATGGTTTTGAAGTCTGTTGCGTAGCCGAGCTGTCCGATGCGCAATCCCGTCACCGTAAGGGCACCGTGGGTAAGTGGGAATGGGATGATTGTCGTGCCAGCAACGGTGAAATTTTGATCATTACGGATCTCGACCAGATCGAGCTGAGCGACCATCCCACCTTCGTAGTGGGGATTAGGGTTGAAGATGTAGGGGAAGAGCTGCTTGATGCCGGTGAGCGTCGGTTCGGATCCGAAGCAGGTGATTCTCTTCTTGGTGATGAAGTTGAAGGTCCGTAAATCATCCGTTCCTAGTATGTGGTCGGCATGAGCATGGGTGAAAATTACGTTTTCGATGGAGGAAATTTTGTGCTTCAGGGCCTGTTGTCGCAGGTCGGGGCCGGCATCGACGAGGATAGTGCTGCCGTTGTCGAGAGTTATCAACCCAGAGGTGCGGTCGCGGTAGTTACGGGGATTACCGGAGGTACACACACGACATGAGCAGCCCGGAACAGGGACCCCGGTCGATGTGCCACACCCTAGAAGAGTAAATTCCATGAAAGTTCTCGTGCCAACGGTGAATCTTTCTCAGCAGCCTGTTAACTAGCTCGCAATCAAGGCCGCGTCTAGCCTCACTTTCGCACAGGCCAGTGACAGCCGAGTGTGCGCTCGTGGGGACCCTAAGCCTTGCCATGCAGTTTTAGGGCTTGAAATGAGGACAGTGCAGACCTAAGTACAGTAGCCACATGCCAGAAAAGACGAGAGTAGTCTCTATCAAGGCTGCGTGGTAAAACAACATCAGTCGATACGGAGTTTTCTGATTAGCCGTTACTTTCAGCTTCAGAGGTGGATATGTCCGAGGAAAACAACGAGGGAGCGAAAAAGACCTTTCAGGTGGTAGACCGACGGCGCTTCGATTCCGAGGGGCGCGAACGCCAGCATGAAGGGGTAGAGGAAGTGACTGTAGGAAATGGTGCCGGTACCTCGCCCGCCAGCAGCAGTTCTTCGTCTGAGCAGCCTCGGACTGCGGCGCCTTCCGGCGCTTCCGAGACGGCTGGCCCTGGAGGAGCGGCTCTTCAAGGAGATCAGGCGATCGCTCAACAGTTCCGAATGGAGAGTGGTGAGAGCGAAGAGTCCGGGGTTTCGTTCATGTCTTTCCTCATGTCACTCGCCACCCAGGCCTTGGTGCAGATCGGAGAGATGGACCCACCAGAAGGGATGGAGATCCCCGTGGACGTCGAAGCTGGTCGTCAGACCATCGAGATTCTCGCAATGCTGCAGCGTAAGACGCGAGGGAACCTTTCGAGTGAAGAGGGACGCTTCTTGGAGGAGGTTCTTCACACGCTGCGCATGTCGTACGTGCGCCGTGCGCGGTGAGAGACAGATAGAAGGGGATGAAAGGTGGACCGCGGAGCTTCTGCTCCGCCTGCCGTTAGCATCACGATCCCAGCAGCAAGTA